>NZ_RHQR01000001.1:0-429122 GCF_003936645.1 Pseudomonas sp. p106
TGGCGGTGGTGGCGGCCACGGTGGGGGTAGCGGTGGTGGCGGCCACGGTGGGGGTAGCGGTGGTGGTGGCCACGGCGGTGGGGGAGGTCACGGAGGCGGCGGTCACGGCGGTGGGGGGCATGGAGGCGGCAGCGGTGGCAGTGGCGCAGGCCACGGCGGTAGCGGCCACAGCGGTGATGGCGGCGGTCATGCTAGCTCAGGTCGCGGTGAAAGTGGCCGCAACGGGGCGGATGATGGGGCCAACCATGAAGCGAATCACGAAGCCAGTCATGGTGTGGGTGAGGCCCACGGCGTAGGGCATGGTGCTGATGATGGGGTCAATCATGATGTCGGGGATGATCATGGAGGTGATCGGACCTGACATTCACTCACCTCATGCAGCCCGATCCTGTCGCCGGCAACCCGGCCACAGGCACCCCGCTGCATGTCAGCTGTTGCAGGCCTCATCGCTGGAATGTTTGCGTAGCCATGCCAGCGATGAGAAGCACCCGTCAGACGCGGAACTGGTCCATCAACCCCTGCTGCTGGTTGGCCAGGCTGTTGAGCGACTGGCTGACCCGCGCCGACTCGTTGGCCTGCCCGGACAACGACTCGGTGACATCGCGGATGGTCGCGACATTGCTGTTGATCTCTTCGGCCACTGCGCTCTGTTCTTCGGCGGCGGAGGCGATCTGCAGGTTCATGTCGGTGATCACGGTCACGGCCTGGCCGATGCGCTGCAGCGCGGTGACGGCCTGGCCGACCTGCTCCACACCGCCCTGGGCCTGGCGGTGGCTGTTGTCCATGGCGCCGACCACCTCGCGGGTGCCGGCCTGCAGGGCTTCGATGACCTGGCGGGTTTCTTCCACCGACTCCTGGGTGCGCTGGGCCAGGTTGCGCACTTCATCGGCGACCACGGCGAAGCCACGGCCGGCCTCACCGGCACGGGCGGCTTCGATGGCGGCATTGAGTGCCAGCAGGTTGGTCTGCTCGGCGATCGAGCGGATCACCTCCAGCACCGAGCCGATCTTCTCGCTGTTGTGGGCCAGCCCTTCGACCTCGGCCATCGCATGGCTCATGTCTGCTGCCAGTGTGTCGATGCTGCGGGTGGTGCGGTCGATCACCGCCAGGCCTTCGCGGGTCGCCTGGTCTGCTTCACGGGCGGCCTGTGCAGCCTGTGCGGCGCTGCGGGCGACATCCTGGGCCGTGGCGCTCATTTCGTGCGAGGCGGTGGCCGCCTGGTCGACCTGGCGGTATTGCTGTTCCATGCCGGCGCTGGTTTGCGTGGCAATCGCCGAGGACTGGTCGGCGGTGCTGCGGGCCGCCTGCACCGAGCGTTTGACCTCGGCGATGGTCGGCTGCAGTTTGTCCAGGAAGCGGTTGAACCAGCCGGCCAGTTCGCCGAGCTCGTCCTGTTTGTCATAGGTCAGGCGGCGGGTGAGGTCGCCTTCACCACTGGCGATGTCCTTGAGCATGGCCGCCACCCCGAGGATCGGCCGGGTCACGCCACGGGCCATCAGCCACACCAGCAGCAGGCCGGCAATCGCAGCGCCCAGGCCAAGGCCCAGCTCCAACAGGGTGCCGCTGGTGTTCAGGGCGTCGAGCTCTTGTTTCAGCGCCTCGGCCGGCCCGGTCAGGGCGTTTTCCGGCACATCCAGCAGCACCCCCCATGGCTGGGCGCCAGGGATCGGCTGGAACGCTGCGAGTACCTTGAGGCGTTGCTGGTCGTGGTGGACGCTCAATTTACCTTCGGCCAGCTTGCGTACCAGTTCGGCGCCTTTGCTGGTGTCAACTTGGTCAAAACGCTGGGCCAGCTTGCTGGCATCGGCACTGTAGCCGGCCAGCAGGCCCACGGGGCTGAGAATGCCGACCGTGGTGCGGCCTTCGTACAGGCTACGGCTGGCTTCCTGGCTCAGGGCCTGCAGGCTGTTGAGGTTGATGTCGATGGACAGGGTGGCGATCACCTTGCCGTTTACCGCCAGCGGGAACACGATGCTGGTCATCAGCACGCGGTGGCCGTCGATGTCGTAGAAGTATGGCTCCACCACGCAGACCTTGCCGCTGCTGCGCGGGCACACCCACCAAGTGTTGGCGGGCTGGCCGCTGGGGCCGATCTCGGTGTTGGCCATGTCGTGCTCGGGCAGAGCCATGGCGGTCAGCTGGCCCACGCGCGGCTGTGACCAGTACAGGGCGAAGCGGCCGGTTTCGTTGCTGCCAAGCTCGGGTTGGCCGGTGAAGAGGCTGTCCTTGCCATCCAAGGCATTGGGTTCGAACACCAGTGACAGGCCCAGCAGGTCGGGGTTGGCCTGCAGGGCTGCACGAACCTGGCGGGTCATGTCTTCGCGCAGGTCGTAGGCATCCAGGAAGCGCTTTTCCGCCTGTTCACGCAGGAACAGCACCTGGCGGGCGAACCCGGCGCCGTACTGGTAGGCATCCATGAACTGGCGGCTGATGTTCAAGGCCTGGACCTCGCCTTGCGACTCGATGCGCGCCTGCGCTGCCTCACTGAGCATCTTCTCGCTGCTGGCTTTGACCAGGTCCGAGCTGTGGTCCATGCGGTACAGCGAAAGGCCGACGAGCAGTGTGACGATGCTGGCCAGGCACAGGCCGGCAAGCAGGGTGATCTTCCACTGGATGGAAAGTTGTCGCAAAGGCATGGGGCGTCCCTTTTTTGAGGGTAAGGGTTTGGCTTTGGATCTTGGGTGGGGCTCAATCCCTCTGCTATATCGGCGGCCCCGGTTTTTTCTTTATTCAAACATTCAATTTAAATTTGCCGGCCCGCGTAATACGCCGCCGCCTGGCGCTTTTGACATCTGTGCGCCAGTGCTGCAGAGTGCGCGCTTTTTGTCTGCAGCTACGAGGAAAGCCAAACCATGAATGCAGTGATTGCCGCGGTAGGCATCATGCTGATACTCAGCCTGTCGCGCGTGCACGTGGTCATCGCCTTGATCATCGGCGCCCTGGCCGGTGGCCTGGTCGGTGGCCTGGGCATCGAGGGCACGCTCAAGGCCTTCAACGGCGGCCTGGGCGGTGGCGCCACGGTGGCGTTGTCCTACGCCTTGCTCGGCGCCTTTGCCGTGGCGATTGCCAAGTCCGGCCTGGCCCACGCCCTGGCCGACCGTGCGCTGGCGATGATCGACCGCCAGGGCCATGCCAGCGGCGGCAAGGTCAAGTGGCTGCTGATCGGCCTGATGCTGGTGGTGGCGGTGTCGTCGCAGAACATCCTGCCCATCCACATCGCCTTCATCCCGCTGCTGGTGCCGCCGCTGCTGTACGTGCTGACCCGTCTGCGCATCGACCGCCGGCTGATCGCCTGCGTGATCACCTTTGGCCTGATCACGCCGTACATGTTCCTGCCGGTAGGGTTTGGCAACATCTTCCTCAACGAGATCCTGCTGGCCAACGTTGCCCGCGCAGGCGTGGACGTGAGCGGTGTCAACGTCACCCATGCCATGGCCATTCCGGCGGCGGGCATGCTGGCCGGCTTGCTGCTGGCGGTGTTCTTCAGCTACCGCAAGAAGCGTGACTATGACCTGGCGCGCATCGAGCAGGTCGAGCAGGCCAGCGTGCAGTACAACCCGCTGACCCTGCTGGTGGCGGGGCTGGCGATCGCTGCGGCGTTCATCGTCCAGCTGTGGCTGGACTCGATGATCATCGGCGCCATGGTCGGTTTCCTGATCTTCTCGCTGTCGGGCATCGTGCGCTGGAAAGACACCGACGGCCTGTTCACCGAAGGCATGAAGATGATGGCCATGATCGGGTTCATCATGATCGCAGCTTCGGGTTTCGCCGAGGTGCTCAAAGCCACTGGCGAGGTCAACGGCCTGGTACAAACTTCGGCGCAATGGATCGACCACAGCAAGGGCGTTGGTGCCTTGCTGATGCTGTTGGTGGGGTTGCTGGTGACCATGGGCATCGGTTCGTCGTTCTCGACGGTGCCGATTCTGGCGGCGATCTTCGTGCCGCTGTGCGTGCAGCTGGGCTTCGACCCGCTGGCCACGGTGTGCATCGTCGGCACCGCCGGTGCCCTGGGCGATGCAGGCTCGCCGGCATCGGACTCGACCCTGGGGCCAACCTCGGGGCTCAACGTCGATGGCCAGCATCACCATATCTGGGACACCGTGGTACCGACGTTCATCCACTACAACCTGCCACTGATGGCGTTTGGCTGGCTGGCGGCGATGACGCTCTAGCGCATCAGCCCTTGTCGGGCGGCGGGGAAATGCGGTTGAGGACGGTGCTGCCGTCCTTGCTGCGGGTCAGGTACACCGGCAGCACCTTGGGCAGGTTGTCCACCAGGCGCTTGACTTCACGGGTGTTGTAGATGCCGCTGATGCGGATGCGGCCGGTGCTGGCATCGGCCAGCAGCAGGGGCGCATCGAGGTAGCGGTTGATCACTGGCAGTGCCTGTTCGAGGCTGAGGTTGTCGAGCACCAGCTTGCCGCTGCGCCAGGCCAGGCTGTTGCCATAGTCTTCGCTCTGGGCCAACTGCGGCTCGAAGTCGCCGGTGCGATAACTGGCCTGCATGCCTGGGCCAAGGCGGTAGCCGCCGGTGCTGCCGTCGCTGCTGACCAGCACCGAACCCTGTACCAGGGTGACCTTGACCTGGTCCTGATACTTCCACACGTTGAACTGGGTGCCAGTGACCCGGGTCTGGCCGTGGCCGGCACGCACGATGAAGGGGTGGGTGCTGTCATGCTGCACCTTGAAGAACGCCTCGCCTCGCTTGAGCGTGACCTGACGCTGGTCCTTGTAGTTGAAGTAGGTCAGTTCGGTGTTGAGGTTGAGCTCCACCGTGCTGCCGTCGCTCAGTTGCACGGTCCGCGCCTGGTCGCCTGCTTCAACGTGCTGGTAGTGGTTGGGTAGCCAGCCCTGTTCCCAGCCAACCCAGCCCGCCAGCGGCAACACCAGCAGGGCGATGGCTGCTGCCGAGGCCATGGGCCGCCAGTGGCGGCGTTGCCGCGCCATAGTGCGTACAGGTGGGTTGAAATCGATGACCGTGGCGTTGCGCGGCAGCAGGTCGGCGGTCTGCCAGATTTCCAGCATCGCCTGGTATTCATCAGCGTGGCGCGGGTCCGCTGCCAACCAGCGTGCGAATGTTTCACGCTCGGCCTGGGTGCAATCGTCGGCGTGCAGGCGCATGCACCACTGCGCGGCGGCGTCGGTGATGGCATCGTCTGGGCTGGGATTGAGGCGGTCTTGGTTCATTGCGGCTCCGGGTTTTGCGCATTCTACCCCTGCGAGGGGCCTCCCGAGAACCAAGGTAATGGCGAATGACTATCAGTTATGTGTGTTTTGATCGGTTTCGCCCGGATTTTCCAGCGTTTGAGAACCCTTCCCGGCACCCACCTGGCGTATGGCCCTGGGCTATTCCCATAGCCCCCTAACGAAAGCTTTGACATTTGCTGCCTAGGCAGTAATATTTTTACACAATTGCCCGAGCTGCTGCCGATGTCCCATTTCACCCCGCAAAACTTCCAGTCCTGCGCCATCGGCATGCTGCTGGGCCGCGCGGCGATCCTCAAGGACCGCATTCTCGACTGGCACCTCGAATCAGAAGGCGTTACCGCCGCGCAGTTCAAAGTGTTGATCATCGTCACCCAGTACCAGGTGGATACGCCGGCCGAGCTGTGCCGCTACCTGGGCCTGGACAGCGGCTCGATGACCCGCATGCTCGACCGCCTCGAGCACAAGGGCCTGATCTTGCGCAACCGCTGCGCCGACGACCGTCGCCAGGTACGCCTGGCCCTGACCGCCGAAGGCCAACGCCTGGCCGACCGCTTGCCCGAGATCGGCGCGGCGGCGATGAACGAACTGGTCGGCGTGCTGCAGCCTGATGAGCTCAAGACCCTTGAAGGCCTGCTGGCCAAGGTCCTGCTCGGTGCCGGCGACCCTCTGACGATCCGCCGCTTCGGCGATCGTTGATTCCTGTTTCATATTCCAAGGTATTGTCATGGCCAGTAACGCAGACACCTCAACTCCCTCCGCCGCACCCGAACCGTCGCGCAAGCGCAAAGTCTGGCTGCTTGGCCTGTTGCTGGTGGTGCTGCTTGCCGGCGCTGGCGCCTGGGCCTGGTACAGCCTGATCGGGCGCTGGCACGAAAGCACCGACGACGCCTACGTCAACGGCAATGTGGTGGAGATCACCCCGCTGGTCACCGGCACCGTCACCAGCATCGGCGCCGATGACGGCGACCTGGTGCATGCTGGCCAGGTGCTGTTGCAGTTCGACCCGGCCGACAGCGAGGTGGCCCTGCAGGCCGCGCAAGCCAAGCTGGCCCGTACGGTGCGCCAGGTGCGCGGCCTGTACAGCAACGTCGATTCCCTCAAGGCCCAGTTGCAGACACGCCAGGCCGAGTTGCAGAAGGCCCGGCAGAACTACAACCGGCGCAAGGTGCTGGCTGACAGCGGTGCGATCGCTGCTGAAGAAATCTCCCATGCCCGCGATGACCTGACCGTGGCCCAGGCCGCCGTCAACAGCGCGCGCCAGCAGCTCAATACCAGCACGGCGCTGGTGGACGACACGGTGGTGTCTTCGCACCCCGAGGTCATGGCCGCCGCCGCCGACCTGCGCCAGGCTTACCTGGACCACGCACGCACCACGCTGGTGGCGCCAGTCACCGGTTACGTCGCCAAACGTACCGTGCAGCTCGGCCAGCGTTTGCAGCCGGGCACCGCGACCATGGCAGTCATCCCGCTGGACGAGGTGTGGATCGACGCCAACTTCAAGGAAACCCAGCTGCGCGACATGCGTATCGGCCAACCCGTGGAAATCAGCGCCGACCTGTACGGCAGCGACGTGAAGTACAGCGGCACCGTCGACAGCCTGGGCGCCGGCACCGGCAGCGCGTTCGCCTTGCTGCCGGCACAGAACGCCACCGGCAACTGGATCAAGATCGTCCAGCGTGTACCGGTGCGCATTCACCTCAGCCCGGACCAGCTCAAGGCCCACCCGCTGCGCATTGGCCTGTCCACGGTGGTCGAGGTCGACTTGCACGATCAGAGCGGCCCGGCCCTGGCCCAACAGCCGCCGCAGCAGGCCAGCTACACCACCCAGGTGTACGACCGTCAGTTGGACGAAGCTGACCATCTGATCGCTCGGCTGATCCACGACAACAGCGCCCCTGGCAAGACGGCGCAACGATGAGCAACAACGCTGCGGCGCAGTTCACCCCGCCGAGCCTGCTGCTGACCACCATAGGCCTGTCGCTGGCAACGTTCATGCAGGTGCTCGACACCACCATCGCCAACGTGGCCTTGCCGACCATTTCCGGCAACCTGGGGGTGAGTTCCGAGCAGGGCACCTGGGTGATCACCTCGTTTGCGGTGAGCAATGCCATCGCATTGCCGCTGACCGGTTGGCTCAGCCGGCGCTTCGGTGAGGTCAAGCTGTTCATCTGGGCCACGCTGCTGTTCGTACTGGCGTCTTTCCTCTGCGGTATCTCGCAGTCGATGCCGGAGCTGGTGGGCTTTCGTGTGCTGCAGGGGGTGGTGGCCGGGCCGCTTTACCCGATGACCCAGACCTTGCTGATTGCCGTCTATCCGCCAGCCAAACGGGGGATGGCACTGGCGTTGCTGGCGATGGTCACGGTGGTGGCGCCGATTGCCGGGCCGATCCTGGGCGGGTGGATTACCGACAGTTACAGCTGGCCGTGGATCTTCTTCATCAACGTGCCGATCGGCTTGTTCGCTGCTGCGGTGGTGCGCCAGCAGATGCGCGCACGGCCGGTGGTGACCAGCCGCCAGCCCATGGACTACATCGGCCTGCTGACCTTAATTGTCGGTGTGGGCGCATTGCAGGTGGTGCTCGACAAGGGCAATGACCTGGACTGGTTCGAGTCGTCGTTCATCATCATCGGCAGCCTGATTTCGGTCGTGTTCCTGGCGATATTCATCATCTGGGAGCTGACGGACCGCCACCCGGTGGTCAACCTGCGGCTGTTCGCGCACCGTAATTTCCGCATCGGTACCATTGTGCTGGTGGGGGGCTATGCAGGCTTTTTCGGCATCAACCTGATCCTGCCCCAGTGGCTGCAGACGCAGATGGGCTACACCGCCACCTGGGCAGGCCTGGCAGTGGCACCGATCGGCCTGCTGCCGGTGATCATGTCGCCGTTCGTGGGCAAGTACGCGCAGCGTTTCGACTTGCGGGTGCTGGCGGGGTTGGCGTTCCTGGCCATCGGTGCCAGCTGCTTCATGCGCGCGGGCTTCACCAACGAGGTGGACTTCCAGCACATTGCCCTGGTGCAGCTGTTCATGGGGATTGGTGTGGCGCTGTTCTTCATGCCGACCTTGAGCATCCTGCTGTCGGACCTGCCGCCGCATCAGATCGCCGACGGGTCTGGCCTGGCGACGTTCCTGCGCACGTTGGGCGGCAGTTTTGCGGCGTCGTTGACCACGTGGATCTGGATCCGCCGGGCGGACCAGCATCATGCCTACCTGAGCGAGAACATCAGCCAGTTCGACCCGGCGACGCGGCACACGCTGGAGCAACTGGGCGGGGCAAACCCGCAAAGCTATGCGCAGCTGGAGCAGATACTCAACGGGCAGGCCTACATGATGTCGACGGTGGATTACTTCACCTTGATGGGCTGGGTGTTTGCCGGGTTGATTCTGCTGGTGTGGTTGGCCAAACCGCCGTTTGCTGCCAAGGCGGGGCCGGCTTCAGCGGGGCATTGAGCAGGCGCGGTTTTGGGGGCGGCGCTCAATTTTGCGCAAGCGGTTGGCGCACGCTCTTTCGCCGCGACGCGCTATGCTTGGCCCATGAGCACAGCACTTGCCTTACGCCAACCTTGCCCACCTGGCGCCTGTGACTGCGGCCGCGAGCACCTGGCCGCGCAGCCGCCTGCGGCCCAGCGCATCCTCCTGCTCACCCGCCAGGAGGAGAAGCGCCTGATCGAGCGGCTGGAAAACCTCAAGGACCTTGAAGACCTGCAGCGCTTGCAGGCCAGGATGTACGAGAACCTGGGCATTCGGCTGCATATCGCGCCCGGTTACAACGAGGTGCGTACCATGCGCGGGATAGTCATCGAGCTCGATGACCAGCCTGGGCTATGCCGCAAGACCCGCCAGTCGATCCCGGCGGCTATACGGCGGGGGTTGGAGCGCAATCCGCAGGTGGCTTATCGCTTGCTGGATACCCATGACTTGCTGAGGGATGCTTGAGCCCCAGAAGTTGTCATGCCCAAACGCTAATTTTTCGGATGTTTCCTACGTCTACCAGAGAGCCGCCCTACGCCAAGCGCGTACCGGCATCCATCACTCAAGGAGACAGGCAATGACTTCCGTTTTCGACCGCGACGATATCCAGTTCCAGGTAGTGGTCAACCACGAAGAGCAATATTCCATCTGGCCCGACTACAAGGCGATCCCCAACGGCTGGCGCGCTGTGGGCAAGAGCGGGCTGAAAAAGGACTGCCTGGCCTACATCGACGAAGTCTGGACCGATATGCGCCCGCTGAGCCTGCGCCAGAAGATGGCGGACGCTGCCGCACAGTGACCGCGCTCAACCTGCTGTGCCTGCCTTATTCCGGGGCCAGCGCCATGGTCTACAGCCGTTGGCGGCGCAAGCTGCCAGCCTGGCTGCAGGTACGCCCGGTCGAGTTGCCCGGGCGCGGCGCGCGCATGGGCGAGCCGCTGCACACCGACATGCAGGCCTTGGCCCGGCAACTGGCAGCCGAACAGCGCCAGGCCGCTGCTGCGCCGTATGCGCTGCTTGGCCATAGCCTGGGGGCGCTGCTGGCCTTCGAGCTGGCCCACGAGCTGCAGGCGCTGGGGTGCCCGCTACCGGTGGCGCTGTTCGCTTGCGGTACTGCGGCGCCCACCCGGCGTGAGGACTATGACGGCAAGAACTGGCGTGAGCCCAAGACCGATGACGAGCTGCGCAATGAACTGCGGGAACTCAATGGCACGCCGGAGGAGGTGCTGGCCAATGCCGAGCTGATGAGCCTGACGTTGCCGATCCTGCGGGCGGATTTCCTGCTCTGTGGCCGTTACAGCTACCGCCCAAGGCCTGCCTTGGCGTGCCCGCTGCATGTGCTGGGCGGGCAAGACGACCGCGCCAGTGAAGAGCAACTGCGGGCCTGGGGCCAGGAAACCCAGGGTGCATTCACCTTGCAGATGTTTCCGGGCAGCCACTTCTTCATCCATGAGCAGGAGGACCGTGTGCTCACGGCGCTGGCTGCAGCATTGGAGCCCCATCGGCTTTGCGCCTGATTGACGTTGCCGCTTGCCTTGGGGATGCTAGGCGTTTTCCCAGGCAAGAGGCAGACAATGCTGATCGATCCTCACCAGGCCACGTTGCTGGTCGTCGACATCCAGGAAAAGCTCATTGGCGCGATGAGCGACGCCGAGGGCACCCGCGCCCGGGCACGCTGGCTGCTGGCAGCATGCGCCGATCTCGCACTGCCGATCGTCATCAGCGAGCAATATCCCAAAGGGCTGGGTCACACCCTGCCCGAGCTTCTCGCCGCCGCCCCTGCAGCTGAAATCGTGGAAAAGACCCATTTTTCCTGCGTTGCGGCCCAGTGCCTGCCAGCCAGCCTGTTGGCGCGCGAGCAAGTAATCGTGTGCGGCATGGAAACCCACGTCTGCGTGCTGCAGACCGTGCTCGGCCTGCTGGGCCTGGGCAAGCAGGTGTTCCTGGTCGAGGATGCCTGCGACAGCCGTACCTTGGCCAACAAGGCTGCAGGGCTTGCGCGGATGCGGCAGGCCGGGGCGCAGGTAGTCACCCGCGAAATGGTGCTGTTCGAGCTCATGGGCAACGCCAGCCACCCGCAATTTCGCCACATCAGCAAGACCTATCTGGTCGGGGAGCAGCCCTGAACGGCCGGCTGCTGGCTGCCGGGTTGATGGCCCTGGCGCTGCTGCAGGGCTGCGCCGGGCGTCGTGAGGAAGAGCCTGAGGCCGACCCTGCCAAGGTGCGTGCCCAACTGGTGCGCTTGTTGCCAGCCCAGGCCAGGGACCGCGAGGCCTGGGCCAGGGATATCCAGGTGGCGTTCGAAGCCCAGCGCATCGCCCCGAGCAAGAGCAACCTGTGTGCGGTGCTGGCGGTGACCGAGCAGGAATCGACCTTCAATGCCGACCCGCAGGTCCCCAACCTTGGGCGCATTGCCCGTGCCGAGGTCGACCGCCGCGCGGCGAGCCTGCATATCCCGCGGTTGCTGGTGGACGGCGCGCTGAATACGGCTTCTGGCAATGGCCAGACGTATCAGCAGCGGCTGCTTGCGGTGCGCAGTGAGAAGCAACTGAGTGCACTGTACGACGAGTTCATAACCGGCCTGCCGCTGGGCCGGACCTTGCTGGGCGGGCTGAACCCGGTGCACACCGGTGGGCCGATGCAGGTTAGCGTCGAGTTTGCCGAGCAGCATGCCAAGGATTACCCCTACACCTACGACGGCACCATTCGCCAGGAGGTCTTCAGCCGTCGTGGCGGCATGTATTTCGGTATCGGCCATTTGCTGGGTTACCCCGCGCACTATGAGCGCCAGCTCTATCGCTTCGCCGACTTCAACGCGGGCTGGTACGCCAGCCGTAATGCCGCGTTTCAGGCGGCCCTGAGCAAGGTGACGGGCGTGCCCTTGGCCCTGGATGGTGACCTGATCGCCCCCGGCGCGATCATGCCCGGCAGCACCGAGCAGGCGGCGCGCAAGCTGGGTGTGAAGCTGGGGCTGCGTAACCCGCAGATCCGCAGCCAGCTGGAACTGGGTGACAGCCTGGCCTTCGAGGACAGCAAGCTGTACAGCGGGGTGTTCGCCCTGGCTGACGCAGCCGCAGGCAAGCCGGTGCCGCGCGCCAAGTTGCCGGGGATCGAACTGAAAAGCCCGAAAATCACCCGCAAGCTGACCACGGCGTGGTTTGCGGGGAGGGTGGATGAGCGGTATCAGCGGTGCATGAAACGCTAGGGCTGTCTGCCCTGGCCCGATCGCCGGCAAACCGGCGATCGGGCAGGTACAGGCTGCATCACCCTTTGCTCAGCGCCCCGACCACCTGATCGACACTGGCCTTGAGCCCGGCCACGGCGTCTTGCGGGTCACTTTCCACCACGAGCAACGTGGCCCCCGAGGCCTTGATCACCTCGGCCACTGCCGCATCCGGCTGCCGATGGTCCAGCACCAGCGCCACATCCTGGTTCTTGAGGTTCTCGCCCAGTGCCTTGAGCGCGGCGTCGTCCCACTTGCCCTCGGCCGGCAGTGCCTGTTCCACCACATCCAGGTTCAGGCCGCTGGCCAGGTAGCCCAGGCGCTCGGACAGGCTGACCACGCTGAGGTTGTCGATTTGGGCAAGCTTGGTCTGGCTGCTGGCGGTCAATTCCAGCAACTGGCGCTTGAGCCCCGCCAGGTTGCCCTGGATCTTCGCCTTGTCGGCGGGCGCCAGGCGTTCCAGGTCGTTGGCCAGCACGTCGGCCATGCGCCCAAGGTTGGTCGGGTTCAGCCAGGGGTAGGCGTTGTAGGCGTCATCGCCACTGACCGCGATGCCCGGCAGGGCACCGTCCACCGGCCGCGCTGCATCGATTTCGACGATGCGGATATTGCTGCGTCGGGCCATGGGGTACAGCGGGTCGTCACGCCAGATCGAGCGCAGGCCGATCACCGCATCGGCCTGCTGCGCCGCTTTGGCAAGGCTCGCGCCGCCACGGCTGCTGAAGTACGAAGGCTGGCGGCTGGCTGGCAGGTTGGCGGGCGCGGCGCGCTTGAGCTGCACGGCGGTGCCGTCGAGCAAGGCCGCAGCCAGGCTGTGGGTCACCGGCAGGGTGGTCAGCACCTCGGTGGCGAGGGCGAACGAGGGCAGGCCGGTGAGGGCCAGCCCCAGGGTGAGCTGTTTCAGGTTCATGCCGGGTTTCCTTGCAGGCGTGGGACGAGGGCGCGGGCCAGAGCCGCGAGGGCGAAGCAAATGCCGGCAACCAGGATGATCGCGGCACCCGACGGTACCGGCAGGTCAAAGACGATCGGCATCAGGATGCCCAGCAGCGTGCTCAGGGTGGCGATCAGTACCGAGATGAAGAAAAAGCCTTTGAGCGACTGGCTGACCAGGCGCGCGGCAGCGGCCGGAATCACCAGCAGCGCACCGACCAGGATTGCCCCGATCACCTTCACCGACGCCACCGTTACCAGTGTCACCAGCACCACGAACAGGTAGTCCAGAGTCTTCACTGCCACCCCGCGTACGGCGGCCAGCTGGGGGTTGAAGCTGGCCAGGATGATGCGGTTGTACAGCGGCAGGGCCAGCGCCAGCACCAGGGCAGCGACGATGCCCAGCACCACCAGGTCCTGGGCGCTGACCGTCAGCACCGAGCCGAACAGCACATTCTCGAGGATGTGCACGTTGATCTTGCCGGCCAGCATCAGCAGCAGGCTCGCGCCCAAAGCCAGCGACACCGAAAGGAACACCCCGATCAGCGTGTCAGGCGACAGCCCGGTGCGGTTGCGCAGGAAGTTGAGCAGGATGCCGAACAGCAGGCAGTAGCCGAACAGGCTGCCGTAAGGCCCGGTATAGGGTTCGCCGAGCAGGATGCCGATGGCCACCCCGGTCAGGGCGGCATGCCCGACGGCTTCGGAGAAGAAGGCAAAGCGCTTGACCACCACCAGGGTGCCCAGGCCGCCCAGTACCGGGCCGATCATCAGGCCGGCGAGCAGTGCGTTGATCACGAAACCGTAGGCCAGTGCCTCGGGCAGGTAGCCAGCGCCGGCCCATTCCTGGACCAGTTGGCGGAATGCTTCGTAGCTCATCAGGTGCGGCCCTCGCTGCGCGGGTGGACGGAGAACAGGCTCAGCAGGCGCTCCGGGGTAAGGGCTTGGGCAGGTGGGGCGTCGAACAGTACCTGGCGGCTCAGCCCGGTGACCCGGTCGGCCAGGCGCAGCACCGCTTGCAGGTCGTGTTCGATCCACAGCACGGTGGTGCCGGCCTGGCGCCAGCCCTGCAGCAAGTGCTCGAACACCCGGATGCCGGCTTCATCGAGCGCCGACATGGGCTCGTCGAGCACCAGCAACTGCGGCTCGGGGATCAAACCCTGGGCCAGCAGCACGCGCTGGCGTTCGCCGCCCGACAAAGCGCCCATGCGCCGCTTGCGTTTGTCGAGCATGCCGACCTGCGCCAGCGCTGCGTCGATGGCCGGTTGCACGCGGCGCGAAAGGCCGAGAAAGGCTGGGCGGCGTTGGCACATTGCGGCCATGAAGTCGTCCACGGTCATCGGCAGGCCACGGTCGAACTCCAGCGCCTGGGGGACGTAACCGATCACCTGCTGCTCGCCCGGCCAGTGCAGGGTCAGTTGGCCCTGGTGTGGCATCTGCCCGAGCAGGGTCTTGATCAGCGAGCTTTTACCGCCGCCGTTGGGCCCGACGATGGCATGTACGCTGCCGGCGGCGACGCTGAACTGGACCTGTTCCAGGATGCGCGTGCGGCCAAGCGTCAGGTCTATGCCAGCGAATTCGATGCCGGGCCCGCCGCGCACCATGAGGTTGGCGGCCGCGGTCATGCGCGGTTCTCCTGAATGGCGCGGACCACGGTGTCGAGGTTGCGCTTCATCTCTACTTCGTATTTGTCCTTGGTGTACTCGCCGTAGGAAATGTGCGTCAGCGGATACAGGCGCACACCGGACTCACGCTGGATGGTCTCGACATAGGCCGACGGGAAGTCCATTTCCGAGAAGATCACCTTGACGTCCAGCGCCTTGAGCTGGTCGATGGTTTTCTTCAACTGTGCCGGGCTCGGTTCGATGCCGTGGGCCGGCTCCACCACTGCCGTGACCTCCAGGCCGAAATCGCGCACCAGGTAGTCGTAGGCTGCATGAATGGTGGCCACACGGAAGTTGGCGCCGGGCGCTTCGGTGACCTTGGCCAGCGCCTCGGCGCGCAAGCCGCGCAGGCGCTTGGCGTAGGCGCGGGCATTCTGGGTGTAGAACCTGGCGTTGTCCGGGTCGAGCTTGCCCAGTTCACGGGCGATGTTGTTGACCTGGGCAATGGTGGTGCTGATGGACAGGAAGGTGTGCGGGTTGACCACTTTGCCGGCACCGCGGGCGGCGATGCCGGTGGCCGCCAGCAGCGGCACGTTCTGGTTGGCTTCGATGGTCTTGATGTCGGGCTTTTCACTGGCAGCGATCATGCGGTCGGCGAAATCGTCATGGCCGACGCCGTTGAGCACCACCACGTCCAGGCTGCCGATACGCTTGATGTCCTCGGCACGTGGCTCGTAGGCGTGCGGGTTGAAGCCTGCGGGAATCAGCGGCACCACTTCGGCCTTGTCGCCGACGATATTGCTCACATAGCTGTAGTACGGGTGCAGGGTAATGCCGATGCGCAAGGGCTTGCCGGTGTCGGCCAGGGCCAGGGCCGGTAACGCGAGGGCCAGGAGCAGGGTGAGGGCGGAGCGCAACATGGGGAATTCCTTGGGTTCAGTGACGGTGTTCGCGGGTGACCCCGGCGTCGTAATGGCTAGCCACTTGCTGCCAGCCAGCGGCGATCAGGGCTGCCTGGCCAAGGTCGTCCGGCATCACCGCGGCGCTGTCGCGGCGCAGCCAGACGTCAGGCTGGGCGCTGTGCTCGTGCGGCACGATCAGCAAAAAGCTGCCGGCGACCTGCGGGGCCTGGCTGCGACCCAGATAGGCGCCAGCCTCCAGCCACTGCCATTGGTGGCTGCCACGGCTCTGGCTGCCGGCATCTACCACGAACGGTGGCAAGCCTTCCTCGGCCAACGACGCCACACTGGGTACGGCGGCGGTTTCTTCGCGCAGCAACTGAACCTCGTCGAATGCGACGCGAAGGTCGGTATAGATGCCTTGTTCGGCGGGCGTCAGGTCGCGGCGGGCGTCGATCTGGTGGCTGGCGATGGGCTGCTCGTCTTCGCGTTCACCGCGCATCAGCACCACGCAGGCGGCGACGATGACGATCAGCAGGCTGACCAGCAGCACGTAGAGGGTTTCGTGCCCGGCGCCGGCGGGGCGCACCACCTGGGTGCGGCTCAGGGTAGGGCCGCTCATGGTTGCGCGATGTCGGCGTAGTCGACTTCCACCACGTGGCCGGGGCCGGCATCGAACAGCACGTAGAACTCGCCGTCGGGGCGCTTGAAGGTAAGCGTCGAGTCATCGCCCAGCTTGCCGCCGACCAGTACCTGCTCGTCATAGCCGATCACGTCCAGGGTCACGCCCGGGGCGCCGCTGCCATCCGAGAAGCCACCGGTGCATTTGACCTGGCCGCCATCGAGTTCTTCGCACTCGCACATCGGGTTGTGGGCCAGGGCCGGGCCTGCGGCCAGCACCAGCAGGGGCAGGGCGAGCCTGCGCATCATGTGCTTCATTTCTTGCCTCCTTGTTTTTCGAGCCAGGCCACGGTGGCTGGCGAAGCCTTGCTCAGCGGGACCGATGCCTGATGCATGCTGCCGTCCCAGCCTTCGAGGGTGATCCAGATCTGCGCGTCGGGCTTGGTGCGCGCAGGGATCGGCAGGTTGGTACCCATGCGGTAGGGCGCGCCGAAGAAGATGGTGCCGGCGGCGCGCAGGCTGCGGGGTTTGCCGATGCGCAGGTACACGGCTTTGACGTCGTTGATGCAGGCTTTGCAAAGCGCGGCGTTGAAGGGCTTGAAGTAGCCCGCCGGGCCGTCGGCGCGGGGCGCTTCGCTGCGCAGTTCGGCCAGGTCCAGGCTGTAAGGGCCAACCTGAATATCGCTGATCTGGTTCACGCCCAAGCCGGCATCACCGCGAAACAGCTTGGCGTCGGCGAAATACTTGGGCATGAAGCCCAGCGGGATGAGAATCAGCAGAATGTTCAAGTGAAAGCGCCACTTCAGCCACCACTGCTTGAGTGGGCGGGTGGGCAGGGCCTGGGCCTGGCTCATGGGCGGATCTCCACGGGGGTGTCGCTGGCGGTGGCGCGGGGCGCACGCTCGCTGCGCTTGAGGGCGGCGGCGGTCGCCTGGGCGGTACGCTTGGTCCAGATCAGCAGGCCACTGAACACCATCAGCGTCAGGATAAGGCCGAAGAAGAACCAGATCAGTTTGACCGGCAGGCCGCCAAAGTCGCCGGTGTGCAGTGGGCGCATGGATTCGGTGACGAACTCAAGGGCGGAGCGGTCGCTGATCAGGAACTGGCTGTCGACGTTACGCGTGTAGGGGTTGATGTTGGCACTCTGGAACATCAGCGGGTACCAGCCCGGGCCGTTCAGGGTGATGTGGCTGTAGGCCGTGGCGGGCAGCGAGATGGCGTTGATTTCAAGGCCAGGAATGGCCAGGCCGGCGATGCGCGCCGCTTCGTCCAGGTCGATGCGCGGGGCAGGGCTGCCATCGGCGGTTTGCGGTACATCTTCCCGGGCGATCACAGGTGTGATCGGTTGGCTGGAGATCGTGATGTGGTTATCGAACAGGATCGCCTGGATCAGGAACCAGGTGCCGGTGATGGCAATGACCGCGATGAACCAGATCGACCAGACCCCGGCCAGGCGATGCAGGTCGCCCCAGAAAATGCGCGAGCCGTGGCCGGTGCGAATGGGCTTGAAGAAGCCTTTCCAGAACTTCTTGTACACCACCAGGCCAGTCACCAGCGAAGCGAGCATCGGCAGGCCCAGCAGCGAGACCAGGTACCAGCCCCAACTGAAACCGTTGGTGAAGGGCACCAGCCACCAGCCGTGCAAGGCACGGGTGAACGCCTCGAAGTTGAAGTCCGGGACCTTGCCCTGGATGGCCCCGGTGTAGGGGTTGACGTACAGCGTCGGGCTGCTGCCGTCGGGCAGGGTAACCCCGGCGTTGAGCGCAAAGTGCGAACCGTCCGGCTGCCTCAGTGTGCGCACCACCATATCCGGTTCGGCCTTGTGCAGGGCGTCGAGCACTTGCTGGAAACTCAGGCGTTCGGCGCTGTCGTCGGGCTTGTTGGCGCGCACATCGGCGTTGGCCAGCCAGACGATTTCCTGGCTGACCACGGCGAGCATGCCGGTGAAGCAGACGATCAGCACGAAGAACCAGATCGGCAGGGCGAGCCAGCTGTGGACCAGGAACCACAGCTTGGACTTGGATTTTTTGGTTGATTTGGCCATCGGTCGGTCTTCTGAAAATGAGGGTCGAGCATATGCCCAACCACAGGGGCTGCATCTATAAAGACGAATGAGAATGGAAATCCTGCCTATTTAAATGCAAGCAAATATTTCAGAAAAGCAAAAGCCGACAAGGCGCGGGGCGCCGTGTCGGCTTGAAGGCCGCAGAGGGTCAGGCGCTGGTGAGGGCGACCGGCGGTTGCGCTTTGCCGTGTCGGCGGGCGAGGTCCTGGTACAGCGCCTGGCCGATTTCTGCGGCACGGGACGGCAGTACCGACAGCAGGGTGTCGCTCAGGCCATGGCTGCCCTCACAGAAGCCTTGCAGGTAAACCGACGCTTCAAGGTCCGGGCTGGACAGTACCCGGTAGTTGCGGTCGACGTTGAAATCCTCGAGGTAACCGGCCAGCGGTGCCAGCAGGTCGCGATGCGAGCGGCGCTCGTAGCCGGTGGCCAGAATGACCGCATCATAACGGTGGGTCTGATGCTGGTCGGTGGCCAGGTCGCGCAGGGTGAGTTCGATGCCGTCGCGGGTGGCGACAACCGCTTCCACCTGGCGACGGCACAGCACGTTGTGGCGCACCTGATGCGAAACCTTCTGGCGGTAGAGGATGCCGTAGATGCGCTCGATCAGGTCCAGGTCGACCACTGAGTAGTTGGTGTTGTGGTATTCACCCAGCAGCTTGGCGCGCTGCTCGGCCGGCTCGTTGTAGACCAGGTCGGTGTAGTCCGGCGAGAAGATCTCGTTGACGAACGGGCTGTCGTCCGCAGGCTTGAGCGCTGAACCGCGCAGTATCATGTCGACCTTGACCGACGGGTAGCTGTCATTGAGGTCGATGAATGCTTCTGCGGCGCTCTGGCCAGAGCCGATTACCGCGATGCGCATCGGTTTGCCCTCGGTGCATGGCAACTTTTGCAGGCTGCTCAGGTACTGGGAGTGGTGGAAGACGCGCGGGTCGTCCTTGAAGGCGCCGAATTTTTCCGGGATTTTCGGCGTACCGCCCGTGCCGACCACGACCGAACGGGTACGCCGGGTGTATTCACGGCCCTGCGCATCTTGAGAGACCAGGCGCAAATGCTCGACACGGCCAGCCTTAACTTCCGGCTCGATGCGCAGCACTTGCTCGCCATAGACGGCTTGAGTGGCGAAATGCTCGGCGGCCCAGCGCAGGTAGTCGTTGTACTCCAGGCGGCAGGGGTAGAAGGTGCCCAGGTTGATGAAATCGGCCAGGCGCTGCTTCTGGTGCAAGTAGTTGACGAAACTGTAGGGGCTGGTGGGGTTGCGCAGCGAGACCAGATCCTTGAGGAAGGATATCTGCAGCTCGCTCTGGGTCGCCAGCGTTTCACCATGCCAGCGGTATTGCTTCTGCTTGTCGATGAACAGCGCGTCGAGGGCGCGGCCTTGGGTGTGGGCGAGTTCCTCCAGGGCGATGGCCAAGGCCAGGTTGGAAGGGCCAAAGCCCACGCCGATCAGATCCTTGATGGTTTCCGGGTTTGAAGACTGGCTCATGGCTGCGATCCCATAATGGTCGAATGTGTGCGCCCGCCGGGGCTCCGGCGCCTGCGTGAGTACATTGGTTGGAACGAGCCATGTACCGGGGAATTTACTGGGGGCATTGCGCACAGCTTGTGCAGCCGGGCTAAAGAAGTGCGCCGCGTGGCCGATAGGCAGGTCAACGCAAGGACCTATTTCAAGGCAGGGACCGGAACATGGCAGGTATCGCGGCAATCACCATCAACAACGTTTCGGCGCAGGCCGCCGGCAGCAATGAAACGGTAAAAAGCGAAGACGCACAGAAAAGTGGAGCGTCGGCCGCGTCGGCAGAAACGCCCAAGGCTCAGGGTGGCGGCGGTGCGCAAGGTGCGCAGCAAAGCGATGAAAGTTCGGAGCCTGCGCACATCAAGCAATTGCGCGAGATGATCAAGCAGCTGCAAAAGCAGTTGGCCGAAGAGCAGAAGCAGTTGGCCAACCTGATGGCGCAGAAAATGGAAGAGACAGCCAAGACCGCTGCCGTGAGCGCCAGGCAGGCGAGCATTACCACGCTCAATGGCCAGATCATGACCGCCACGTCGCAACTGCTCGAAGCGTTGCAGGAGACGGGTGGCAGCACTGCGGGTACGGTCGTCAGCACTCAGGCCTGAGCCTGTGTGAACCGGCCCGCCTGCGGATAACGCCGCAAACGGGCCAGCCCCTTGAGGCGTTACTCTGCGGCCAGGCGGCTCTTGTTCTGCCGGTCCGACTTGTACTGCATCGCCACTGCCGGTGCCGGCTTGGCTGTGCCGGTCTCCAGCCACTGGCGCATGCGGCTTGCATCGGCAAAGTGGGTGTACTTGCCGAACGCATCGAGGATCACCATGGCCACCGGGCGGTTGTCCATGCGCGTCAGCAGCACCAGGCAATGCCCGGCCTCATTGGTGAAGCCGGTCTTGGTCAGCTTAATGTCCCAGTTGCTCTTGTTGACCAGGTGGTCGGTATTGCGAAAGCCCAGTGTGTAGTTGGGTTTGCGGAAGGCCACGGTTTTTTCGCGGGTGGTCGACAGCTCGCTGAGCATCGGGTATTTGCGCGACGCCATCAGTAGCTTGGCCAGGTCGCGGGCGCTGGAGACGTTCTGCGTCGACAGGCCGGTCGGCTCGACATAGCGGGTGTGCGCCATGCCCAGGCTGCGGGCTTTGGCGTTCATTGCCTTGATGAAAGCCGGGTAGCCCCCTGGATAGTGGTTGGCCAGGGAAGTGGCGGCGCGGTTTTCCGACGACATCAGGGTAATGAGCAGGGTTTCGCGGCGGTTGAGTTGGCTGCCCAGGCGCACGCGCGAGTACACCCCTTTCATGTCCGGGTTGTTGGCGATGGTCATGGTGAGCATCTCATCCATGGGCAGCTTGGCGTCCAGCACCACCATCGCGGTCATCAGTTTGGTCACCGAGGCAATCGGTACCACGCGGTCGGCGTGGCTCGAATACAGTTCCTTGTTGGTATTGAGGTCGATCAGCAGGGCGCTGCCGGAAGCCAGATGCAGCTTTGAAGGGTCGCGTTGAATCTGGGCTGGGGGTTGTGCAGCAGCGGTCGACGGTAGGGTCGCGGTACCTGTGAGCAACAGCAGCAGGCTGAGGATGGACAGGGATGTTTTCACGTTCAGGCTCACTAAAAGTTGGTATGTCGTTGGCTGTGCAAGGGTTTCCCCCAAAAACCGCTCGCATTCTGGAGTATGGCTCAGCGGCTGTCGAATGCTCGTGGAGCCACCCGGTCGAAATGAAAAAACCTTCATGCTGTAACGGTTATTCTGCCTCCGTTCGTCGGTTTCGCGCCGGCAAAAAAAGACCCGCCAAAAGGCGGGCCAGAACAGGGCAAAGAGCAACGCACAACACATTCGTTTCAAGCGAGCAGGCAATCGTCCTTCAGTCGATCAGCAAGGGCCTGGGCTGATGCACGGGTGGCCAACGGTCCGCTCACCGCTTCACCGTTACGCACCAGGTACCAGCATGCCAGCAGGCCCTGCTCACGCAGAGTAGAGGGGACGGCGCTGCCGACGACGGACATGATCTGGATAGTGGCCATGTGGACCTCCTGTAAAACATGCCGCTACCTTACGCAGTGGCCAGCTCGGTTTGAAATCGACTCGCTCAATAGTGCTCATCAGCTTTATCAACTGTTCACTACTATGGCTCTTGCCACTGTCAGCTGAGCGCAGGGAAACGGTAAAGGTTGTGTAAGGGACGATGAACGGGCGGGTCTGTTACGCTGAACAAACGTTTCAGTTACGAACAAGGAGCAGGTCATGACGGCAACTCCCAGCAGGGACACCGTGCTGTGCATTTCCCTGGCCGGCCGGCCAGGTCACTTTGGCGTTCGCTTTCATAACCACCTTTACCGGCAGTTGGGCCTGGATTACTACTACAAGGCGATGAGCACCGATGACTTGCCGGCCGCTGTGGCGGGTATCCGCGCGCTGGGCATCCGCGGCTGTGGTGTTTCCATGCCGTACAAGGAGGCCTGCATGGCCTTGGTCGATGAGGTTGACCCGTCAGCGGCAGCCATCGAGTCGGTCAACACCGTGGTCAACACGGCTGGTCATCTGAAAGCCTACAACACCGACTACCTGGCAGTACGGCAGTTGCTCGAACAGCATGGTGTCGACCCGTCTACAGCCTTTGCCCTGCGCGGCAGTGGTGGCATGGCCAAGGCGGTTGCCAGTGCGCTGCGCGATGCCGGGTTTAAGGAGGGCATCATCGTCGCCCGTAACGAGCAGGCGGGGCGGCAGCTGGCCGACGTTTGTGGCTATCGCTGGGTCGCTGAGCTGGGTGACCGGTGCCCGCCGATGCTGGTGAACGTGACGCCGATCGGCATGGCGGGCGGGCAGGAGGCCCATGAGCTGGCGTTCAGCGAGAACGCCATTGCTGCGGCGCAGCGGGTCTTCGATGTGGTGGCGATGCCGGCGCAGACGCCCTTGATCCAGCGGGCACAGGCGCTGGGCAAACCGGTGATTACCGGCCTGGAGGTGATCGCGTTGCAGGCACTGGAGCAGTTCGTGCTGTATACCGGCGTGCGACCTGCCCGGGAGCAGGTCGAGGCTGCAGTGGCGTACGCCCGGGACGTCTAGCTCTTCTTCTGCGGCCTCCTCGCGGGCAACCCGGCGAGAAGGCCGTCTGTGCCCAAGATCAGAACGCCTTGTGCCCCTTGTCCAGCTGCTCGTCCACCAGGGCCCGGCCATGGGCCAGCGACACATGCTGAGCGTTTTCAAGGTCAGAGAAGAACTTCATCGGCATGGATAAACGCTTGCTGGTATGGCCTTGCGGATCGGTGATCAGGCAGCCCGCAGAATAGGGCAGAGGGGAGTCTGGGTGAGGCATCACGCTGGCGGTGATGGTGTGGTCGCGGTATTCACAGTGAAGAGATTGCATCGTCCTTACCTCGCTGTGGCTAGTGAAGCTGTTACTCCCATATACCACAGCGAGGGGCCGGGAGTTCCCGGCCTGACGAGCGCGAGCCGACGAAGCTCACACTTTCGGATCAGCCCTTGAGCTCAGAGGGCTGAATCACTTCGACCCAGTAACCGTCCGGGTCCTTGACGAAGGCCAGATGGTTCATGCGCCCGTCTGCCAGGCGTTTCTGGAACGGCACGTTCAGCTCTTCGAAGCGGGCGCAGGCAATACGCACGTCCGGCACCGAAATGCAGATGTGGCCGAAACCACGTGGGTCGGTGTTGCCGTTGTGATAGGCGAACGCGGGGTCGTTCTCTGTACCGTGGTTGTGGGTCAGCTCAAGCACGCCGGGGATCGATTTCATCCACTGATGGCGCTCGGCGTCGTCGGCTGGAATCTGCGCCGGGTCTACCAGGGCCAGGAAGTACAGGCTGAATTCCGCTTCCGGGAAGTCGCGCTTGTCGACCAGGCGAAAGCCCAGCACACGGGTGTAGAAGTCCAGCGACTTCTCGATGTCCTTGACCCGCAGCATGGTGTGGTTGAAGACGAATTGGGCAGTGGCGGCGTCGGGCTGCGCGGTGACGCCAGGCAGGTTTTGCAGATCGTGCAGGCTCATGGGTACTCCAGAGGCGAGGCTGGCACCGGGGCCAGCGGAACAGACAGGAGGGCCATGATACGGCAGTGAACCGATTGCGCAAATGAAAGCGCCCTGCACGAGTGCAGGGCGCTGGAATTAGAGGCCCGCGTGTGCGGGCGCGTGATGGGGTCGCTAGTCCTTTAGCTGTCTCGATATTGAGCCAGCCCTTGTGAAAAAAGTGTGAAGCAAGCGTTGACGTTTCATCAGCGCAGCCAACTTTCCACCGTGCCGGCCCCGTACTGTTCTTTCCACGCCTTCAGCCCGCGGTGGTTACCACCTTTGGTCTCGATCAGCTCGCCGGTGTGCGGGTTTTCATACACTTTCACCACGCGTGGGCGGCGTTGTTGCTTTGGCGCATTGGTTGCGCCCCGGGTGACGGCCTTGGGGTCGAGGATGGCGATGATATCGCGCAGACTTTTGTCATAGCTTTTCATCAGGCCGACTAGTTTCTGCTCGAATTCGATTTCACGTTTTAGGCCGGTATCCTTTTTCAGCGCCTCCAGTTGAGCCATCTGTTCCTGGAGCGCTTTTTCGGCAGCACGAAACTCTGCAAGTCTGGACACTGTAATCACTCCTGTACGTCATCTGTGGCGGGGCGTGACGAACATTGAAGAGAAATAACGCCGGCCACGCGGGTGGGTTAAACTGTTCGCTGATGACGAGTGTAGACACTTGTGACAATTGGGTAAACCGCAAACTTTTCCAAATAAGACGGGAACTTTACAAGTTTTCCGGGCGCATAATTCCGGTGGGTACAGGCCGTCGGCCCGGCGCATCTAGACCATGGTCCAATGGTGCGCGCCAGAGCCTTTTCGCGATCATTTCTGATGATGGCCGAGCATTGTTCGGCCGCGTCTTGTCTGCGCCGCGTGCGTTCGCCGTGCATTGTTTCTGTCTTTCTCTGGATGTTCCCTCGCATGTTTGCCTCTTTTCCTCTCGCCCCCGGGCGCCGAGTTGCCGGCCTGTTGCTGATGTGTGCCGGCACGCACGCCCAGGCCGCCGGTTTTCTTGAAGACAGCCGTGCCAAGGTCGAGGCACGCACTGTTTATTTCAACCGGGACTTTCGTGACGGCCACAGCACTTCCAGCCAAGGTGCGTCCAAGCGCGAAGAGTGGGCACAAGGCTTCATTCTCAATGTGCAGTCGGGTTATACCCAAGGCCCGATAGGCGTTGGTGTGGATGCATTGGGCATGTTCGGTATCAAGCTGGACTCCAGCCCGGCGGACAGTAACAGCGGTTTGTTGCCTTCTTCCGGCCATGACCCCAGGCGCGCTGCCGACCAATACGCGAAGATGGGCCTGGCTGCCAAGGCCAAGGTGTCCAATACCGTGCTCAAATACGGCTCGATGATGCCGGATGTACCGTTGTTGAAATACAACGACGGTCGCCTGTTGCCCACCCTGTTCCACGGCGCCATGCTCACTTCAGAAGAAGTGCACGACCTGAAGTTCACGCTGGCCCGCCTGAACAAGTACACCGCCCGTGATTCCACCGACCGCCAGGACATTCGCGTGCATTGCAAGAACAAGCGCTATGCCTGCGATACCCAAGCCGACCACTTCGACCTGGCAGGGCTGGATTACCGGTTCAATGACCGGTTCAGTGCTCAATACCAAGTGGCCAGGCTGGAGAACATCTACCGTCAGCACTTTCTTGGCCTGGTGGCCAGCCAGCCGCTTGCAGTCGGCAGCCTGTCGGCCGACCTGCGGCTGATCAAGAGCGATGACATCGGTAGCGCCCGAGCAGGCCAAATCGATCATCGCGCCTTCAGCGCCATGCTCGGCTACAGCCTGGGCGGCCACAAGGTCAGCGCAGGCTGGCAGCGCATGTATGGCGAAAACGCCATGCCCTACCTCGATGGCAGCAACCCGTACCTGGTCAACTATGCGCAGGTCAACGACTTCGCCGCCGCGCAGGAGCGCTCATGGCAGTTGCGTTACGACTACGACTTCAAGGCCCTGGGCGTGCCGGGCCTGACGTTCTTCACCCGCTATATCAATGGCGACCACATCAAGGTCCCGGGCAGTGACGCCCAAGGCAAGGAGTGGGAGCGCGACACCGAGCTCAAGTACCAGGTACAGAGCGGTACCTTCAAAGATGTCAGCGTGCGCCTGCGCAATTCTACCTACCGCAGCAACTACGAAAAGTGGGCGCGTGACATGGACGAAACGCGGGTCATCGTCAGCTACAACTTCTCGCTCTTCTGAGTGCGCTTTGCCAAACACCCGCGGTCGGCCGACAATGGCTGCTGGTTTTTGTGCAGGGCGAAGCCATGAGAGACCTGTTGTTGATTGGTATCGGCCCGGGCGACCCGCGCCAGGTGACCTACGAGGCTGTCGAGGCGTTGCGTCGCGCCACCGTCTTCTTCGTACTGGACAAGGGTTCGGACAAAGACGAGCTGGTTAATCTGCGCAAGGCCATTGTTGAACGCTACAGGCCGCAGGGCGGCTACCGCCTGGTACAGGTGGCGGACCCGCAACGCGATGCTGACGCGGCCGACTATGTGGCTGCGGTCCAGGACTGGCATCGCCAGCGCGCGGCGCTGTATGCCCGGCTGATAACCGATGAAATGTGCAGTGAGGATATCGGCGCCTTTTTGCTGTGGGGCGAGCCTGGCTTGTATGACAGCACCCTGCGCATTCTGCAGTTGGTTCGCGAGCGTGGTGTGGCGCTGCGCCTGCAGGTCATCCCAGGCATCAGCAGTGTGCAGGCGCTGGCGGCGCGGCATCAGGTGCCGCTGAACCGTATAGGCGAGCCATTGGTGGTTTTACCGGGGCGGCGCCTGGCGCAACAAGGGCAGATCGACAATGTGGTGGTGATGCTTGACGGGCAATGCGCATTTGCCCGGATCGACGACCCTGGGTTGGTGATCTATTGGGGGGCTTACCTGGGAACGGAGGACGAAGTGCTGATCGCCGGGCCTTTGCAGGCGGTGAAGGGGCGGATTCTGCAGGTGCGCGAGGAGGCGAGGGCGCGCAAGGGGTGGATCATGGATACCTACCTGCTGCGGCGCGAGTCATGGACTTGAGCCGGCCTCTTCACAGGTAAAACCGCGAAGAGGCGCCACCGATGTCACGGCGTACCCAAAATCCCCACCACTTTATCGCGCAACTGCTCGATGCTGAACGGCTTGCCAATCATGTGCATCCCGTCGGGCACATCGAGGCTTTCGGCGTAGCCGCTGGCAAACAGCACTGGCAGCGCTGGCCGGATGGCACGGGCCTGTTTCGCCAGTTCTTCGCCGCGCATGTCCGGCAGGCCTACATCGGTCATCAGCAGGGCCAGCGCCTTGCCTGGGTCTTGAAGGATCTTAAGCGCGGCATTGGCGCAGTTCGCCTCGAGGGTCTCATAGCCCAGTTCGTCGAGCACATCGACCATCAACATACGGACGATGTCGTCATCTTCGACTACCAAGAGGTGCATTTTGTGATCCTGTATCAGAAGAATGTCTTTATTCTGTGCGCTGGCCAGCGTCAGAAGTTCCGTGAGGATACCGATCGTTGCGATTGGATGGAACGATTGCTGAAGGTAACCTTCAAATACTGGCTAAATGCCCTGTCGCGGCCAGCAAAGCTGGTTAGACTCGCTGTTAACCGGTGAGCGCGGCGGCATACAAGAACAGGCTTTATCCGCCACACCGTTCAATGGACTTTTTCGCTCGGGCGTTTTCAAATGATTCAAGCAGCCTCGATGGACCAGCAAAGCTTCCGCAAGCTGTTGAGCCGCAACATTGGCTTGCCCCTGGGGGTGGGCCTGCTCGGTGCCGTGGCTTTCGTCGCGGTGATCAACTACCTGTTGTCGGCCATGCAGTGGGTGGAGCACACCGATCGGGTGATCGGCAATGCCAACGAAGCGGTCAAGCTGTCGATCGACATGGAAACCGGCATGCGCGGGTTTCTGATCACCGGTGACGAGCGCTTCCTGGACCCTTACGAGGTCGCCAAACCGAAGATTCAGGGTAGCCTCAACAGCCTGCGCGGTATGGTCGAGGACAACCCTCAGCAGGTCGACCGCATCGACCGCTTGATCGCCCTGCAGCATGCCTGGAATGAGTTTGGCGGCGAGATGATCAACCAGCGCCGCGATGGCGGGGATTACCGACAGTCGGTCATCAACGGTCGCGGCAAACGCATCACCGACGAGATCCGCAAGGAATTCGACGACCTGATCGGCACTGAACAGCAGCTGCGCATGGCCCGCAACGAGAAGGTCAGCAACGTTACAGTGACCGCCATTTCAGCGTTCGTGCTGTTGATCGTTGGCCTGAGCGCCTTGTTGGCTTACCTGGGCCGCCGCGACCTGATGGCGCTGTCGACCAGCTACGATGACAACCTCAAGGCCCAGCAGCGCTCGGCCGAGCGCCTGGAGCACCAGGCCTGGCTGCGCAACGGTCAAACCCAGCTGGCCGAACAGGTGCTGGGGCAGCTGACCCTGCCGATGCTTGGCGAAAACATCCTGCGCTTCTTCGCCAGCTACCTGGGCAGTGTGGTCGGTGCGGTCTACGTGCGCGACGGCCATGGGCGCCTGGTGCGCGTCGCCAGCTATGGCCTGGATGCCGAGGAACAGGGCCGCGAACAGGTGCTGGCCGCCCACGATGGCCTGCTGTCGCAGGCTGTGCGCGAAGGCCGCCTGCTGCGCCTGGATGACCTGCCCGAAGACTACTACCGCCTCAGCTCCGGCCTGGGTAGCGGCTTGCCGCGCAGTGCCTTGCTGATGCCGGCCATCGACGATGGCCAGATCAACGGCGTGATCGAGCTGGGCTTCCTGCGCCCGCTGCAGGAGCGTGACGATGAGCTGATGGAGCGGGTTGGCGGCAACCTTGGCATGTCCATCGAAAGCGCCCGCTACCGCCAGCGCCTCCAGGAAGTGCTGGCCGAGACTCAGCAGCTCAACGAAGAGCTGCAGGTGCAGCAGGAAGAACTCAAGACTGCCAACGAGGAGCTTGAAGAGCAGTCCCGCGTGCTCAAGGAGTCCCAGGCCCACCTGGAGACCCAGCAGGCCGAGCTTGAGCAGACCAACGAGCAACTGTCCGAGCGCACCGATGCCCTGGACCGCAAGAACGACGAGTTGATGCAGGCCCAGCAAGAGTTGCAGGCCCGCGCCGATGAGCTGCAGCGTTCGAGCAAGTACAAGTCCGAGTTCCTCGCCAACATGTCCCACGAGCTGCGCACGCCGCTCAACAGCTCGCTGATCCTGGCCAAGCTGCTGGCGGAGAACGGCGAGGGCAACCTCAGCGCCGAACAGGTCAAGTTCGCCGAGTCCATCTATTCGGCCGGCAATGACCTGCTCAACCTGATCAACGACATTCTCGACATCGCCAAAGTCGAGGCCGGCAAGCTTGAAGTGCGCCCCGAGACCACTCAGCTGGAGCGCCTGGTCGAAGGCCTGCGCGGCATGTTCCTGCCGCTGGCCGAGCACAAGGGCCTGGCGTTCGAGGTCAAGGTCGAACCGCATGTACCGGTGACACTGTTCACCGACCGCCAGCGCCTGGAGCAGATACTCAAGAACCTGCTGTCCAATGCGATCAAGTTCACCGACCACGGCCAGGTCAGCCTGACCATCAGCCACCAGGCAGGCACCGGCATTGTCTTCGCCGTGCGCGATTCCGGCATCGGTATCGCCGCCGACCAGCAGCAGGCGATCTTCGGCGCCTTCCACCAAGTCGATGGCAGCAGCAACCGCCGATACGGCGGCACCGGGCTGGGCCTGTCGATTTCCCGCGACCTGGCGCATTTGCTGGGTGGGCAGATCAGCGTCGACAGCAACCCAGGCCAGGGCAGTGTGTTCAGCCTGACCATGCCGGAACGTTACGAAGCCGAGGCCGAGGAAGTCGAGGCCCACAGCCTGCGTCCGGCGGTCGACACGCTGCCGCCAGAGCCCAAGGTGGCTACGGCAGTGGCGCCGAAACTGCCGGCACCGACCTTCACCGATGACCGCGAGCACGCCCCGTTCGGCAACCGCTGCATCCTGGTGATCGAGGACGAGCCGAACTTCGCCCGTATCCTCTTCGACCTGGCTCACGAACTGGGCTACAGCTGCCTGGTGGCCCAGGCCGCCGACGAGGGCTTCGCGCTGGCAGCCCAGTACATTCCCGATGCGATCCTGCTGGACATGCGCCTACCCGACCACTCCGGCCTCACCGTGTTGCAGCGCCTGAAGGAGCTGGCTGCCACCCGGCATATCCCGGTGCACATCATATCGGTGGAAGACCGCGTCGAGGCGGCCATGCACATGGGGGCGGTGGGTTACGCGGTCAAACCGACCAGCCGCGAAGAGCTCAAGGAAGTGTTCGCTCGCCTGGAAGCCAAGCTCACGCAGAAGCTCAAGCACATCCTGCTGGTGGAGGATGACGACCTGCAGCGTGAGAGCATCGCCCGCCTGATCGGCGACGACGATATCGAGATCACCGCCGTGGCCCTGGCCCAGGACGCCCTGGCGTTGCTGCGCGAGAACATCTACGACTGTATGATCATCGACCTCAAGCTGCCCGACATGCTCGGTAATGAGCTGCTCAAGCGCATGACTGCAGAAGATATCCGCTCCTTCCCACCGGTGATCGTCTATACCGGGCGCAACCTCACCCGCGAAGAAGAAGCCGAGCTGCTCAAGTATTCACGCTCGATCATCATCAAGGGGGCCCGCTCGCCAGAGCGTTTGCTCGACGAAGTGACGTTGTTCCTGCACAAAGTCGAATCGCAGCTGTCCCATGAACGCCAGCGCATGCTCAAGACCGCGCGCAGCCGTGACAAGGTGTTCGAAGGGCGCAAGGTGCTGCTGGTGGACGACGATGTGCGTAACATCTTCGCCCTCACCAGTGCCCTGGAGCACAAGGGCGCCATCGTCGAGATCGGCCGCAACGGGCGTGAGGCCATCGAACGCCTGGAGCAGCATGACGATATCGACCTGGTGCTGATGGATGTGATGATGCCGGAAATGGACGGCTTCGAGGCTACCCGCCTGATCCGCCAGCAGCCGCGCTGGCGCAAGTTGCCGATCATCGCCGTAACCGCCAAGGCGATGAAGGATGACCAGCAGCGCTGCCTGCAGGCTGGCGCCAATGATTACCTGGCCAAACCGATCGACCTGGACCGCCTGTTCTCGTTGATCCGTGTGTGGCTGCCGCAACTGGAGCGAATTTGATTAGCGAGCGCAACACCGACATCGAGATCAGGCTGCTGATCGAGGCGATCTACCTCAAGTACAGCTACGATTTTCGCAACTACTCCGGCGCTTCGATCAAGCGCCGGATCCTCCATGCCCTGCGCCAGTTCGATTGCCTGACGGTGTCGGCCCTGCAGGAGCGGGTGCTGCACGACCCGGGCATGTTCATGCAGTTGCTGCAGTTCCTGACGATCCCGGTCAGCGAGATGTTCCGCGACCCGAGCCACTTCCTTGCCCTGCGCAACGAAGTGGTGCCGCTGTTGCGCACCTGGCCGTCGATCAAGATCTGGATCGCCGGCTGCAGCACCGGCGAGGAGGTGTACTCGATGGCCATCCTGCTGCGCGAGGAGGGGCTGCTCGAGCGCACCATCCTGTATGCCACCGATATCAACCCGCGTTCCCTGGACAGGGCCAAGCAGGGCATCTACTCGATGCAGAGCATGCGCGAGTACGAAGAAAACTACCGCCTGGCCGGCGGGCGTCGCGATTTTGCCGAGTACTACACCAGCGCCTACGGTAACGCCATCATGGACAGCAGCCTGCGCGACAACGTGACCTTCGCCGACCACAGCCTGGCCACCGACAGCGTGTTTTCCGAAACCCAGCTGGTGTCCTGCCGCAATGTGCTGATCTACTTCAACAAGGACCTGCAGGACCGCGCCCTGGGGCTGTTCCATGAGTCCTTGTGTCACCGTGGCTTTCTGGTGCTGGGCAGCAAGGAATCGGTGGATTTCTCCGCTTACAGCGACCGCTTCGAGCCGCTGGTCAAGCCTGAACGGATCTTCCGGAAATCATGAAGGGCGTGAGCGCGGTGGTGATCGGTGCCTCGGCGGGCGGCGTGCAGGCGCTGTTTCAGGTGCTCGGTGGCCTGCCGCCGGCATTCGTGACGCCTGTGCTGTGCGTGCTGCACCTGCCCGATGACCGTCACAGCCATCTGGCCGAAGTGCTGCAGCGGCGTCTGCACAGGCCGGTACGTGAGGCTCGGGACAAAGAGGCCATCGCCCCCGGCCAGATCTACGTGGCGACGCCTGGTTATCACCTGTCGGTCGAGCAGGATTTGAGCCTGTCGCTGAGCCAGGAGGAGCCGGTGCATTTCTCGCGCCCGGCCATTGACTTCCTGTTCATCTCGGCTGCCGATGCCTATGGCGCGGGCCTGCTGGGCGTATTGCTCACAGGCGCCAACGAGGACGGTGCCAAAGGCCTTGCCTACATCAAGAACAGCGGCGGCCGGACCGTGGTCCAGGACCCCCGCGACGCCCAGGTGGCGCTGATGCCGGAGGCCGCATTGGCGCTCCACCAGCCCGACCTTATTCTTTCTTTGAGCGGCATCGGGCAATTGCTCGCCAACCTGGAATCCAGCGCATGCTAAGCCACATCACCGCCAAACTGCTGATCGTCGACGATCTGCCGGAAAACCTCCTGGCCCTCGACGCCCTGATTCAGGGCCAAGACCGTGAGGTGCACCAGGCCCAGTCTGCGGAAGCCGCCTTGTCGTTGCTGCTGGAGCACGAGTTTGCCCTGGCCATTCTCGACGTGCAGATGCCGGGCATGAACGGCTTTGAACTGGCCGAACTGATGCGCGGCACGGAAAAGACCCGCAATATCCCGATCGTCTTCGTTACCGCTGCCGGGCGCGAGATGAACTACGCCTTCAAGGGCTACGAAAGCGGCGCGGTGGACTTCCTGTACAAGCCGCTAGATACCCTGGCGGTGAAAAACAAGGTGACGGTGTTTGTCGACCTTTACCGCCAGCGCAAAGTGCTCGACAGGCAGTTGCAGGCCCTTGAGCGCAGCCGCCAGGAGCAGGAGCTGCTGCTGACGCAGTTGCAGGTGGCGCGCAGTGAGCTGGAGCATGCGGTACGCATGCGCGACGACTTCATGTCGATCGTAGCGCACGAGGTGCGCACGCCGCTCAATGGCCTTATCCTCGAGACCCAGCTGCGCAAGATGCACTTGGCCCGCGGCAGCCTGGAGGCGTTCAGCGCCGACAAGCTGCAGGCCATGGTCGAGCGCGACGAACGGCAGATCAATAGCCTGATCCGTCTGATCGAAGACATGCTCGATGTGTCGCGCATCCGCACCGGCAAGCTGTCGCTGCGGCCAAAGCTGTTCGACCTCGGCCAGCTGGTGCGTGGCCTGGTAGAAAACTTCACCGCCCAGGCCACCGCGCTGGGCACGCATATCGATCTGCAGCGCTGCGATGGCCTGCAGGGGGAGTGGGACGAATTCCGGATTGAACAAGTACTGGCCAACCTGTTGTCCAATGCCTTGCGTTATGGCGAACGCCAGCCGGTCGAGGTTCGGGTATTCGAGCAGGCGGGCATGGCCTGCGTGCAAGTGCAGGATCACGGCATCGGCATCAGTGGCGTGAATCAGCAACGGATCTTCCAGCAGTTCGAGCGCGTGGCCACCCAGCAGGCCAGCGCCGGGCTGGGGTTGGGGCTGTATATCTCGGAGCAGATCGTCCAGGCCCATGGTGGGCAGATCCAGGTGCAGAGCGAGGAAGGCAAGGGCGCCACCTTCTGCCTGCAATTGCCGCTGACGCGGCTGACAGAACAAAACGACCAGGTGCGGGCAACCTCTGCCTGAGCCTGGGGTCCGATGGCCAACTGTATGAATTTCAAGGCGTTGTTGTCATGAGTGAAGATGCACAAGATGTGGTTTTGGTGGTCGAGGATGAACCGGCAATCCGGATGATCCTGCGTGACTACCTGGCAGGCGAGGGCTATCACGTACTGGTGGCCGAGGACGGTGAACAGGCGTTCGCCATCCTGGCGAGCAAGCCGCACCTGGACCTGATGGTCACCGACTTCCGCTTGCCCGGCGGCATTTCCGGCGTCGAGATCGCCGAGCCTGCGGTGAAACTGCGACCGGACCTGAAGGTGATCTTCATCAGCGGCTACCCGGCGGAGATTCTTGAGTCGGGCAGCCCCATCGCACGCAAGGCGCCGATCCTGGCCAAACCGTTTGACCTGGATACCTTGCACAAGCAGATCCAGGACCTGTTGCGCTGAGGCCGTGTACCGGGGCTGACCGCCCCGGCTATTGCCCCTGATGCAAGGCACAATCTCGTCATTGAGCCTTTTCACTGAAGCTCAACAGGCATATGGTGTACGCCGTCCATATTCCCTGGAGCTGTCATGTCCAATCTTTTTCCTTCCGTTCGCCCCCGCCGCCTGCGCCAGAACGAGTCGCTGCGCACGATTTTCCAGGAGACGGAATTCCGCCTCGAAGACCTGATCCTGCCGATCTTCGTCGAGGAAGGCATCGACGACTTCGTGCCGATCAGCAGCATGCCGGGGGTCAACCGCATTCCCGAAAAACTGCTGGCCCAGGAAATCGAACGCTACGCCCGCGCCGGCATCAAGTCGGTGATGACCTTCGGCGTTTCGCACAACCTCGATGCCACCGGTAGCGATACCTGGAACGAGAACGGCCTGGTGGCGCGCATGGCACGCATCTGCAAGGACAGCGTGCCGGAAATGGTGGTGATGTCCGACACCTGTTTCTGTGAGTACACCAGCCACGGCCATTGCGGCGTGCTGCACGACCATGGTGTGGACAACGACGCCACCCTGGCCAACCTGGGCAGGCAGGCGGTGGTCGCTGCCGCGGCCGGTGCCGATTTCATCGCACCGTCGGCGGCGATGGACGGTCAGGTTCAGGCCATCCGTGGTGCACTGGATGCCGCGGGCTTTCACGACACCGCGATCATGGCCTACTCCACCAAGTTCGCCTCGTCGCTCTATGGCCCGTTCCGTGAAGCCGGTGGCACCACGCTCAAGGGCGACCGCAAGAGCTACCAGATGAACCCGATGAACCGCCGCGAAGCGGTGCGCGAGTCGCTGCTCGATGAGCAGGAAGGCGCCGATGTGCTGATGGTCAAACCGGCGGGTGCCTACCTGGACGTAATCGCCGACATTCGCGCTGCGTCGCGTTTGCCGCTGGCGGCTTACCAGGTCAGCGGTGAGTACGCGATGATCAAGTTCGGCGGCCTGGCCGGCGCCATCGACGAAGGGCGAGTGGTGCGCGAGAGCATCGGCGCGATCAAGCGTGCCGGTGCCGACCTGATCCTGACCTACTTCGCCATGGACCTGGCCCGCGAAGGCATCTGAGGCCAATACACGCGAGAAATCGCTGAGTGTGGAATTATTTTGTGTCCCTGTGTATCTGATGCCAAAGAGCCTCAGTGACAGGGACACAGGGATGAAATCACGCAAGAAAACCGTCAAGCCGATCGGCTTGAAAGACATCACCATCGTCGACGACGCCAAGATGCGCAAGGCGATCACTGCCGCTGCACTGGGCAACGCCATGGAGTGGTTCGACTTCGGCGTTTACGGCTTTGTCGCTTACGCCCTGGGCAAGGTGTTTTTCCCCAACGCCGATCCCAGCGTACAGATGATCGCGGCCTTGGCCACCTTTTCGGTTCCGTTCCTGATTCGCCCGCTGGGCGGGCTGTTCTTCGGTGCCCTGGGCGACAAGTTCGGCCGACAGAAAATCCTCGCCGCGACCATTGTGATCATGTCGCTCAGTACCTTCGCCATCGGCTTGATACCGTCCTACGCCTCTATCGGCATCTGGGCGCCGATCCTGCTGCTGCTGGCGAAAATGGCCCAGGGCTTCTCGGTGGGTGGTGAATACACCGGCGCCTCGATCTTCGTCGCCGAATACGCACCCGACCGCAAGCGCGGCTTCCTCGGCAGCTGGCTGGACTTTGGCTCGATCGCCGGCTTCGTCCTTGGCGCGGGCGTGGTGGTGCTGATTTCCACCTTCCTGGGCGAGGAAAAATTCCTTGAATGGGGCTGGCGTCTGCCGTTCTTCCTGGCCTTGCCGCTGGGCATCATCGGCCTCTACCTGCGCCATGCGCTGGAAGAGACCCCGGCGTTCCAGCAGCATGTCGAAAAACTTGAACAGGGCGACCGCGAAGGCCTGGCATCGGGGCCCAAGGTGTCGTTCAAGGAAGTCGCCACTAAACATTGGCGCAGCCTGGTGACGTGCATTGGCGTGGTGATCGCCACCAACGTCACGTACTACATGCTGCTCACCTACATGCCCAGCTACCTGTCGCACAACCTGCACTACAGCGAAGACCACGGTGTGCTGATCATCATCGCGATCATGGTCGGTATGCTGTTCGTGCAGCCGATCATCGGCCTGCTCAGCGACAAGTGGGGCCGCCGCCCGTTCATCATTGTCGGCAGTGTCGGTCTGTTCGCCCTGGCCATCCCGGCCTTCATGCTGATCAACAGCGGTGTGCTCGGGGTGATCTTCGCCGGCTTGCTGATCATCGCCGTGTTGCTCAACTTCTTCATCGGCGTGATGGCTTCGACCCTCCCAGCGATGTTCCCCACCCACATTCGTTACAGCGCCCTGGCCAGCGCCTTCAACATTTCGGTGCTGATCGCCGGCCTGACCCCAACCCTGGCTGCCTGGCTGGTAGAGAGCACCGGCGACCTGTACATGCCGGCCTACTACCTGATGGTGGTTGCCGCCATCGGCCTGATTACCGGCCTGACCATGAAAGAAACCGCCAACAAGCCACTGCGTGGCGCCGCCCCGGCGGCATCGGATATCGATGAAGCGCGTGAGCTGCTGCAGGAGCACCACGACAACATCGAGCAGAAGATCGAAGACATCGACGAACAGATTGCCGAGCTTGAGGCCAAGCGCAAGTCGCTGGTGCAGCAACACCCGCGCATCGAGTAAGGGAAGGGCCTGTTCACCCAGTCGATAAACTGAATGTCATCCGCCCGAGGCGGCTGGTCATGCCAATCATGCAGTGCCTATCACCGGGCAGAACATCAGGGTCGATGGCGGTATTACCCGCAGCATCTGATCAGGCACGGGCCAGCGTGGCTTTGAGTGTGCGCTCCACCACATCGACCAGGACCATGGTCTGGTGGTCCACTTCGATGTTGATCAGTTCACCGGCCTGGTAGTTGGCGAAAGTGGTCTGGCGCAGGGTTTCCGGGATCAGGTTGATGGTGACCAAGGTGTCGTCCACGTCGGCGACGGTCAGGCTGCAGCCGTTGACCCCGAGAAACCCGCGTGGGAACACGTATCTGGCCCACTGCGGCGGCATGCGGAAGGTGATGAAGGCGCCGGTTTCCTTGATCGACAGCTCGACGATCTCGGCGGTGGTGGCGACGTGGCCGGCCATCAGGTGGCCGCCGACTTCGGCGTTCATTTTCGCCGAGCGCTCGATGTTCACGCCTTGGCCTGCCTTGAAGCAGCGCAGGTTGGTGCGCTCCAGGGTGGCAGTCATGGCGTCGAACTTCACGTGGGTGCCGTCAATTTCGGTGACCGACAGGCAGGTGCCCTCGACACTCACGCTGGCGCCGATCTTCAGGTCGTCGAGCAGTTCGGGGGTAAGGTCGATGGTGAACTGGTTGTGGCCCGGGTAGGTGGTCACAGCAAGCAGGGGGCGGACGGCCTGGACGATGCCGGTGTACATGGAGTTGCTCCTGGGCGCGGTAAATGATGCCCGGAAACTATGCCCCTGGAGCTTTAAAAGCAAGCCGGGCGGACCGTGAGCGCCGGCAACCCGGCGCCCACAGGTGTAGCTGATACAGCCTCAGACGTGCCCACTGCTGTTGACGATTCTCAGGCACAAGGCTTCATACGGGTCCAGGTTGATCATCAGCCGCCCATCCTCAGTCAGGTCGCCTTCTACCGTCTCGTTGATCATGTCCACCACCGTCCCGGGCGTGAAGCCGGTCAGCAGCAGCTCTTCAGCGATCACCTCCTGCCCGAAGTTCAGCGCACTGATCTGGATGCCACGCCCGGCCGGCAGCTCGTGCACCATCACCAGCAATCCCGGGCTGCTGACCTCGGGCACCAGTACCTGGCGGCTGCTGGCAATACCGTAGGCCTGGCGCACGGCGAGCAGTTTTTTAACTTTGCTGGCGAACGAATCGCTGCTTTCCAGCTGTTGGTCGAGGCTGCCGTACAGTGCGCGTGCGCGCGGCATGCCACGCACCGATGCCTCGGCCTGCGCATCGAGCCCGGCCAGGTCGTAGCCGCCACGGTGGATCCAGCGGGTATCGCCATCGGCCATCTTTTGCGCCACCGCCTCGGCCGGCAGCGGCAGGGCGCCGACCAGGTCCCAGCCCGACAGTGCGACCACACCGGGCTGCATGGCGTTGTACATCACCAGCAACAGGTGCACCTTCTGGATCAGCTCGACATCTGCCGGGCCAATCTGGTCCAGGTCACGGATGCCCAGCGCCGCCGTGATCAGGCTGGCGGTGGTGCAGGAGATGCCGTTGGTGACAAAGCGCAAGTTGTAAGGGGCGTGTTCGCCCGAGAGGCGTTCGTAGATTTCCTCGCGGATATGTTCGCGCAGGATGTTGCCGGGCAGGGTCTGGCCCCGGTACAGGTACATGTCATGGGCGTGCAGGGTCCAGAAATGCACCAGCTCGACGGTGAGCTCGTCGTGGTTCTGCAGGGCGTGGATCAACGACGCCGGGTCGATGCCAAAGCTGTGCATTTCCTTGAGCATCAGGCGCAGGAACTCGGTATCGCCGGTCAACAGTGCATGCTGGTACGCCGGGCGGGTGATGAAGTCATAGGACAGGTCGGCGCCGCCTTTGGACATCTGTGCGATGTCGTCCAGGGTCAGGTTCAGTTCCTGGAAGCTGAACCCGCCGGCCTTGCGGATCATGCCGCCGATCAGTTGGTTACCGACGATCGACAGCGGGTGGCTTTCCGACCAGGCGGTGCCACTGGCGCAGGTCTCGACCCCGAGAAAACCGTTGGCATCCAGGCGCAGGCCGCGCGCGCCCAGGCAATCCAGCGCGTGCAGGGCGTCGCCGATGATCATTTGCTGGGCGGCAAAGCTTGGGTCCAGCCAGTTCAGCGACGGCTGGCCATCCTTGAAGTAGTGCAGGTAGACCCAGCGCCGCGTCTTGCCATCGACACCGGTGATCGGTGGCGTTGCGCTCCAGTCGGTCTCCTTCACGCCAGGCTCGAAGAAGATCACCCGTTGCAGCTGGCCGACGATGTAGTGGTGTGCCTTGAGTTCGTCGCACTGTGCGGGCAGCAGGTTGACCGAGTCGCGGCCAGGGGGCACGTCTGGCAGCAGCGGCCAGTCTTCCTCGCGGATCTCGACCATGTGGTACAGCCCTGGATAGGCGCCGTGGGCCAGCTCGGCCAGGCGGAAATCGGCGCCCTTGCCGGTGTGCGAGGGGATCAGGTCGTCGATGGTCACGGCATTGTGCGCCGCCGCCATGCGGCTCATCTGTACCAGCTCCTGTTCACTGCCGTAGAGCGGATCGATGTCGAAGCTGATGCGGTCGAAGTTGCCGTCCACGCTGGGGGTGAAATCGCGCCCGCTGACACCGCCGGACTGTTTGATGGGGCCGGTATGAATGCCCTGCACGCCAATTTCCGACAGGCGCTTCCACAAGGCTTCGTGGCCCAGCGCGCCGAGCACCGAGCAGCCTTCAGGCGCGATGATCGCGTCGGGGTAGACGGTGAGCCATACCGACGCAATGTCGGTGGCGCGGCGTGGCTGCGTTTCGGCGTAGGGGTTCATCCACAGGCGCGATTGCCCAGAATACAGTCGGGCCCGCTCCTGCGAGGCCTTGAGCATGGAACGCTCTTCGAGCCATTTGACGTATGACGGGTCTGGTTGAGTCATTTCGCGTCCTCTCTGCGTGGCGGCACCGGCCAAGTTATGACGACGACGGCGCCGGAACGTTCGGCTCAGGTCTCAAGGCACTGGCCATTCAGCGCCGAGCCGACAACTGTTGCGGCGCCAGAAAAGCACCATGGAAGTAGTCGCGCAAGGCCTGCATCGCCGGGCTGAATGCCCGCTCGCGGTGCCAGGCCAGGCCCACGCTCATGGGCGTTACCGGGTCGCTGATGGTCACGGTCTCGATGCGCTTGCCTTCGAGCGACCAGGGCCGGTGCACCAGGTCCGACAGGATCGCCACGCCGCTGCCATTGGCGACCATGCTGCGCACCGCCTCGACCGAACTGGTGCGCACCCGCACGCTGGGCCGCTGGCCGGCCAGCTCCCAGTAACGCATGGCGCTCTGCTCGGCTTCGTCCACGGTCAGCAGGATGAACGGCTCACGCGCAACATCGGCCAGGCTGACCGTAGAGCGCTCGCACAATGGATGGTGGCTGGGCAGCCACAGCCGGCGCTCGGAGTTGAACAGGGTTTCGGACACGATATCTGGGTGGGTGAGGTTGGCGGTGAGCACCACCGCCATGTCGAAGCGGCCTTCCAGCAGGCCTTGTTCGATGGCGCTGCGCTCCTGCTCGTGTACTTGGAGGTTTACGTCCGGGTGCCAGTGTTCCAGGCGTTGCAAGTGGTGCGGCAGGAAATAGCCGATCACCGTGTAGCTCGCCGCCAGGCGCAGCAGGCCACTGGCGCGCACGTCCGGCAGCGGGCTGTTGAGTGCGTCATCGACACTGCGCAGGATCACATAGGCGCGGTTGAGAAAATGCCGGCCCGCATCGGTCAGGCTCATGCCTTGCGCCGAGCGCTGGAACAACAACACCCCGAGCATTGCCTCCAGTTCCTTGATCGCGGTAGTGACCGCCGATTGGGAAATGTTGAGGTGGATGGCGGCCTGGGAGATCTGGCCGATCTCGGCGGTGGCGACGAAGTAGCGAACCTGGCGCAAGGTCAGTGACACAGGAGACTCCTGGGTATCTGTTTTTCAGAAGACACCCTATCTGTTTATAGATCTTCCCAAGGGGGTTGTGGAGAATCTAACGTGACCTTCACACCGTCACAAGCACCGGGAGCGTAGGCATGCAGGCAGTAGACTTCAATTCTGACATGGGCGAGGGTTTCGGCCCGTGGACCATCGGCGACGGCGTCGACAACGAACTGATGGCCTTCATCAGTTCGGCCAACATCGCCACCGGCTTTCATGCCGGCGACCCTGGCACCATGCGTCGCACGGTCGAGCGGGCCAAGGCGCTGGGCGTGGCGGTAGGCGCTCACCCGGGGTTTCGTGACCTGGTCGGGTTCGGCCGCCGGCACATCAACGCGCCGGCCCAGGAACTGGTCGACGACATGCTCTACCAGTTGGGTGCGCTGCGTGAAATCGCCCGTGCGCAGGGCGTGAAACTGCAACACATCAAGCCCCATGGTGCCCTGTACATGCACCTGGCCCGTGATGAGGAAGCCGCCCGGTTGCTGGTGCAGAACCTGCAGGTGATCGAGCCGCAGCTGTTGCTGTACTGCATGCCTGGCTCGGTGATCTGCCGGGTTGCGCAGGCACTCGGCCAGCCGGTGGTGCGTGAGTTCTATGCTGACCGCGAGTACGACCTGAGCGGCTCCATCGTGTTTACCCGCAATGTGCGTGGCCATGAGCCGCAGGCGGTCGCCGAGCGCGTGCTGCGGGCTTGCCGCGAGGGCGTGGTACGCACGGTCGAGGGCCAGGACCTGGCCATCGAATTCGACTCGATCTGCCTGCACAGTGATACTCCCGGCGCGCTCGACCTGGTCGAAGCCACACGCGCAGCGCTTGACGCCGCCGGCATCGAGGTGCGCACGCCCCGTTGAGGTTCAAGGCACCCGGTGCCCAGACACCGGTGCCGCTGCACTGCATTGTTTTTGCCTGCCTTACGATAAAGATTCCAAAAAAGGAGCAGACATGGCCGAGCCGCTTGCCAGTACCCCGATCCGCTACAGCTTTGGTGCCGACGAGCACCTGTTTGCCGAGGTCAGCGACAGCATGTCGCTCGAGGCCTTTTTCAAAGGCATGGCCGTCACCCGGGCGGTGGAGCGCCTGGCGCTGGAGGGCGTGCTGGACATTTGCCTGGCCAACGCCTCGTTCCAGATCCGCTTCGACCCCGACCGCATCGCCCCCGATGTACTGCTTGCAGCGGTGCGCGGTGCAGAGGCCGAGGCGGTTGCCGAACGCGCGTTGCACACCCGGATCATCGAGATCCCGGTGCTGTACAACGACCCCTGGACCCATGAAACCCTCATGCGCTTTCGCGACCGCCACCAGGACCCGAACAGTACCGACCTCGAATACGCGGCGCGCATCAATGGCCTGGCCGATGTCGATGCGTTCATCGCCGCGCACAGTGGCGCGCCTTGGTTCGTGTCGATGGTCGGCTTCGTCGCCGGCCTGCCGTTCATGTTCCAGATGGTCGAGCGCGAGCGCCAGTTGCAGGTGCCCAAGTACCTGCGCCCACGCACCGACACGCCAAAGCTGACCTTGGGCCACGGCGGTTGTTTCGGTTGCATCTATTCGGTGCGCGGGGCAGGGGGCTACCAGATGTTCGGCGTTACCCCGGCGCCGATCTACGACCCGCAGCAGGGCCTGAACTACCTGAAGGAGCACATGGTGTTCTTCCGCCCAGGGGACATCGTGCAGTTCAAACCCATCGACCGTCAGGCCTACGACCAGGCGGTGGCGGATGTCGAGGACGGCCGTTTCGACCTGCGCATTCGCCCGGTAGAGTTTTCCCTCGATGCTTTCCTGGCCGACCCGGTCGGCTATCCCAAGTCGTTGCAGGAGGTGCTGGCATGATCAAGGTACTCAAACCTGGCCTGGCAACCTCGGTGCAGGACCTGGGCCGTGAAGGCTATTACCACCTGGGTATCCCGCCCTCCGGTGCGCTTGATCAATATGCGTTGCGCGCAGCCAATCAGCTGGTCGGCAACCCGGCGGGTACTGCTGGCCTTGAATGTGCGCTGGTGGGGCCGGAGCTGGAGTTTCTGCAGGATGCGCTGGTGGCGGTGTGTGGCGCACAGATGCCGGTGCTGCTCGATGGCCGCGAACAGCGCCCTGACACTTCGTTTGCAGTCAGGGCAGGCCAGGTGCTGCGCTTCGCCTTCCCCACAGCCGGGGCACGTGCCTACCTGGCAGTCGCGGGCGGCATCGATGTGCCAGAAGTGCTGGGTAGCCGGTCCACTTACGCCTTGGGCTCGCTGGGCGGTTTTCACGGTCGCAAGCTGCTGGCAGGCGATGTATTGCCGGTCGGTGTGCCCTGCGCCAAAGCCCGTGCCGGAGCCAGCTTGCCAATGGCGCTGCGCCAGGCACTGGGAGGGGAAGTGGTGTTGCGCGTGGTACCGGGGCTGTACTTCCACCGCCTGACTGATGCTGCGGCGAAAAGCTTTTTCACCGATGCCTGGACGGTGGGCTCCGAGGCCGACCGCATCGGCTACCGCTACAAGGGCGGCAACGCGCTGACTTTCCAGCCGCGAGAGCAGCCATTCGGCGCAGGTTCGGACCCGTCCAATATCGTCGACAGTTGCTACCCGATCGGTTCGATACAGGTGCCAGCCGGGCTGGAACCGATCATTTTGCACCGCGATGCGGTGTCTGGCGGTGGGTACGCCATGATCGGCACGGTGATCAGCGCCGACCTGGACCTGATCGGGCAGATGCAGCCGAACCAGCAGGCGCGGTTCTTGCCGGTGAGCATGGAAGATGCGCTTGAGGCGCGGCGGTCGTACAAGAAGAGGCTGGGGTATCTGAGCAAATTGTTCAGCTGATTCGTGGGGTGCCTGTACCGGCGTCTTCGCGGGTTGTGCTGCGAAGCGTCCGGTACAGGCTGGCAACCCGTCAGGTCAGAAGCTGTATTTGGCCGTCAGCATCATGTTGCGCGGCGCGCCCCAGGTGTCGCCGGCATAGTTGACCGAGGTGGCCACGGCCGAGTAGTACTTGCGGTCGAACACGTTGTTGGCGTTGAGCTGCAGGTCGAGGTGCTTGTTGACCTGGTAGCCGGCCATCAGGTCGGTGACCGCGTACGATCCCTGGACCAGGCGGTACTCGCTGCCATCGGCAACGGTGAAGTCGTTGTAGATGCGGCTCTGCCAGGAGATGTTGCCGCCGATGCGCAGCTTCTCAAGCGGGCCTTCGAAGCGGTAGGTGGTGGTCAGCTTGAACAGGTGCTCCGGGGTGTCGGTGTCGAAGCGCTGGTTGACGTTGCCGGGGTTGGCGGCGTCTTTAAGCGTGTGGACGCGGGCATAGGTGTAGCCGGCACCGACCTGCCAGTTGCGGGTCAGCGCACCTTGCAGCTCCATGTCGATACCTTGGCTGCGCACTTCGCCGGATGCGACGTAGCAGTTGGTAGGGTCGCTGCAGCCGGCCAGGTCGGTCTGCGAAACGCCACGGTTTTCTTGGTCGATACGGAACAGCGCCAGGCTGGCATTGAGGGCGCCATCGAAGTACTCGCCCTTGACGCCGATTTCATAGTTCTTGCCCTCGACCGGCTTGAGCGGGCTGCCGGAAGCGTCCTTGTACTCCTGCGGGTTGAAGATGTCGCTGTAGCTGACATACACCGAGTGATGATCGTCCAGGTCGTAGATCAGGCCCGCGTAGCGAGTGACGTTGCGCGTGACTTTGTAATCGGCGCTGGCGCTTTCCTTGTTGTCATAGTCATACCAGTCCAGGCGGCCGCCCAGGATCAGCTTCAGCGGATCGGCCAGGCTCAGCCGGGTGGTCATGTACACACCTTCCTGGGTAGTGACTTCGCGTACGTTGTTGGTGTGCACGAAGTTCGGCTTGCCGGCATTGATCGGCCAGTTGGTGTCGTACGGGCTGTAGTTGCGCGTGTCCATGTCGTAGATGCGCTTGCTGGCGCCCACCACCAATTCATGGGTGCGGCCGAAGGCTTGGAACGGGCCGCTGACGAAGCCGTCAAGGCCGGCCTGGTTTTCCTGGTGCTTGGACTGGTAAGCGGTGCGGGACAACGGCGCATTGAGCCCTGCCCAACGCGACTGGTAGGAGCCGGTGAAGGTGCCGTCCTGCTGGGAATAGTTGGCGTTGACCTGAAGTTTCCAGTCATTGGCCAGGCGCTGCTGCACTTCGGCGAATACGGTGTTGATCTCCTGGTCCTTGTTCTCCCAGTCACTGCCTGGGTTGTAGGAACGCGAGAAGTCCATGTGGTGGCCGTTCAGGGCGGTTGGCATGGCGCCCCAGAAGTTGTTGGTCTGGTCTTTCTGGTGAGAGAAGCCGAGGGTCAGGGTGGTGTCTTCGGACAGGTCCGCCTCGGTGATTGCATAGAACAGGCCGTGATCTTCTTCGACATCATCGATGTAGCTGTTGGCCCCCCGGTATGACGTCACCACGCGACCGCGCAGTGTGCCACTGTCGTTGAGCGGGCTGGAGGCATCGATTTCGCCGCGGTAGTCGTCCCAGCTGCCAGCGGCGCCGGTCAGGGTGACTTTCTGTTCGGCCAGCGGACGCTTGCGTACCAGGTTGATGGCCGCCGAAGGGTTGCCGGAGCCGGTGATCAGGCCGGTCGCGCCGCGGACGATCTCGACGCGGTCGAACATGGCCAGGTTAGGCTGGGCGCCCACGGTGTAGGGCTTGTAACCGCTCGGAATGCCGTCGTACATCAGGTTGTCGATGTCAAAGCCACGTGACGTGTAGCTTTGCCGACCTGGACCGCCGGAATAGTCAAGGAACAGCCCTGGCGTGGCCTTGACCACGTCGTTGATGCTGGTCATCGCCTGGTCGTCCATGCGCTGACGGGTGATCACGGTCACCGCCTGCGGCGTTTCACGCAGGCTCAATGGCAGCTTGGTGGCGGTGGACATGGAACCTGTGGTGTAGGACTGCGAACCCTCGGTGGTGCTGCCCAGCCGATCGGAGCTGATCTCGGTGGCGCCCAACACCAGCGTGGTGGGCTGGTCGTCTTCGGCCAGGGCCGGTGTGACGATGGCCATGCACACGGCCATGGCGAGCAGGTTGCGGGCAGGGAGATTGCGCGAGGGCGCGAGTGGCGACGGCATGGGGGGTGGGTTCCTGTACATTGTTAAACGTTATTGAAGATGTGTATGAGAACGATTAACAATCAGTTTGTCAGGATTTGCCTGCCCTTGAAAGATTGGGATGTAGGAATTTTTACCTTTTTTTCACATTTGTGGCGGTGGCCAGGCGGCTTCGTGCAGAGGGGATCAGGGTTCAGCGCGGTTTATCGTCTTGCCCTGCTGCACAGCCACTTCCGCAGCCTGGCCATCACGTTGCTTGCCTTGGCGCGCCAACCCTTCCAGTTGCGGGATCAGCATGCCTTCTGGCAAATGTCGCCAGAAACGCCCCGGCATGTGCAGGCGCAAGGCATCCGGGTTGAGGCGGGCGGGGTTGAAGGTATGGCGGTAGTAGGTCCGCCACAGCTCGGCACCCGGGTCATCGGCATTGCGCGCCCACTGCCGCCAAGCGTCCGGGCAGTGCCGCTGATATTCGAAACCTTGGCCGTCGAAGCGAATACCGTCCCCCGGTGTGGCGATCAACCAGCGCTGGCGCCCCAGGCGGTCGGCGAAGTGCGCGCTGGCACTGTGCAGAATGTCATGGGCCGGCTCGTGATAGGCGACCAGGTCCAGTTGCAGCTGCTCGGCAAGTGCTGGCGGCAAGGGCACGAAACGTACGAACGCATGCAGGTGGTGTGCTTCACGGCTGACCTGCTTGATACGCCGGTGCAGTTCACTGCCCAGGCGGTCGCCTGCAAGCATTGCCGTGCGGTCACCGTGGGCCACGCGCCAGAGCACTTCGTACAGCAGGTTCCAGCGTTGCTCGCCCCGGTAGCGCGATGCCTGTTCCAAAAGGCTCAACAGCGCTGCCGGTACCTTGGCGCGGAACGGGCCGGGCCCGTCTGGCAGGGGGGCAGGCACCGCCAGCAGGTCGTCGATCGGCCCTTGCGACCAGGTCACTTGCGCCGGGTCGATGCCGTGCCCGAGCAGCGTGCGGGCCTGGTCGCGCCAGGTGCTGAAGTGCTCGTCACAGTCGAGCGCGATCACCCCCACAACCCCATCTGCACAGGTGCCTGTGGTTCACGCAGGCGCTCGCGCAGCAGGCCGCTGCGCAGCTCCGCCTGGCCTGGGCGGTAGTCGCTGGTAATAATGAATGGCCGGGCCTTGTCGAGCACGCAGCGCAGTTGGATCAGGTCGTCGTAGCGCACGCGCCGTTCACGGCGCAGCGCCACCAGCCGCTGCACACTGCGCAGGCCGATGCCGGGGATGCGTGCCAGCAGTGCCGGCTCGGCACGATTCACATCCAGCGGAAACACCTCACGGTTGGCCAGCGCCCAGGCAAGCTTGGGGTCTATGTCCAGCGCCAGGTTACCCTCCTGGCCAAGCAACTCACCCGCTTTGTAGCCATAGCCGCGCAACAGGAAGTCTGCCTGGTACAGGCGGTGCTCGCGCAGCAGCGGTGGGGCTGCCAGCGGCACGCTGCCGGGGCTGTCGGGTATCGGGCTGAAGGCTGAGTAATACACGCGCTTGAGGCCGTAACCCTGGTACAGCGACTCGGCGTTGCGCAGCAGTGTGCTGTCGTCAGTGGCGTCGGCGCCGACGATGACCTGGGTGCTTTGCCCGGCCGGGGTGAAACGCGGTGCCTTCGGTTCGCCCGCCACGGCTTGCTGCCCCTGGTGGATCACGCCCATGGCCTGGCGAATGGTGTGGGCGTGTTTTTCCGGGGCCAGGCGCTTGAGGCTGGCATCGGTGGGCAGTTCGATATTGACGCTGAGGCGGTCGGCCAGGCGCCCGGCTTCCTCGATCAGCAGTGGGTCGGCGTCGGGGATGGTCTTGAGGTGGATGTAACCCCGGAAGTTGTGCTCCTCACGCAGCAGGCGCGCCACGCGGATCAACTGTTCCATGGTGTAGTCGGCCGAGCGGATGATGCCGGAGCTCAGGAACAGGCCGCTGATGCAGTTGCGCCGGTAGAAATCCAGGGTCAGGCGCACCACCTCCTCGGGCGTGAAACGTGCCCGCGGCACGTTGCTGGAGCGGCGATTGACGCAGTATTGGCAGTCGTACAGGCAGAAGTTGGTCAACAGCACCTTGAGCAGCGAAACGCAGCGCCCGTCCGGTGTATAGCTGTGGCAGATGCCCATGCCATTGGTGGCGCCCAGGCCCTCGCTGCCGCGCGAGCTACGTTTGGGCGCGCCACTGCTGGCACAGGACGCGTCGTACTTGGCGGCATCGGCGAGGATGCCAAGCTTGGCAATGAGCTGCATGAGGGTGTCTCGTGATACTGAATATTCATACAGTATTTTGAGAATGGACTGAATGCAAGTGGCGCAGCAGCCCTGTCAAACGTTCCGACCCGCTCAGTCAGGACATCTAAACTTACAAACAGCCCGCCGCGGTTTCCATCACGGCGGGCTCTCACACCTTAATTCGACCACCGCGACCCCGGACCGGACATCCCTCGCTGACGGTGGCCTTCTTGCAGAGGAGGGCAGGTCATGGACGAGGCAAAGCTTCATGATTTCATGGGCAAGCTGGTGGGAGACATGGGCGCTGCGGCGACCCTGGCCAATGTGATACTCGGCGACGAACTGGGGTTGTACCGGGCCATGGCTGATAGTCAGCCGGTCACCCCCGAGGTGCTGGCGGCCCGGACCGGCTGCCACCCACGGCTGGTGCGCGAATGGCTCAACGCCCAGGCCGCGTCCGGCTATATGGTCCATGACCAGGGCAGTTTCGTGCTGCCCGAGGAACAGGCCATGGCACTGGCGCTGGAGGACTCACCGGCCTATATGGCGGGTGGCGCGGCGGTGGTGGCCGCGCTGTTCCATGACAAGGACAAGCTGGTGGCTGCCATGCGCGGTGATGGCGGGCTGGCCTGGGGCGACCATCACCCCTGCATGTTCAGCGGTACCGAGCGTTTCTTCCGGCCCGGCTATCGCACCTTCCTGGTGGCCGACTGGCTGCCGGCGCTCGACGGTGTGGTGGCCAAGCTGCAGGCCGGCGCGAAGGTCGCGGATGTCGGTTGCGGGCATGGCGCTTCGACGCTGGTCATGGCTCAGGCGTTTCCAGCATCGACCTTCATCGGCTATGACTACCATGCGCCGTCCATCAGCACGGCCCGCGAACGCGCCAGTGAGGCCAGCTTGACCCAGCGGGTGAGTTTCCAGCAGGCGTCGGCCAAGGATTACCCGGGCAGCGATCATGATTTGGTGTGCTTCTTCGATTGCCTGCACGACATGGGCGACCCCGTTGGCGCTGCACGGCATGCCTACCAGGCGTTGAAGCCCGGCGGCACGGTAATGCTGGTGGAACCCTATGCCGAGGACACGCTGGACGGCAACCTGACGCCGGTCGGTCGCCTGTTCTATGCCGCGTCGACGTTCATCTGTACACCGAATTCGTTGTCCCAGGAGGTTGGGCTGGGGCTGGGTGCACAGGCCGGGGAGGCGCGCTTGCGGGCGGTGTTCGAGGAGGCGGGGTTCACGCAGTTCCGGCGGGCGACACAGACACCGTTCAACCTGATACTGGAAGCCAGGAAGTAGGCGTAGATCAATGCTGGCGATGAGGCCGGTGCAGACAAAAAGAAGGGGCGCTCTGTTGGCGCCCCTTCTCTTGCTGCTTAGGCTTCAGCGTCCCAAGGACGATCGCCTTTTTCATCTTTCACGCGGGTCGGCAGGCCCATGACGTCCAGCGCCTTGAGGAACGGCTCGGCTGGCAGCTCCTCGACGTTGACCATGCGCTTGGCATCCCACTCGCCACGGGCAACCAGCAGGGCTGCAGCCACTGGCGGTACACCGGCGGTGTAGGAGATACCCTGGCTGTCAGTCTCGGCGTAGGCCTCTTCATGGTCGGCCACGTTGTAGATGAACACTTCACGCGGCTGACCATCCTTGGTGCCCTTGACCAGGTCACCGATGCAGGTCTTGCCGGTGTAGCCCGGGGCCAGCGAAGCCGGGTCAGGCAGCACGGCCTTGACCACTTTCAGCGGCACCACTTCCAAGCCTTCAGCGGTCTTGACCGGTTGCTCGGAAAGCAGGCCAAGGTTCTTCAGCACGGTGAACACATTGATGTAGTGCTCGCCGAAGCTCATCCAGAAGCGCACGTTCGGCACGTTCAGGTTCTTCGAGATCGAGTGGACCTCGTCGTGACCGGTCAGGTACAGGTTCTGCGAACCCACGACCGGCAGGTCGTCGGTACGCTTGACCTCGAACATGGTGTTGCTGGTCCACTGGCTGTTCTGCCAGCTCCATACTTGCCCGGTGAACTCGCGGAAGTTGATTTCCGGGTCGAAGTTGGTGGCGAAGTACTTACTGTGGGACCCGGCATTGACGTCGAGAATATCGATCGAATCAATGCTGTCGAAATACTGTTGCTGCGCCAGTTTTGCGTAGCTGTTCACCACACCTGGGTCGAAACCGACGCCGAGAATGGCGGTGATGTTCTTCTCTTGGCATTCTTCGAGGTGTTTCCACTCGTAGTTGCCGTACCAGGGCGGCGTCTCGCAGATCTTGCCCGGTTCTTCGTGGATCGCGGTGTCCAGGTAGGCGACACCGGTATCGATGCAGGCACGCAGCACCGACATGTTGAGGAAGGCGGAGCCCACGTTGATCACGATCTGCGATTCGGTCTCGCGGATCAGTGCCTTGGTTGCCTCGACATCGAGGGCGTTGAGCGAGAAGGCCTGGATGTCGGCGGGTACCTTGAGGCTACCCTTGGCCTTGACGCTGTCGATGATGGCCTGGCATTTGGAGATGTTCCGCGACGCAATGGCAATACGACCGAGTTCGTCGTTATGCTGCGCGCACTTGTGGGCCACCACCTTGGCGACACCTCCTGCACCAATGATAAGAACGTTCTTCTTCAATTTATCCCTTGCTCCTTACTTGATAGCCGGTCTTACGACAGGCTGGAAACGTAGTCTTCGAAACCGAACTCGCGCACCACTTCGACGCTGCCGTCGAGCTGCTTGACCGCGATGGATGGCATCTTCAAACCGTTGAACCAGTTTTTCTTGACCATGGTGTAACCCGCCGTGTCGATGAACGACAGGCGATCGCCGATGGCCAGCGGACGATCGAATTGGTACTCGCCGAAGATGTCGCCGGCCAGGCACGATTTGCCGCAGACCATGTAGGTGTGCTCGCCATCGTTGGGGGCCATCTTGGCGTTCAGCCGGTAGATCAGCAGGTCGAGCAGGTGTGCTTCGATCGAGCTGTCGACCACGGCCAGGTGTTTGCCGTTGTACAGGGTGTCGAGCACGGTCACTTCCAGCGAGGCGCTGTTGGTGATGGCCGCTTCGCCCGGCTCCAGGTAGACCTGCACGCCGTACGTCTGCGCGAAGGCTTTCAGGCGCGCGCAGAACGCATCGACGGCATAGTCTTCACCGGTGAAGTGAATGCCGCCACCCAGGCTGACCCACTCGACCTTGTGCAGCAGGTGGCCGAAGCGCTCTTCGATGTGCGTCAGCATCTTGTCGAACAGGCCGAAGTCACCGTTCTCGCAGTTGTTGTGGAACATGAAGCCGGAAATCTGCGAGATGACCTTCTCGATCTTCTCCGGGTCCCACTCGCCGAGGCGGCTGAACGGGCGGGCCGGGTCGGCCAGCAGGTAGTCGGAGCTGCTGACCTGCGGGTTGACGCGCAGGCCGCGGACCTTGCCTTCGGACTTCTCGGCGAAGCGCTGCAGTTGGCCGATCGAGTTGAAGATGATCTTGTCGCAGTTCTCGAGCATTTCCTCGACCTCGTCGTCGGCCCAGGCCACGCTGTAGGCGTGGGTCTCGCCGGCGAACTTCTGGCGGCCGAGCTTGAGCTCGTACAGCGACGAGGACGTGGTGCCGTCCATGTACTGCTGCATCAGGTCGAAGACCGACCAGGTGGCGAAGCACTTGAGGGCGAGCAGAGCCTTGGCACCGGAGTGTTCGCGCACGTAGGCGATCTTCTCCATGTTGCTCAGCAGCTTGGTTTTATCGATGAGGTAATACGGCGTCTTGATCATTTAAAGGCCCCCGGCCAGGCCGGCCAAAAAAAGGACACGCATTGTGCCTTCACTTGCTGCATACCGAAAGGGCGAGATATGCATTTCGTCGAGGTCGTTGCCGACAGGCCGGAATTTTTCCGATTGCGGCGAGCTTATTGGAACAGGCCAGTATGACCATCCTAATCACCGGCTGCGCATCTGAAGGAGAATCCGATGAGTAGCTGTAACAGAACAGACCGGCACAGGAGCCATGAATGAAAACTGGCGTTATCTCCGACACCCACGGCTTGATGCGGCCCGAGGCGCTTGATGCGCTGGCCGGTTGCGAACTGATCGTGCATGCCGGTGATATCGGCAAACCTGAAATCATTGAGGTACTCCAGGCGTTGGCACCCCTACAGGTGGTGCGCGGCAACAACGACCTGAAGCTGCCCTGGGCAGCTCGATTGGCCGATCAACGACGCTTCGACATGGAGGGGTGGCAGACACTGCTGGTGCACGACATTGCCGATGTGCCGGCCGAACTGGATGAGGCGGTGCGTGTGGTGATCACAGGGCATTCGCACAAGCCATTGGTCGACTGGCGGGAAGGTCGCTTGTACCTGAACCCCGGGAGTGCCGGGCCGCGGCGGTTCAAGTTGCCGGTGACGGTGGCGGTCATTGAAATCGAGGGCGAGCACTTGGCACCGCGCATCATTCAATTGCTTGATTGATGCTACGCCCTGATCGCTGGCCTGCCGGCGATCAGGGCCGTGAAGGCAACCTCAGGCGACCTGCTTCAACCAGTCCTGAATCTGTTTCAGCGTGGCCGTAGCCCCCCCACAAACGACCACCAGCACATTCTGGTAACCGTCCAGCTTCGCGGCCTCATAAGCCAACGCCAACGCCGCCCCGCAGGCAGGCTCCACCAGCACCCGATGGTCCGCCAGAAACCGCTCGCAGGCTTCAAGCGCCGCGCGATCACTGACCAGAACACTGTGCACCGGATGCTCCTGCACGCACGCCAGGGCCTGGTCGGCAACACGCTTGGCGCCCAGCGAGGTCGCCACCGATGTGAGGCGCTCCAGCTCTACCGGGTGACCTGCCTGTACCGCCGCGTGCAGCGAGGCCGCCCCGTCGGTTTCCACCGCCAGCACAGGGACATCGTTCCAGCCGTTGCGCCTGAGCCCTTCGACCACGCCACTGAGCAGGCCGCCGCCGCCCACCGACAGCACCACCGCATCGGGCTTGTACCCGGTTGCCGCAACTTCATCCACCAGGCTGGCATGCCCGGCCCACAGCAGCGGGTCATCGAAGGGGTGAATGAAGGCATCGTCCGGCCCGACCAGGGTTTGCGCCAACGCGTTGGCCTCCTGCCACGAGCTGCCATGCACCACCACCTTGGCACCCTCCTGGTGCAACAGTTCCTTGGCGCGTTCGGTGGTGGTCTCAGGCACTACCACCGTGACCGGCACACCCAGTTGGCGCCCGGCGTAGGCTACCGCCAGGCCGGCATTGCCACCGGACGAGGACACGAAGTGGCGGGCGCCCCGGGCATGGTGCACTTCGCAGGCATGGCCCACCCCGCGCAGTTTGAACGAGCCACAGGGCTGAAGCGCGTCGAGCTTCAGCCAGATCGAGCGGCCAGCGGCCAGTGACAGCGGGCGGGATTCGATCAGAGGGGTGTGGATATGCAGGGTCATCGCGTAGCTCCATGCTTCGGGTAGGGGTCAATGGTAACGCGGGATGCCAGGTGTATGTCGTTGAATTCGTGGTGATTGCACCCTGCCTGTCAGCAAGCCTCGGCCACAGCGCTATTGCTGACGCTGCGCCCCAGCACCAGCACCGTGACGAACCCGCAGCCCACCAGCGCCGTGGCCAGACTCAGCAGCACCGAGCTGCCCAACTGGTCGACGATCTGCCCGCCGAAGAACGAGCCCAGCGCGATGATCACCTGGAACATGGCGACGAACAGTGGCATGCCGCGTTCGACATCCTTGGGTGCAACGACAAACATCCAGATGCTGGCACAGGCCGGAAAGGCGCCGAAGGCGAAGCCCCAGAGCGCGATCAGCATCGCCGCGCCAGTCATCCCGGTGGCGAAGTGTGGGAACAGGGCGGTGCTGATGCCGATCATCAACGCGACCAGCAACAGGGTGTGACGCACGCTTTGGTTGGCGGCGAAACCGGCAAAGATATTGCCCATCACCCCGGCCACGCCATACAGCAGCAACAGCGAACCGATGGTCGGCCCATCGAAACCGGAATTCTGTTTGAAGAAGGGCGCGACGTAGGTGTACGCGGCAAAGTGCGCCAGGCCGATCAGCAATACCGCAATCAGGCCCACCCGGGCTTGTGGGTTGATGAACAACGCCGGCAGGTCACTGATGCGGATGGCCTTGTCCGGGTTGAGCCGCGGCAGCAGCAGGATCTGCGCCAGCAGCACCGGTACGCCTACCAGGGCGGTGACCAGAAAAGTCATGCGCCAGCCCAGCAGGCCACTGAGCCAGGTGCCTACCGGCACGCCCAGCACAGTGGCCAGGGTCACACCGACCATGATGATCGAGGTGGCCTGGGCAACGCCCACCCCCTTGGGTGCCAGGCGGCCGCTGAGGGCAATGGCGGTAGCCCAGAAACCGCCGATGCTGATGCCCAGCAAAACGCGGCCGAACAGCAGCAGGTTGAAGTCGCTGGCATAGGCCACCACCGCATTGGCAATGATCATGATCAGCGTCAGGCCGATCAGCAGATAGCGCCGGTCCAGTGCACCGATGCCCACCGACAGCAAGGGCGCGGCGAGGGCGGCCATGATGCCGGGCAGGGTGACCATCAGGCCGGCGTGGCCTGCACTGATGCCCAGGTCACTGGCGACATCGTTCAATACGCCTACCGGCAGAAACTCGCTGGTTACCAAAGCGAAGGCACCCACGGCGACCGAGAGTATCGCCAGCCACTGCTGTTTGACGCTTTGCTGACTGTGTTCGGGGAGGCCACTTGGGGCCGGGCTGGTATTTGACATGGTGCGGGGTTCCAGAAGGGGAGTGTCGCCTTGAGCAGGCGCGTGGAGCGGGGAGAATTCGGGGAGGAGTATACGGGGCCTGTCTGCCAGGCCGACAGGCGGGTCTTTCGATAGTGATCATCAGTGCGATTGATAAGGCGCCCATGCAGGCGCCTTTCTGATTGCTTGTGTGCTGCACCCTCACGTCATCGGGTGTTGACGCCACCCCCTGCAAAACGTGGAGCCAGGCGCGCTGCTGCTGCTTCGAACGCGTGCGCTATCTGATCGACGACTTCATCGCTGTGCTCGAACGACAGGTAGATACGGCCATACGGCGAGGGCATCACCAGCACGCCCTCGGCACGTAGCGCCAGGTGCAGCGCCTGGCTGAACGCGGCGTCGGCGAACGCGGCGGCTTCTTCATAATCGGAGGGCGCGCGTTCGCATGGCCAGATGGCGAACACGTTGCCGTAGCCACTGGTGCTGATGGTGATGCCCTGGGCCTTGAAGATCGCCTGCACGGCGTGGCGCAGCTTCTCGCCACGCTCGATCAGTTGTGGGTAAGCGGCGCTGTCCAGTGTTGCCAGCGTGGCGAGCACCGCTGCGCAGGCCATCGGGTTGCCGCTGAAGGTTCCGCCGCGCAGCACCTTGCCCTCTTCGAAGCCCGCCAGAATGTGCGGTTTGCCGACGATGGCCGATACCGGCACGCCGTTGCCGATGGCTTTGCCGACGCTGGCGATGTCCGGGTCAAGGCCTGCCTGCAAGCTGGCCAGGCCGGCATGCAGGCGAAAGCCCATCAGCACTTCGTCGCTGATCACCAGTGCGCCATGGCGATGAGCCACGGCCTGCACATGCTGCAGGTAACCTGGCGCCGGCATGATGCAGCCGGCATTGGCGAGCATCGGCTCCAGCAGCACGGCAGCGATGTCCTGGTCCTGCGCGAACAACCGCTCCACATCGTCGAAGTCGTTGAAACGCAGCAGTGTGGTACGGCCTGTCGAGGGGCGCTCGCCATCAGCGAACGCGGCTTCGGGCGAGCCGACGTTGCCGAAACTGACATCGTCGAACCAGCCGTCGAAACCGGCTGCCATCTTGGCGATTCGCCCGCGCCCGGTGTAAGCGCGGGCAGCGCGGCAGGCCAGGTGCACGGCCTCGCTGCCGGAGTTGGTGAAGATCACGCGGCTGAGTGTGCCGGTGTGCGCTGCCAGCGCACTGGCTGCAGCATGTTCGCGCACGTGGGCCCAAGAGGGCGATGCGGAGTCGCCCAGGGCCTGGGCCACCTGCGCATTGACGCTGTCATCGGCATGGCCGAGCAGTACGGCGCCGAAGCCCAGTGCGGTATCGATGTAGCGCTGGCCCTGGTCATCCCACAGGTACGGGCCTTTGCCGTTGCGGATGAACAGGGCCTGACCGTCGAGTGCCGGCAGGATACGGGCGGCGCTGGAAACATCGCCTACGAGATTGCGCATGAGTACCTCTGTGTAATGGTGCGCAGCAGGGCTGACGGCGGGTCAGGTTCTGCTGGCAGGATTTCGTCCCCTCAGCGGGTGTTCCACGGGCTGCTGGCGAGCTTCTGTTCGAGAAAGTCGCGGAACACGCGGATTCGCGGGCTGAGGTGTTTGCGATTGGTGTAGATCATGTAGAGCGGTTCGACGCTGTCCTGGGCGTATGCCTGCAGCAGAGGGACCAAGCGGCCCTCCTGGATGTCCTGGCCAATATGAAACTCCGCCAGGCGCACGATGCCGGCGCCGCCCAGCGCCAGGTCGCGCAGCAGGTCGCCCTGGGCGAACGTGGCCTTGGGAACCACCGGTACGGTGATGGCCTGGCCATCGACCACGAACCCCCAGGTGTTCCACACGCTGCTGAAACCAAAGGAAAAACAGGTGTGCTGCAACAGCTGCCCAGGGTGTGAAGGTGTGCCGTGCGCGGCCAGGTAGGCGGGCGATGCACAGAGGATCCAACGGCTCTGGCCGATCTTGCGGGCGATGCGCGAGGAGTCGGGCAGCACGCCACTGTGGATCGCCACGTCCAGCCCTTGGTCGAACTGGTCGCTGAACTGCGCGCCAACCTGGATATCCACGGTCAGCCCCGGGTAGGCAGCCAGGAACTCCGGCAGCCAGGGGATGATCTGGTGCTTGGCGAAGGTGGTCATGGTGTGGACCCGCAGCGTGCCGCTGACGCGGGTAGGAAACGCCTCGGCCAGCGAGTCGGCTTCGGCCATGGCATTGCTGACTGCACGGGCACTGACCAGGTAGGCGGCACCTTCCTCGGTCAGCGTCAGGCTGCGGGTGCCACGCTGAAACAGGCGCACCTGCAGGCGGTCTTCCAGGCGCGAGATCAGCTTGCTGATGGCCGACGGGGTCATGCCGCAAGCACGCGCCGCAGCAGAAAAATTGCCGTGTTCGGCAGCGCCGAGGAAGGCCAGCAGTTGTGAGTAGTTGTCCATGTTCTGCCTCCGGTGATCAGCAGAATGCTGGCAGCGCCGCGTCGGGGTGGCAACCCGCGTGCATCGGGATACGCGGGTCGGGTGGCGTGGTGGCCGTTCAGCGAATGAACTGCTCGATGTAATCGTCCGGCAGGCCGAGCGCCTTGTAGTGGGCGCGGGCGGCCTCAAGCTTGGTGAACACGTCCTCGTACCCCACGGCGACCCCTTGTGGGTCGACATAGGTGTAACCGCCTTGCACGTGGAACCAGGTGATCATCTCTTCGACGTCCTGCGGCACGAACAGGGTGTGCGTTTCGCCTGGTGGCTCGAAGGCGAACGAGCCTTCCTCGGCGACCCAGTCGTGCTCCAGGTAGTACCAGCGGCCCTTGAGCACCAGTGCATGCACGCCGCCGGTGTGGCGGTGACGCGACAGCACACCGCTCTGGCGCACCCGCAGCAGGTTGATGTAATAGCCGCCAGAGACGCTCAGCAGCAAGGGCTTGAACGATACCGAAGCGGTCACCGGGACCCACAGTTGGTCGTCTTCGAGCCACTTGCCGAGTACACCGGGGTGGACCATGTCGGGGGACATGAACGGTACTTGCGGCAGTTGATAGGGGATGGCCAGTTCGTCGGGTTTGGGGGCAATGCTCATGAGGGCTTCCACAGTTGGGTTTCTTGAATCCCCGGCCCGTTCAGGGCCGGGGTTGCAGGCAGCTTAGGGATGCGCTGCAGGGCGAAAAAGGGCTTGCTCGGCACAGCTGCTGTGACGCGGGGTCACGGCTGGCAGGCCTCGAACTGCAAGGCGCTGCGCTGGGCCGACAGCGCCGGCTGGCGCTTTTGCAGGTAGACGCCGATGGCCACCAGCACGGCCGTCAGCCCCAGGGTGCTGAGCAACTCGGCCCGCTGGCCGGGGAACGCCGCCATGATGGCGAACACGCTGACGATCAAGGCGATGGTGAACAGGGTCAGCCAAGGGAACAGCCACATGCGCACCGCCAGTGGCCTGCCCAGGGCAACCAGCTTGCGGCGCATGCACAGTTGGGTGATGGCGATCACCAGGTACATCAGCAGGGCCAGTGCACCGCTGGTGGCCAGCAGGAACTGGAACACCTGGGCCGGCAGCAGATAGTTGGCGGCCAGCGCCGCCAGTGCGGCCGCCGAGGTCAGGGCCACAGCCAGTAGCGGCACGCCCTGGGCGGTGGTGCGGGAAACAGCGTCGGGCGCATCGCCGCGGCGCGCCAGTGAATAGACCATGCGCGACGCCGTGTAGATGGCCGAGTTCAGGCAGCTGGTGACGGCCACCAGCACCACGATGCTCATGATGCCCGGCGCCCAAGGGATGTTCATCGCGTTCAGCACCGCCTGGTACGAGCCCTGGGCCAGGCCCGGGGCGTTCCACGGGATCAGGCACACCACCACGAACATCGAGCCGAGGTAGAACAGGCCCAGGCGCCACACCACGGCCCGGATGGCCTTTTTGATGTTGGCTTTGGGGTCGGGTGATTCGGCGGCGGCGATGGTCACCACCTCGCTGCCCTGGAAGCTGAACATCGCGGTCAGCAGCGCAGCGACGATGGCCACATTGCCGTTGGGGGCGAAGCCGCCGTTGGCGTACAGGTTGCTGATGCCGCTGGTGGACGAGCCGGGCATCAGGCCCAGGATCGCCAGCACGCCGAGCCCGATGAAGCTGACGATCGACACCACCTTGAACAGCGACAGCCAGTACTCCAGCGTACCGAACGAACCGACACTGAGGCTGTTGCACAAGACCAGTACCAAGGTCATGGCAAAGGCGGTGAGCCAGTGCGGCAAGCCCAGCCAGTCACCCAGGATGTTGCCGGCAACGATGGCCTCGATGGCGATCACCAGCACGTAGAACCACCAGTACAGCCAGCCGATGGAAAACCCGGCCCAGCGCCCGATGGCCTGGTCGGCGTAGGAGGAAAACGAGCCGGTGTCTGGCCGCGCCGTGGCCATCTCGCCGAGCATCTGCATGACCAGCACCACGATCGCTGCGGCAATCAGGTACGCCACCAGTACCGCCGGCCCGGCGGTGACGATGGCGTTGCTGGAGCCCACGAACAGGCCGGCGCCAATTACCCCGCCGATCGAGATCATCGTGACCTGCCTGCCTTTCAAGCCCGTCCCCAGCTTGTTGTTTGTATTGCCTTGATCGCCACGCATCGGCTTGCACCTCGGTTGCTCGCTTGTTGTTGTCGTGGGCCGTCTGCGCAACGGCCTTGCAGGGTCACCTTAAGCGGCAAAGGCGTGTGGGATTAGCCGGCCAGGCGTCACACCGGGTGTGAACACAGTTCATAGCTGAGCAGGGCAGTACCCGGCAGGCAGGGCAGGGCCGCGCAGTCGGTCCGATATAACCCTGTTGCCGGACGGGAAGGCGCACACTCGAAACAGCCCAGGACTTCTGGGCGTTGAGAGGTGCGTATGACCACTGGCAAGCGCTTCACGGATATCGATGCCCCAGGTGCCAAACCCCATGAGGACGCAGACTGGCCAACCGGGGAAGACGACGAGGACAGTGAGCAGGACGAGCACTCCAAAGCACAGGCTTCTGATGACCATAGGGATGAGAAGGCGCGCACGGAAGGCGAAAGAGGTTCGGGTCGGCCGGACCCGTCCAGGGCTTCTGAGGCTGAACGGTACAGCTATCAGCCTTGGCAAAAAATCAAGCCGTGATGGCCCCGGCCCAGGGTCAGGCGCCCTGGGCCTCTGTATACCCGATGGGTTTACACCGGTGCATCAGCGCCTGCCTGCTCGAGCAAGCCACTGGTCTGCAGGTGTCTCAGTGCTTGTCGGTGAAGTGGTGAGGGTAAAGCACCCGGTCAAGTTCCAGCTTTTCAGCATCCCCCACGCGCTTGCGTACTTCAGCGTAGAACTGCTGGCTCTGGTTCTGGAACCTGATGTAATCGCGGCTACAGGCCTTGAGCGCTGTGCTGAGCTGCTCGCCGGTCAGCCCCTGTGCGTGCTTTTGCGAGGCAAGATAAGCCTGCCAGCTGTTTTCCACCTGCTGCAGCCCCTGAGCGAGCGCTGTTGTCTCGATTGTCGCCATTGCTGCACCCTCTTTGAGCCGTTAACGGCCCGTCGGTGTGGATCGCCCGAGCGACGATGGACCTGCGATGCTGTGCCGGGCACTGGTGTGGCCTCGGAAACCCGAGCTTAGCCTGTTTTCACGAGGGCGCCTGCACCGTGCGCCAAACGGCGGCGGGCGCACACGGCACGTAGGCGAGCAGCCGGCATCGTGATGATGCGTCCAGGCGCAGTGCTGTCGATGGTTGGCGCCGCACCTGAAAAAGCCGCGCAAAGGCCCAACGTCTGTGGCAGTGTTAGGCATCTGGCCAGCCCCACAGTGGTTCCACATGCAAACTCGCAAAACCGGTGTTCGCGCCCAGCAGGCGGACCGCACCAGGCACAACATTCTTCAGGCGGCGGTGAAGGTCTTCAGCAAGGAAGGCTTCACTGGCGGGCGCATCGAGCAGATCTCCTCGCTGGCAAACTCCAATGACCGGATGATCTACTACTACTTCGGCAACAAGGAAAAGCTGTTCATCAGCGTGCTGGAGCACATCTACGCAAGCTTCAACCAAGCTGAAGCCAAGCTGCGACTGGACCTTTCCGACCCCGAGGCGGCACTGCGCGAGCTGGTGGCGTTCATCTGGGACTACTACGTGCGCCATCCCGAATTCGTCACCCTCCTGGCCACAGAGAACCTCCATCAGGGCAAGCACGTCAGGCAGTCGCAAAACCTGAAGGGGCTGTCCGGCGAGGCGGTCGGCGTACTGCGGCCGATCGTCGAGGCGGGCCAGGCCAAGGGCGTGTTCCGCACGGATATCGACATCAGGCACACCTACCTGATGATTGCCTCGCTCTGCTATTTCTATAACTCCAACCGCTACACGCTCAGTTCGTTTCTTGCCGTGGACCTGGCCGATAAACAGGCCAAGTCCGACTGGCTGGCGTTCATCAGCGACCTGGCCTTGCGCGGGCTGCGCTGCTGACGGGCAAGCGCACGGGTCAATGGCTGCCGGGGTTGGCGCGCACCTGGGCGCTCTTGGCCACCAGCCCCTCCCAGGCCGGCTTTTGGGCCGCGAAGCGCTGGCGCAGGTAAGCGGCAAGGTCCGCCACCTGGCGGTTCGACAAACTGTCCTTGAACCCTGGCATGTAGCCCAGCTCACGTGTCGCCGGCGCCGGTATGCCGTGCAGTATCACGCGCAGCAGGTTGTCCGGCAGGTCGCTGTGAACATTGCTGTTCACAGCCATGGACGGGCTGACCCCGAACAGCTTCGGCCCCAGCCCGTCGCTGTGGCAGGCCATGCACGCGCCCTTGAACACCCGCTCGCCATTGCTCAGGGACACCTGGGTGTCGACTTGCGCTGGCGCCTTGGCTGCGACCGCTTGCGGCGTGCCGTCCAGTGAGGCCAGGTAATGGGCAATGGCGCGTACATCGCTTTGCGGCAAAGTTGCCAGTTCGCTGACCACCGGCCCCATGGGGCCGGCAGCCACGCCATGCTTGTCGGAAAAACCGGTGCTCAGGTAGGTGAACAGCTCATTCTCGCTCCAGGGTGTCGATGATTTGCCCAGGGCGTTGAGCGCGGGCGCTTCCCAGCCATCGACCATGCCGCCGGCAAGGTAGCTGTTACCGCTTTTCTCCGCGCCCATCAGGTTGCGTGGCGAGTGGCACGCCGCGCAGTGGCCGAGCCCGTCGACCAGGTAGGCGCCGCGGTTCCATTGTTCGCTGCGCTGCGGGTTGGGCTGGTATTCGCCGCGCTTGAGAAACAGCGCGTTCCAGCCGGCCATCAGTGGGCGCTGGTTGAACGGGAAGCGCATCTGATTGGCCGAGGGCGCCTGGTATACAGGCGTCTGCGACATCAGGTAGGCGTACAGGGCCTGCATGTCGGCGTCAGTGATGTTGCGAAATGAGGTGTAGGGGAAGGCCGGGTACAGGTGCCGGCCGTCGCGGCTGATGCCCTCGCGCATGGCCCGCTCGAAGGCGGCGAACGACCACCGGCCGATACCGGTATCCGGATCGGGAGTGATATTGGTGCTGTAGAGCGTACCGAACGGAGTCTCCATCGCCAGGCCGCCGACATTGACCTTGCCGCCTTGTACCGTATGGCAGACAGCACAGTCGCCGGCAGCAGCCACTTGGCGCCCGCGCTCGAGCATCGAGGCCGACCAGCTGCCAGCAGCAGGTGGTGTCACCGGGGCGATTTCAGCGCGCCAGGGCAGGGCGGTAGCGGCCATGCCCAACGCGGCGCCGAACACTCCGGCGATTGAGCCGAACCACCATTTCGAGCGCCTCGGCGCGGGCTGTGCCGGCGCCGGCCCGTCGGAGCCCTGGCTATCGCCACTCAGTGCCTCGCGCACCCGCTCAGCCGTGATCGGCAGTTCGCGGAAACGAATGCCGGTGGCATCGAACACGGCGTTGGCGATGGCTGCGGCACTGGGTACCGAGGCTGATTCACCGCTGCCCATCGGAGGCTCGTGTTGGCGCGGCAGCATCATTACATCGATGGCCGGTACTTCGGGGAAGGTCAGGATCGGGTATCCGCCCCATTCCTTGCTCGCCACCGTCGATTCTTCGAAGCTCACCTGCTCCTTGAGCACACGGCTGGTGGACTGAATAACATTGCCGTGTATCTGGTGCCGCACCCCGTCGGGGTTGACCATCATACCGGCGTCATGGCCGATGACCACACGCGTCACGGCGACCTCGCCGGTGCGCCGGTCTACTGCAACATCGGCGACCCAGGCCGCCCACGCAGCCCCGAAGCCCGGGAACTTGCTGTGGATGTAGCGTGCATAGGCGAAACCGCGTCCGCGCAACACATCACCTTCGGCGGGTGTCTGCATGGGCTCGGTGCGCGGCTGCCAGCCGGCGCGCTCGGCCGTGGCTTTGACCAGGTCGATGGCGCGCGGATCGCTGAGGTGCTTGAGGCGGTACTCGACCGGATCGACGCCTGCTGCAAAGGCCAGTTCGTCGATGTAGGACTCATGGGCGAAGCTGTTGGGCATGGCCGACACACCACGCATCCACGAGGCGCGTACCAGGGGCGTCATGTCATTGATGGTGACGCGCATGTGCTCGTAGTCGTAGGGGGGAATGGAGGTGCGGTCGCCCATTTCGAACAGTGCCGGTACCGGCTCCACGGCGCCTGTGAGCAGCAGGGCGAGCGTGGGTGCACCGTTGGAGGGGTAGCTGGTCTGGAAGTCGTAGGCGGCGACCGTGCCGTCGGCATTCAGGCCGCCATCGATTTCCATCAGCTGCGCGGTACCCTTGGGTTCCCAGGCATGCTCCTGCTCGCGGGTCAGTTGCACCCGCACCGGGCGGCCGACTGCACGCGACAGCAGCACTGCATCGGCGCAGACGTCGTCCGCGCAGTTTCGGCCATAGCAGCCGGCCGCTTCCATGCGGATGATCTCGATGCGTTGTTCGGCACAGTCCAGCAGCCAGGCCAGGTCTGCACGCAGCAGGTGCGGGTTCTGGGTGCCCGACCAGACGCGGATCTGCCCGTCGGTGTAGTCGGCGAGCGCGCAGGAGGGGCCAATCGAGCCATGCAACTGGTAGGGCCAGAGATAGCTGCGGCTCAGGCGCTGGCTGGCGTTGGCGATGCCGGCGTCGACATCGCCCTGGTCCAGCACGGTGCGTTGCACACGGGGGTTGTCGCGGATTGCTTGAGCGACATCGCTGAGGTCGGGCAATTTGCCGGTGAGCGGCTTCCAGCTGAGCTTCAAGTCGTGGGCGGCGCGGATCGCCTGCTCCTCACGCTCGGCAACCACACCGACGAAGTCACGGATGACCACCACCGCGACCACCCCCGGCACATGGGCAATAGACGATTCGTCCACTGCCAGCAGGCTGTTGCCGACGAACTCGCCGCTGTCGTGGCCTGCATAGGGCGGGCGGATCACCCGGCCATGCAGCATGTCGGGCAGGCGCATGTCGTGGACGTAGGTCAGTTCGCCGGTCGCCTTGCCAGGGATGTCCACCCGTGCCGCGCTGCGACCGACCAGGCGGTAATCCTCGACGGCCTTGAGCGGCGCATCGTCGGCAATGTGCAGTTGATGGCGCTGCCCGCCGACCAGGTCGGCAAAGCTCAGGGTGCGGCCATCTTCGGTAATCAGCATGCCGGCATCCATGCGCAACGCCTGCACCGGGCAGCCCAGGCGCAGGCTGGCCTGTTCCAGCAGGAAGCGCCGCGCCGTTGCTGCGGCCTTGCGCAGCGGCACGGCGGAAATCTGCAGGGTCGCGCTGGCGATGGTGGCGCCCTGGTTCGGCGCCCGCTCGGTGTCACCCAGCACCATGTGCACCTGGTCCATGCGCAGGTCGAGTTCTTCGGCAACGATCTGAGCCAGCGAAGTGCGGATGCCGGTGCCCAGGTCAACGTGGCCATTGAAGGCGTAGACCATGCCGTCATCGCTTACGGCAAGAAACAGCGCCAGCTCACGCGCCTTGACCGTGGGTGTCACACCCTTGGCCACAGGGCCCGAGGGCGGCGTGATCTGGTCGACGATCAACAGTACGCCGGTTTTGCCCAGCAACTGGTCGCGGGTGGGAACGTGTTGGGAGTGGTTCATGTTCTGCTCCGGGTCTCAGGCCTGGCGGCCGGCAGCGCGGCGCACCGCGCGCAGGATTTCGACATGGGTGCCACAACGGCACAGGTTGCCTGACAGTTCGTTGCGGATCTGTTCGTCACTGGCGTCGGGGATGCGGTCGAGCAGGGCCTTGGCGGTCATGATCATGCCGTTCATGCAGTAGCCGCACTGGGCGGCCTGCTCATCGATGAACGCCTGTTGCACCGGGTGTGGCGCGGCCTTGCTGCCCAGGCCTTCGAGGGTGGTAATGTCGCGGTTGGCGGCGCCGGACAGCGGGATCACGCAGGCGCGTGCGGCCACGCCGTCGATGATCACCGTGCACGCCCCGCACTCGCCCAGGCCGCAGCCGTACTTGGGGCCGTTCAGGCGCAGGTCGTTGCGCAGGACCAGGAGCAAGGGCGTGTCGGCCATGGCGCTGACTTCGACATCCTGGCCGTTGACCCGCAGGGGGAGGGTGATTTGCATGGTTGGCTCATCTCTGGAAGTTTGCATGCCGTTCAAAAGCGAGTACCTGCGCTACCAAACCACTCAAGTGGTGCGCTTGTTTAGGTAAGTACTCACTACATGAAATGTTCAGGCAAGAAGCAGGCCAGGGACGATTCCGTAGGGGTTGCTCGGGGTATTGGGCGCGCTCAGCCCGCCTGATCGTCCCCGTCGATCATCTTGCGCAGCAGAAACAGGATCGCCACCCGCTCTGCGGCGTTCAGGCAGCCCATGCTCAGTTCACTGATTTGCCGGGCGCAGGGGATCATCGCATCGAGCAAGGCTGCGCCACTGTCGGTGAGCCCGACAATGACCTTGCGCCGGTCATCCGGGTCTGGTGACAGCTCGATCAGCCCGCGTGCCTTGAGGCGTTCGACAATGCCGCGGATGGTCGCCTGATCGACGGCGGTGGCCTTGATCAGTTCGGCTTGGGAGCTGGGGCCGTGGTCGCGCAGGGCGCACAGGGTGACGAACTGGATCGAGGTCAACTGCGGGTCGCACGCCTGTTGCTGGAAAATCGCGGTGTGCCGTTGGTAGGCCTTGCGTAAAAGGTGGCCGACCTGTTCGGTCACGTCGTAGGGGGCAGTGTCGGGTGCAGCGGGAGCGGGGGTGTTTTTATTCGACATGGGTTGGCTTGGGCTGTGTGGGTTGGCTGGCCGGCCCCCCGGAACGGGGCGCCGGGCCAGTATAACCACTATCGCGCCTTGGACTCCTCAGGCGCGACCACATCACCGGCCAGCACCACGGCCTGGTCATCCAGGTAGATATCGCAGTTGCGCAGCGGAATATCCAGATGGCAGGGGGTTTTGCGCTTGCCCCCGACTTCGGTGTTGGGGCCGGTGGAGAACAGGAAGTTGCCATAGAACGCGCGGGCATCCATGCACATGCCGTCGTTGCGGTCGTGCAGCCCCATGGCGGTCCACTGGGCACGCCGCTGCAGGCCCCAGCCGATATGGGAGATGCCGTAGACCTCGGGGTCGTTGAAGTACTTCATGTAGTCGCGCAGGTACTCGGCCTCGAAGCCGCCATGGATGCCGGTAATGAAGCCTTTCTCGATCTCCAGGGTGATGCGCTCGCGGCAGTAGTTCTTGAACGGCAGGATGATGTCGCCCACATCCAGTACCAGCGTGCCTTCGGCGCTGTCCTCGTTCGGCCAGGTGAACAGAAAGCCGCTTGGCCAGTGGTCCCAGCGGCCGGGCTCGTCGGCATAGCCGTATTCGGTAACGGCCGGGTATTGGCCCAGTGGGGCGTGGAAATCACTGCCGGCCCTGGAACGCACCTGCATCGTGCGGGCTTGCTTGAGCTGGGTTTCGGCGGCCAGCACGCGGCGCTTATCGTCTTCGCTGGGCAGCATGCGCGCCAGGACTTCCGGGGGTTCGACCGCCAGCAGTATGCGCGTTCCGGTCTTCAGGATCTGCTCCTGCTCGGGTGAGTGCAGCAGCATCATGGTGTCGACGACCAGGTCGGCGGCTTCCAGCGCCCGCTGGGCTGCCAGGTTGCCGGTCAGGGCGGTGTCGCCGCAGTAGGCGGTCATATCGTTGCCCATGGCCGTGGGGTGGTTGAACGCGGGCAATTCCACGGCGTAGACCTTCGCCTTGAGCCGCTGCGCCGCTTCCATCGCGGCACTGACCGTACGCGGGTCGGAGTAGTGGCTCTTGAGCACGGCGACGCTCTGCGTTTCGTCCACCCGGGACAGTTTGAGTACGTGTTCGAACATCTGGGTCAGTTCTGCGTTGCTAACCGGCATCAGCTTTCTCCTGGCAGGCCTCGATGAAACCGAAATGCCGCACCGCAGTGGTGCGGGGCGCTTTATCTCGGTGCGAATTAATAGCGTGTACGCCCTATATGCGTTGATGAAAGCGTATCCGGCCTGCAAGCGCAAGTGGTGCGTTGAAACGTTACGAATCCACACATAGCCTAGGTAATGCGGTGACATCTAGCCGACTCGCCGATTTCGATCACCCGTTTGAATTTTTTTGAATATTCCCCTTCCCCAAAAAAAAATACAGCGTATACACTCTAATTCGTCAGGCGGTTCGGCTGACTACATCACAGAACAAGAGGGGACATACCTATGCGGGGCAGGCAGAAAATCGCAATCGTCGGTGCAGGATTGGGCGGGGCAGCCGCCGCCACTTTGTTGCAGCAGGCCGGCTTTGAAGTCGACGTGTACGAGCAGGCACCGGAGTTCACCCGCCTTGGCGCGGGTATTCACATCGGCCCTAACGTGATGAAGATATTCCGCCGCATGGGGTTGGAGCAGAAGCTGGAGCTGATGGGGTCGCACCCGGATTTCTGGTTCAGCCGCGACGGCAACACCGGTGACTACCTGGCGCGCATCCCGCTGGGCGATTACGCCCGTCGTGAATACGGTGCCTCGTACATCACCATTCACCGTGGCGACCTGCACGCCCTGCAGATCGATGCGATCAAGCCGGGCACCGTGCACTTCGGCAAGCGCCTGGAGAAGATCCTGGACGACGGCGATCAGGTACGCCTGGACTTCGCCGACGGTACTCATACCGTGGCCGACATCGTCATCGGTGCCGACGGCATCCATTCGCGCATTCGTGAAGCGCTGCTGGGTGTCGAAGCGCCAATCTACAGCGGCTGGGTGGCTCACCGCGCACTGATCCGCGGTGAGCATCTGGCGCAACATGCCGACGTGTTCGAGGACTGCGTGAAATGGTGGACCGAAGACCGCCACATGATGGTCTATTACACCACCGGCAAGCGCGACGAGTACTACTTCGTCACCGGCGTCCCGCACGAAGCGTGGGACTTCCAGGGCCCGTTCGTGGACAGCAGCCAGGAAGAAATGCGTGCTGCGTTCCAGGGCTACCACCCCACGGTGCAAAAGCTGATCGACGCCACCGAATCGATCACCAAGTGGCCGTTGCGCAACCGCAACCCGTTGCCGCTGTGGAGCCGTGGCCGCCTGGTGCTGCTGGGGGATGCCTGCCACCCGATGAAGCCGCACATGGCGCAAGGTGCGTGCATGGCCATCGAGGATGCGGCGATGCTCACCCGTTGCCTGGAAGAGACCGGGCTGTCCGACCACCGCACCGCCTTCGCTCTGTACGAGGCTAACCGCAAGGAGCGCGCTTCGCGGGTGCAGGCGGTCTCCAACGCCAACACCTTCCTCTACACCCAGGAAGACCCGGCATGGGTCTATGGCTACGACCTCTACGGCCAGGCGCTCAAGAGCGGGGAGGCAGCATGAGCACCTTCGTCGCCGGCGGCAACGTCAACGCCAATGGCATCCGTCAGCATTACCTGCGTTACGGCGGCAAGGGCCCTGCGCTGATCCTGGTGCCGGGCATCACCAGCCCGGCGATCACCTGGGGCTTCGTCGCCGAGCGCCTTGGGCAGCAGTTCGACACCTATGTGCTGGATGTACGCGGCCGCGGCCTGTCCGCGAGCGGGCCTGCACTGGACTATGGCACCGATGCCTGCGCTGCGGACATTCCGGCGTTCGCAGCGGCGCTGGGCCTGGCCAGCTACCACCTGGTAGGCCATTCGATGGGCGCGCGTTTCGCCATCCGCGCCGCCGCGCAAGGGGCGCCCGGGCTGCAGCGCCTGGTGCTGGTCGACCCGCCGGTATCCGGGCCGGGTCGGCGCGAATACCCGAGCAAGCTGCCGTGGTACGTCGACTCTATCCGGCAGGCCTGCAGTGGCATGAGCGGTGACGACATGCGCGCCTTCTGTGCAACCTGGACCGACGAGCAGCTGGCGCTGCGCGCCGAGTGGCTGCACACCTGCCACGAGCCTGCGATCGTGCGCGCCTTCAACGATTTCCACCAGGTGGACATCCACCAGGACCTGCCCCACGTGCGCCAACCGGCATTGCTGATGGTGGCGGGGCGAGGCGGGGTGATCCAGCACCAGGACATCGCCGAGATCCGTGAGCTCAAGCCGGACATCCAGGTCGCTCACGTCGACAACGCCGGCCACATGATTCCCTGGGATGACCTCGAAGGCTTCTTTGCCGCCTTCGGTGATTTCCTGGGCCACTCCCTTGTCTGAAGGAGCACGCGACATGACCAAGCCCTACCGTATCGGCCAGATCGTGCCGAGTTCGAACACCACCATGGAAACCGAGATCCCGGCGATGCTCCTGGCCCGCCAGGCGATCCGCCCGGAGCGCTTCACCTTCCACTCCAGCCGCATGCGCATGAAGCAGGTGAAGAAGGAAGAACTGGCGGCAATGGACGGCGAGTCCGACCGCTGTGCAGTGGAGCTGTCAGATGCCAAGGTAGATGTGCTCGGCTATGCCTGCCTGGTGGCGATCATGGCCATGGGGCTGGGGTACCACCGCCAGTCAGAGAAGCGTTTGCAAAAAGCCACCGCCGACAACGACGCACTGGCGCCGGTCATCACCAGTGCCGGTGCGCTGGTGGAGGCCCTGCACGTGATGAAGGCCAAGCGCATCGCCATCGTCGCGCCCTACATGAAGCCGTTGACCGAACTGGTGGTCAACTACATCCGTGAGGAAGGCTTCGAGGTGCAGGACTGGCGCGCGCTGGAAATCCCCGACAACCTCGCCGTGGCCCGTCACGACCCGGCCAACCTGCCGGGCATCGTCGCCGGCATGAACCTTGAGGGCGTCGATGTGGTGGTGCTTTCGGCCTGCGTGCAGATGCAGTCGCTGCCGGCAGTCGCCAAGGTCGAGGCGCAAACCGGCAAACCGGTGGTCACCGCTGCCATCGCCACCACCTACGCCATGCTCAAGGCGCTGGACCTGGAACCGGTGGTTCCGGGCGCTGGCGCCTTGCTGTCGGGCGCCTACTGAATCGGGAGACGAACATGAGCGACGCACAAAGCGCCAGCGACAACTACCAGGGCGTATGGGGTCAGCGTATCGGCTTCGGGCGCAAGGCAGCCCTGCTGATGATCGACTTCATGCAGGGCTACACCACCCCCGGTGCGCCGCTCTACGCCCCCGGCGTGGTGACGGCGGTCGAGCAGGCTGCCGTGCTGCTGGCATTGGCCCGGGACTGCGGTACGCTGGTGGTCCATACCAATATCCGCTACCAGGCCCCGCATTTTGCCGATGGCGGCGTGTGGGTACGCAAGGCGCCGGTAATGAAGGACATGGTCGAAGGCAACCCGCTGGCGGCGTTCTGCGAGGCCGTCGTGCCGCGGGCTGATGAGCCGGTGCTCACCAAGCAGTACGCCAGCGCGTTCTTCGGCACCAGCCTGGCACCGCTGCTGCATGCACAAGGGATCGACACCGTGGTGCTGGCCGGCTGCTCCACCAGTGGCTGCATCCGCGCCAGTGCGGTGGATGCGCTGCAGCACGGCTTGCGAACCATCGTGGTGCGTGAGTGCGTCGGTGATCGCCACCCCGCGCCGCACGAAGCAAACCTGTTCGACATCGACAGCAAGTACGGCGATGTCGTCAGCCTGCAGGAAGCCATGGCGCAACTCCAGCGCCTGGCCAGCTGAAACCGCACACCTTGCACCCATAACAATCAAGTAACGGCGCGGGAAGCCCGTTGCATGACCGTCCGCTGTGCGGGCGGCCACCCCGCAGGAGCACCCGGGGTCTTGTGACGCCATCCTCAAACGCCGCGTATAGTGCGCGGCGCGCCCGGAGCGTCGAAAACTGCTGGCCTGAAAACAAAACCACAAAGTCACCCGCCAGGAGACAGGAAATGCCAATTGCGAATGCAACAGCGGTCCACAGCGACATCGACCAATCGACTCAAGCGCTTTACCGCAGGATCACCTGGAGGCTCATACCGTTCCTGTGCTTCTGCTACCTTGCGGCCTACCTGGACCGCATCAACGTCGGCTTCGCCAAGCTACAGATGCTCGAAGACCTGCAGTTCAGCACCGCAGCCTATGGCTTGGGGGCGGGCCTGTTCTTCGTCGGCTACATCATCTTCGAGGTGCCAAGCAACCTGGTCCTGCAGCGCGTCGGCGCCAAGCTGTGGATCGCCCGCATCATGATCACCTGGGGCCTGCTCTCGGCCTGCACCATGTTCGTCACCACCACCACGCAGTTCTACGTCCTGCGCTTTCTGCTCGGGGCGGCCGAAGCGGGCTTCCTGCCGGGGGTGCTGTTCTATCTGACCATGTGGTACCCGACCTATCGGCGCGGGCGCATCATCGCGCTGTTCATGATCGGGCTGCCGCTGTCGAGTGTGATCGGCGGGCCGATCTCGGGCTGGATCATGGGCCACTTCGACCAGGTGCATGGCCTGCAGGGCTGGCAATGGCTGTTCTTGCTGGAGGCGATCCCCAGTGTGCTGCTCGGTATCCTGACGTTCTGGGCATTGCCGAACAACTTCCAGCAGGCCAAGTGGCTGTCCGCAGACGACAAGGCACAACTGGCCGCCGACCTTGCCGCCGACGATGCCGAAGGCAAGGGCAGCAAGCACAGCTTCCGCGACGGTTTCTTCAACCTGAAAGTGTGGATGCTCGGTGGCATCGATTTCTCGATCCTGCTGAGCGCCTACGCCATGGGCTTCTGGATGCCCACCTTCATCCGCGACGCCGGTGTCAGCGATACCTTCCATATCGGCCTGCTCACGGCGATCCCGAGCCTGGCGGCATTGCTTGGCATGTTGATGATCGGAGCCAGTTCCGACCGTCATCGCGAACGCCGCTGGCACATCATCGTGCCCTTCATCATCGGTGCAATTGCCATGGCCAGCAGCACCCTGTTCAGCCAGAACCTGGTGATGACCGTGCTGCTGTTCGCCATCGCCTCGGCAGCCATCATCGGCGCAGTGCCGGTGTTCTTCAGCCTGCCGGCGACCTTCCTCAAAGGCACCGCTGCGGCGACCGGTTTCGCCCTGGCGTGTTCGCTGGCCAACATCGCGGGGCTGGTGAGCAACTCGCTGATGGGGATGGTCACCGACCTGACTGGCACCTCCCATGCGGCGCTGTGGGTGTTCGCCCTCTGCTTGCTGCTCAGCTGCTTCCTGGTCATCGCCTTGCCGGCCAAGCTGGTCAACCGATAACGGCCTGACTCTTCGCGTCACGGCAGTGCAAGCGGGCCAGCCAGCCCGCTTGAAGACCCTTCCAAAAACACTCCGCGCGGGTGGCCTCAAGGCCACTGCGGCGGGGAGCTGTTGCCCGAATCCAGGAGTCGTTTTCAAATGCCCGTTAACATGCCACAGCGTCATTCCCCGACCGCGCGCCTGGCTGGCGGCTGTATCGCCGCAGCCCTCTGTGCTGAAGCGACGGCCGAAGAGGCCGGTTTCATCGAGGGCGCCAGTGCTACGCTGCAAGCGCGCAATTATTTCTTCAGCCGCGATTATGCCGATATCAAAGGCGCGAGCACTCAGTCGCGCACCCAGGAGTGGGCGCAGGGCTTCATCCTCAATGCCGCCTCTGGCTACACCCAAGGCCCCATCGGCGTTGGCATGGACGTCACCGGGCTACTGGGCTTCAAGCTCGACAGCAGCCCCGCGCATGCCAGGTCAGGGCTGTTGCCCAGCCTTGACAGCGGCCAGTCGGCAGACGATTACAGCCGCCTTGGCGCGGCGGTGAAATTCAAGGTGTCGCGCACCGAACTGAAGGTGGGCGAATTGATGCCCAACCTGCCGGTGTTGCTGTTCAGCGACCTGCGCCTGCTGCCGCCGACCTACCAGGGCGCCATGCTCGAGTCCCGCGAGTTTGCCGGGTTGACCTTGAGCGCCGGGCAGTTTCGCTCCACCAGCCTGCGCGACTCCTCCAACAGCCAGAAGATGTATGCCCTGGTCAATGACCCGATCAACCCTTCACGGTTGGCGCGATTCACCAGTGATCGTTTCAATTATGTCGGCGCGGACTATGCGTTCAACGACAACCGTACCCAGGTCGGCGTGTGGCAAGCGCAGCTGGAAGACATCTACCAGCAGCGTTTTTACAGCCTCAAGCACGCCGAACCTTTGGGTGACTGGACCCTGGGGGTGAATGCCGGCTACTTCGATGCCCAGGAGGATGGCCGGCAGATCGCAGGCCGTTACGACAACCATGCACTGTTCAGCCTGTTCTCGGCCAAAACGGGTGGGCATACCTTCTATGTGGGGTACCAGCAGATCGGCGGGGACGACGGGTTCATCCAGGTTGGCGCCAACACCAACCCGATGGGCAATACCCTGCCCACCTATGAGTTCGCAGCGCCCGGTGAGCGCTCGTGGCAGGTTCGTCACGATTACAACTTCGTTGCGCTGGGGATACCCGGGCTGACCTCGACGCTGCGCTATGTAAAGGGGCGTGACGTGGAGACCGGCCTGGGCTTCGAGGGGCGTGACCGGGAGCGCGATCTGGACCTTGCCTATGTGGTGCAGAGCGGCCCCCTGGCCGGGCTGGGGGTGCGGGTTCGCAACGTGATGGCCCGCTCGAACTACCGCACGGACATTGACGAGAACCGGTTGATTCTCAGTTATACGGTAAAGCTGTTCTGACCCCGGGCTGGCTTACTCCTGCGCCTGGGCCCCGGCGATATGCCGACCGGCCACATAACCGAACGTCAGCGCCGGGCCCAGGTTGATACCCCCGGACGGGTACCAGCCGCCGAACACGCTGGCCATGTCGGTGCCCGCTGCATACAGGCCGCCGATGGGCTGGCCGTGTTCATCCAGCACACGTGCGTGGCCGTCGGTGCGCAGGCCGGCGAAGGTGCCGAAGCAGCCGGGCTGCACCTTGACCGCGTAGAACGGGCCTTGCTCGATCGGCGCGACGCAGGGGTTGGGCCCCTTGTGTTGGGGGTCGCCCTGTTTGCGGTTGAACGGGGTGCTGCCGCGCCCGAACTCAGGGTCCTGGCCTTGGCGCGCGTGGCGGTTGTACTCGGCCACCGTGGCACTCAGCCCCGCAGGGTCGATGCCGCAGGCGCGGGCCAGCAGTTCCAGGCTGACACCGCGCTTGAGGTAGCCGCTGCGCAGGTGTGGCCACACCGGCAGCGGGGCGGGGCGGGCGTGGCCAAGGCCATACCGGCGCAGGAAGCGGTGGTCACAGATCAGCCAGGAGCAAGCTTGCTCGTCTTGCGGTACGGCGTCGAGCATGGCGGCGACATAGTCGTAGTAGCCGTGCGCCTCGTTGACGAAGCGCTTGCCGTTGGCCAGCACACCGATGATGCCCGGCTTGCCGCGTTCGATGATGTGCGGGAAGTGGCCGACGCTGCCATCACGGTGCGCTACCTTGGACACCGGGGCCCAGGCGACCGCCGACTTCAGGTCGGTGGCTACCACGCCGCCGGCTGATTCGCCCAGGCGCAGGCCGTCGCCGGAGCACGACGGCGGCGGCAGTGCGAGGTTGGCGTGGCCACTGGCATCGCGCGGGAACAATTGCCGGCGCCGCACGGGGTCGTGAGCAAAGCCACCAGCGGCCAGCACCACGGCTTTGGCGCGAAGCGTAATGTCGCCCTGCGCTGTACCGATCACCGCGCCACGCACCTGGCCGTCCTCCATCAGCAAGCGTTTGGCTGGCGCAGACTCAAGCAGGCGCACGCCCAGGTCTTCGGCCGACTTGGCCAGGCGCGCCACCAGTGCCACACCGTTGACCAAGTGCATGGCCCGGCCATGGCGGGCAAGGTGGTACAGGTGGCGACTGAAGCGCTTGCACACATGCCAGAAGGCGCGGGGCGAGCGGGTCATGTTGAGAAAGGCCGCAAGGTCGGCGCCAGCCATGATCGGCATGCCCATGAACGAGGTTTCGCGCAGTGTCCTGCGCAAGCGTGGCAACAGCGCACCGAGTTCGCGGGCGTCATAAGGGGCGGCGATGACCTGGTGCCCACCGGTGGCGGCGCCAGGGGTGTCGCCGTGCATGTCGGGGATGGCGTTGCCCTCAGCGAACTGCAGGGCCGTGTGTTTCTCGAAAAAGGCGACCATGTGCGGGCAGGCTTCGAGAAAGGCGTCGATGCGCTGCGCATCGTAATGCGCGCCCAGTTCGTTGCGCAGGTAAGTGCGTGGCTGCTCGATGTCTTCTTCGATACCGGCGCGGCGCGCCAGCGGGTTGCGCGGCACCCAGGCCCAGCCGCCGGACCAGGCAGTGGCGCCGCCGAACACCGGGTCTTTTTCCACAAGGGTAACCCGCTGCCCATGCCAGGCAGCCGTGACCGCAGCAGCCAGCCCGGCGGCGCCGGAGCCAATGACCAGTACATCGCATTCGGCTTGCAAGGTGTCGGTGGGCATTGCGGGTCTCCGGTATTATTATTGGAACAAGGTTCCATATTCTTCTTGGTTGACCCGCCGGGATGCAAGTGACGCCAGCAAGTAGTGGTCGATAAACGGACACTTCAGGGCTGGTCAGCTGCGGTGGCCAACGAGATATGGAATCATCTTCCAGAATTTGCCTTCTTTATCAGGAAACCCTGTCATGGCCGGTAGTCAGATCGAACGCGCCTTCAGTCTTGTAGAAAGCCTTGCCGCCGAGCCCCAGGGCCTGGGCCTGCAAACCCTGGCTGACCAGCTTCAGATCCCCAAGAGCGCAGCCCATCGCATGCTCGCTGAACTCGCGCGCCTGGGCTACGTACGCCAGAACCGTGACAACAGCCGTTACCAGTTGTCCGCCAAGCTGGTGGCGCTGGGCTTTCGCTACCTGTCCAGCAGCGGCGCCGACATCATTCAGCCGATACTCGACCGCCTGGCCCAGGAAAGCGGCGAGCTGGTGCGCCTGGGCGTGATCGACGGCGCCCGCCAGACCTGGATCGCCAAATCCCAGGGCGCCCGGTCCGGGTTGCGTTACGACCCGGACATGGGCCGCGATGCGCCCCTGTTCTATACCGCCTCCGGGCATGCCTGGCTGGCCAGCCTGAGCGATGGCGAGGCGCTGCAGATGGTCCTGCGCCAGGGCATTGCCGACCCCGAGCAATTCGGCCCCAACGCACCGCGCTCCACTGAACAGTTGCTGAGCTACCTGGCGGGCGCCCGTGAGCGGGGTTATGCCTGGGTCGAGCAAACTTCGGCAGTCGGTACCTCGGCCCTGGCTGCGGTGGTGCGTCGGCCGCAGGGTAACGAGGTCATTGGCGTGCTGAGCATTGCCGGGCCCAGTGCGCGCCTTTCGCAAGCACGCCTGCCGGAGCTGGCGCCGTTGTTGTTGGCGGCGGTGGAGGAGTTGTCGGCAGCCAGTCAGGCGAGTGAGTTGTTTGCCTGACATGCACGGCAGCACGGGCCTGCCTCTGAACTTTCCGGTCGATTACCGCACACTCTATGCCCAGCGTCCTTTTGCAAAGCGGACCGCAGTTCTAAATTAGCTATAGCTGATTTTGGAACTGGGTTCCGAAGTTGCCAGAACAACAATGAAAAGAGGACCGCCCGTTGAACGCACCCCTTCGCATCGCCCTGATTGGCGCCGGCATCATGGGCCGCCAGCATTACCAGCATCTGAGCCAGGTGCCGCAAGCGCAGTTGTGCGCGGTGGCCGACCCCGGCCCCCAGGCTGAAGCCTTCGCCGCCGAGTGCGGGGTGGCGTATTTCGCCGATCACCGGCAGATGCTGGAGGTTGTGCGCCCCGAGGCCGTGATCGTGGCCAATCCGAACAACCTGCACGTGGCCACCGCCCTCGATTGTGTCGAAGCCGGCGTGCCGGTATTGGTAGAAAAACCGGTGGGAGTGCACCTGGATGAAGTGCGGGCGCTGGTGGAGGCGTCGCGCCGCTGCGGCGTGCCGGTGCTGGTCGGCCACCACCGGCGGCACAACCCGCTGATCGCCAGCGCGCGCGGCGTGATCGCCGAAGGGGCCTTGGGCCGGTTGGTCAACGTCACCGCGCTGTGGCAGTTGCAAAAGCCCGACAGCTATTTCGACACCCCATGGCGCCGCGAGCCCGGCGCCGGTTTCCTGCTGACCAACCTGATCCACGACCTCGACCTGCTGCGTTACCTGTGCGGTGAGGTGGTACAGGTGCAGGCGTTCACCCGTAACCAGGTGCGCGGCTTTGCCAACGAGGACAGCGCGGCAGTGCTGCTGGAGTTCGCCAACGGTGCGCTGGGCAGCCTGACCGGCTCCGATGCGGTGGCAGCGCCGTGGAGCTGGGAGCTGAGTTCGGGAGAAAGCCCTGTCTATCCACGCCAGGCGGACCAACCCTGCTACCTGCTGGCCGGCACCCGGGGAGCGCTGAGCATCCCGCAGCTCAAGCACTGGCAGTACGCCGAGGCAAACTCGGGTTGGCATACACCGTTGCTGCAGAGCGAGGCGGGCATTGCGGCGGGGGCGGCATTGACCCTGCAGTTGCAGCACTTTGTCCGTGTTGCCCGTGGGCAGGAAGCGCCATTGACCGATGCAGCCGACGGTGGCCGCACCCTGGCGTTGATCGAGGCGATCCGCCAGGCGGCCGCCACCGGCCGGGCTTGCGCGCCAGAGACAATCGTGTGAGCCGCGTGAGCGTTCTTTTGCCCCGTACCCATTTGCCTGCAGGTAACCCGCATGACTGACCGAATTTTTTCCCTGGCCGCGCTCACCGTACTGGAGCTGTCACCCCCGGCAATGGTCGAAACCGCCGCCCGTGCCGGTTACAGCCACGTTGGCCTGCGCTTGCTGCCAGCGACCAGCGAAGAGCAGCACTTCCCGCTGGTTACCGATGCTGAGCTGCGCCGCCAGACCCAGGCGCGCTTGCGCGACACCGGCATCAAAGTCCTGGACCTGGAAATCCTGCGTCTCAAACCCGACACCTGCGTGGCCGATTTCGAGCCGATGCTGGCGGTCGGTGCAGAGCTTGGCGGCAGCGAACTGCTGGTTGCCGGCAACGACCCGAGCGAGGCGCGCCTCACCGAGCGCTTCGCTCAATTGTGCGACCTGGCTGCCGGCTACGGTATTCACCCGCATCTGGAGTTCATGCCCTGGACCGACGTTCGCGACCTGCAACAGGCCATGCGCATCGTTGCCAACGCAGACCGCCCGAACGCTTGCGTACTGGTGGATGCCTTTCATTTCAACCGCTCCGGGTCGTCGCTCGACGACCTGGCGCGCCTGGCCCCGCAGCGCATGCGCTACGCCCAATTGTGTGACGTGGCTGGGCCGGTACCGGCTGACATGGATGAAATCTTGCGCCAGGCCCGTAACGAGCGGCGTTTTCCGGGGGAGGGTGATGCCGACCTGACGGGCCTGTTGCGCGGGTTGCCAGCGAGTGTTCCGTTAAGCCTGGAGATCCCCACGCGGCAACTGCTGGAGCAGGGCGTCAGTGGCGAACAGCGTGCGCGGATGGCACTGGAAAAGGCCCGGGCGGTGTTGGCATTGATTTGAGCCAAGGGGCCGCTTTGCGGCCCATCGCCGGCAAGCCGACTCCCACAGGTAAAGCGCAGACCTCAAGAACTGCGCGGTTCCGGCAGGAGCTGATCAGGCCTGTCCGGGCTGCGGTGATCCGCACAGCGCCAGGCCCGCGAGGTACCCAAAGGTCATCCCGGGCCCCAGCGTGATGCCGCCACTGGGGTAGTGCCCGCCCATGATGCTGTGCATGTCGTTGCCCACGGCAAACAGCCCCGGTATGGCTTGCCCGGCACCATCGAGCACCCTCGCCGAAGCATCGGTGCCCAGCCCGGCAAAGGTCCCGAGGCTGCCCGGCAGCAACTTCACCGCATAACCATGCTGCTCCGCCGGAGATCGCCGAGGTACCGCCAAAGTGTTCGGCCTTTTCCACCACCAGGACCTTCAGGCCCAGGCGCGATGCCGTGGCGGCGGCAGCCAGGCCACCGGCGCCGCTGCCGAGCACGACCAGGTCGTACACCGGTTGCGCGTTTTCGATAGGGGGCATGGCCTCAGATCTCCAGCGGCGTGACGCCCATGAAGGCGCCCAGGTGGCCAAGCTGCGCAAAGGCCATTTGCGCGCCTGTCTGGACTGCGCAGCCGCGTTCGCGCGCCTGTTGCAGCAGCGGGGTGATCTCCGGTGAGGTGACAACATCGGCCACCAGCGTGGCGGCTTTGAGCGTGCCCAGCAGGGCAGCCGGCAGCGGCAGCTCGCCCGTGCCGCCCATGCCCACGGGCGAAGCGTTGACCACCAGGTCGAAGGCGTCCAGCGTGCTGTATGCAGTGGTGATGCCGACGCCAGGGAAGGTCTTGCCCAGCAGCGCGGCAAGTGCTGCGGCGCGAGACGTTTCCGGGTCGCTGAGGGTGACCTGGGCAACCCCGGCCTCACCCAGTGCGTAGGCGATGGCACTGCCGACCCCGCCGCAACCAATGGCCAGCACTCGCTTGCCCGCAGGGTCGAAGCCGTGCTTGCGTGCTGCGCCTAAAAAACCTGCGCCGTCTACGTTGTCGCCATACAGGCGGCCATCGTTTTCGCGCCGTACCACGTTCACCGAGCCCAGGGCTGTTGCACGTTCGCTCAGGCCGTCCAGGCGGGTGGCAAATGCCTGCTTGTAGGGCACGGTCACCACGCAACCGCGCAGGTTGCGCCAGCCGCGCAGGGTGTCGACAAAAGCGTCCAGCGCGGCGTGCTGCAAGTCGATGGGCAGCATGGCCAGGTCAAGGCCATTGTTGCTGAACCAGGTGTTGAAGTTTACAGGCGATTTCACCTGGGCGATGGGCGAACCGACGATGGCGACCAGCGCTGTCGAACCTTTGATCATGGAGACTTCCGTTAGGGGTGTTGTTATGGAAGTCAGGGTGATGCGGCGGCGGCGTTGTCACAATGTGCTTGCCAACGGTTCGATGCGATAATCGCATCGATAAACCGATATTCGCAGTAGAGGCGCTGTTCAGCGCTGCTCAGCGGCACGTTTTTCCCCACTCACGGGTGCACCGCATGGACAAACCCCAGACTCACCCCCGCGACCTGATTGCCGGTTTACAGAAAGGCCTGGCGCTCATGCAGCTGTTCAACGCCGAGCAGCCGCGCCTGACCGTGCCCCAGGCCGCCAGGCAAGCAGGCCTTACGCCCAGCGCAGCGCGCCGTTTTCTGCTGACCCTGGTGCATGAAGGCTTCGCCGAAACCGACAATCGCCACTACTGGCTGACCCCCAAGGCCCTGCGTATCGGCCAGGCCTATGTCGACTCGGCGCAGTTGCCACGCATGCTGCGCCCGATCGTCGAGCAAGTGGCGCGGCAGACCCAGGAGCATGTCTCGGTGGGCACACGCGACGATGACGAGATCATCCACCTGGTGCGCAGCCGCTACAGCCACATCGCTTCACTGTCGATACGGCCCGGCTCGCGGGTGCCGATGTACTGCACTGCCGGGGGGCGGGTCTGGCTGGCGGCCCTGGATCAGGCGCAGCGCGATGACTACTTCGCGCGCAACCCGCTACACCCGCTGACGCCCTACACCCAGACCGACAGGGCGCTGCTGGACGCGACGTTGCAGCAGGTGAGCGAGCAGGGCTACTGCATCGTCGATCAGGAGTTCGAAGTCGGCATGCGCGTAATCGGCGTGCCATTACTGGACCGGGCGGGGCAGCTCAAGGCGACACTGACCATCACTACCCATGCATCGCGGCTGAGCATGGATGAGATACGGCTGCGTTACCTGCCACCGCTCTATGAGGCGCAGGCCTTGCTGAAGCCGGTGTTTGGCTGACTGCGGAACGTGTGTTGAGCGCGATCGGGGCGGCGGCGGATCAGGCCGTTTTCACTGCCAGCCCATCAGCCAAACCTCGGGGTCACGCAGTACCCGCCAGTCCAGCCACTGGCTGCGCTTGCTGTGCACCGCTTCCAGTTCCACGCGCAGCACATGCCCCTCTTCATCCAGTTCCAGGTCGGTCACCAGGAAGTGCTTTTCGCGGTTTTCAGGGTGTCGCGCTGTCCATTTCGAGAGTTTCAATTTGCGGGGGTTGAAAGCGTTCATCAATGCTCCTTGGGTAGTGCAGGCACGCATGTCACCGGCTTTTGCTGCACCGTGATATCGAGCGCCGCCCTTGCGGCGCTCGATCTGAAGGACATCCAACCCTTATACCGACCTTTTTGGCCTTCAGCGACGCAGCAGGCGGCTCACCACCAGGGTGAGCGCGGCGCCAATCGCCAGGGCGGTGATGGGCTTCTCTTTTACGAAGGTGGAGACGTTGTTCAGTGCGTCACCATAGGTTTTGGTCAGTTGGCCTGCGACCTGGCGGCCATCACCCTCTGCCTCCAGGGCCGGGTCCTCGAACAGCCGGCCCACTGCGCTCTGCGCCTTGCCAGCGACTTTCTGTGCAACACCTTCAACTTGTTCGCTTTTCATAGTGATCAAACCTTCCTAGTGAGTGGCAATGGGAACGCACAAGGTTAGGGAGCGGGGGGTGGGGATTAGTTCAAAGCGGTTTTGGCAAATGGGAACGATCCTTGCTGATTGCTAGCAATATCAGAAAAGGAGCTAGCAATGAACGAGTCCCTGGTCGCCCACTCCCGCGGTGGCGTGCTGTGCACCCCACACCCCTTGGCAAGCGCGGCGGGCCTGGAGGTGCTCGACGGCGGGGGGAGCGCAATCGATGCAATGCTCACCGCCAGTGCCGTGCTGGCGGCGGTGTACCCACACATGACGGGCCTGGGTGGCGATGCACTGTGGTTGCTCCATGACGATCAGGTACGCACCATCATCGGGATCGGCCAGGCCGGGATGCGCTTGCCCGCAGCAGGCGCGATCAGCCTGCGTGGGCCGGCCTCGGTCGGGACCACGGCCGGGGCCATGGCCAGTTGGGCGCAGGCCAAGGCAATCAGCGAGCAGTGGGGGTCGCGGCTGGGCTGGGCCGACCTGCTGACTGGCGCCGCAGGGTTGGCCCGCGACGGGGTTGAGGTATCGCCCTCGCAACTGTTCTGGCAAGGGCAGCGCGCCAGCCTGATCAAGACACTGCCCAGCCTGCAGCCATTGTGTACGCCCCAGGGTGGCCGTCTGCGCCAACCCGCGCTGGCCAACAGCCTGGAGCACCTGGCGCGGCGTGGCCCAGGCGACTTCTATCACGGGGAACTGGCAGAAGCCTTTGGTGTGGCGTTCGACGCGCTGGGTTGCGGCCTGAGCGTCGAAGACTTGCGCGCCACCCGGGCCTGCCTGGCGGCGCCTATCTCCATACGCTATCGCAACGGCCGGCTGTACAACGTCGCGCCACCCACCCAAGGCCTGTACACGCTGCGCGCCATGGCTGCCCTGCAGGCTGTGAACCTGGGCGAAAACGGCACGCCGCGCTACTACCACCTGCTGGTCGAAGCCATCAAGCAGGGCCTGCTGCAGCGCAACGCTCAACTGCATGACCCGCTCGCCAGCGGCTGGGACTTCGAGCACGCGCTTGCTCAGCCTGCCGCGACCCTTGACGAGCAGCGGGCGACGCCCTGGGGCGAGCCCGGGCAACCTGCCGACACTGTGTGGATGGCCGCCACCGACCGCGCCGGGCGCAGCGCCTGCCTGATCCAAAGCCTGTTCCATGATTTCGGTTCCGGTTGCATCCTGGGCGATACCGGCATCCTTTGGCACAACCGTGCGGCAGGTTTCAGCCCCCAGCCGGGGCACCGCAATGCCTGGGCGCCCGGCAAGCGGCCGGCGCACACACTCAACCCGTCGGCCTACCTGGTCGATGATGGGCGCCGCTGGTTCTTCGGCACCCAAGGGGGTGACGGCCAACCCCAGACGCAGATGGTGCTTGCCACCCAGTTGATCGACTACCAGCAGCCTGCCGAGGTGGCATTGCGTGCACCGCGCTTTCTGCTTGGGCGCAGCTTCTTCGACAGCACCGACAACCTCAAGCTGGAGGCCGATATCGGCGAATCGGTGGTGCAGGGGCTGGCCGACCGGGGCCACCAGGTCGAGACCACGCCTGCGCTCAGCCCGTTGATGGGCCTGGCCGGCGTGATCGCCATCGGCCCTGACGGCCAGCGCACCGCTGCCTACGACCCGCGCAGCCAGGGCAGCGCCCTTGGCCAGCAGGACTGAACCGCGCCGATTGCCGCAATGCCTGGCCCGGCGGATAATGCCGGCCCAATGCGTTTGAGGGTTTAGAGGTCTCGATGAAAGGCAAGACGGTCAGCAGCAAGCAACAAGAAGTCCAGCGCATCGCCGAGATGCTCGCCAAGGCCATTGCCCAGCATCGCCTGCGCCCTGGCGTGCGGCTGGTCGAGGCGCACATCGTCGAGACCCTGCAGGCCAACCGCAACCATGTGCAGGCTGCGCTGCAACGCCTGGCCATGCAGCGCATCGTCGACATCGAGCCCAACCGCGGCGCCACCGTGGCCCAGCCCAGTGCCCGCGAAGCACGGGAAATCTTCGCCGCACGCCGCGCCGTGGAGCGGGCGATCGTCGAGGCCATCACCCCGGCCCATGTCGCCGAGCATCAGGTGCGCATCGAACAGCACATGCACAACGAGCGCGCAGCCACTGCCAGCACCGATCGCCGCGCCATCGTCCGCGAACTCAGCGAGTTTCACCTGTTGCTGGGGGAGGTAAGCGGTAACCAGGTGCTGGCCGACATCCTCGGCAACCTGATGGTGCGCAGCTCGCTGATCGTCGCCCTTTACCAGCGTGGTGACAGCCCGCCCTGTGCCTCGGACGAGCACCAGGCGATCATCGATGCGTTGCGCGCCGGCAATACCCAGGCGGCCGTGGACGAAATGATCGCGCACCTGGACGAGCTCGAGGGCCAGTTGGCCCTCGAGGATGTAGCTGCGCCTGAGGTCAACCTGCGTCAGGCACTGTCAGGGCTGTGAGCTGTGCCGGGAACAGCTCGGCGGGTGGCCGGCTGAAGGTCTGCCGGCCCTGTTTGAAACCCATCAGCGGCGCGGCGATACGGCCGATCACCTCGGCCGGCGAGGGTGCATCGAACACCACGAAGTCGGCTCGGCAACCCGGTTCCAGGCCATAGTCGGCAAGGCGCAGCAGGCGCGCCGACTGGCGTGAGATCCAGCCCAGGCACAGCAGTAGTTCCTGCGGCGTGCCCAGTTGGGCGACGTTGGCGTACAGGTTGGCCTGACGCACCAGGGAGGCATCGCCGTAGGGCGTGAAGGGGTTGCCGATGTTGTTGCTCGACAACGAACAGGTCACCCCGCACTGATGCAACTGCGCCAGCGGTGCCAGCCCCCGGGGCTTGTCATGGAAGCGGTCACGGCCGGTGAGGAACAGGTCGGTGGCCGGCAGGCAGGTGACCTGCACGCCGGCTTCGGCCAAGGCGTGGCCCATACGCATCAGTTCGGCCTGCGGCAGTGCCGAGAGCTTGGTCACATGGCCAACGGTGACCCGGCCCTGCCAGCCATGCTGGTGGGTGCAGCGGATCACCTCGCCCAGGGTCATGCCGGCGACCTGCAGGTCGAAGTCCAGGTGCAGGTCCAGGTCGCGATCGTAGGCCACCGCCAGTTCGAACAGCCGGCGGATCTGTGCAGGCGGGTCGGCGTCGGTGTAAGGGCAGCCGCCCAGCACTTCGGCGCCTTCGTCCAGGGCCTGGCACAACAGCGCTTCGGTCCCGGGGTTGTCGAGCATGCCTTCCTGCGGAAACACGCAGATCTCCAGGGTCACGGCCCAGGCGTAATCAGCCTGCAGCCTGCGGATGGCGCGCAGGCCGGTCAGGCCGATGCCGGGGTCGATCTCGACATGGGTACGCATGTGCGTGGTGCCTTGCACGATGGCTTGCTCCAGCACTGCCGCGCCGCGCGCGTACACATCGGCCTCGGTGAAATCGGCTTTGGCCAGGCGGGTCTGGGCGATGGCTTCGGCCAGCGTGCCTTCGCGCAGCTGGCAGCGCGAAAGGATGCAGGCCTTGTCCAGGTGGATATGGGTTTCGATCAGGCCGGGCAACACCAGCCGGCCGCCGAGGTCGAGTTTGGGCGCCGGCCGGCTCAGCCGGGCCACGAACCGGCCGTCTTCGATCAGCAGGCGGCTCAGTGCCGGGCCGTCGCCCAGGCGCACATTGATCAGTTCCAGGTGGTTCATGCGGCGGCTCCTGTGCCCAGGTAGGCGGCTTCCAGTTGTGGGTCGCCGCGCAGTTGCTCGGCGCTGCCCTGTTTGACGATACGGCCTGTTTCCAGCACGTAGGCACGGTCGGCCACCTGCAGTGCCAGGTTGGCCATCTGATCGACCAGCAGTAACGTCACCCCTTCGTCGCGCAGGGCGGCGAGGGCGTCGTACAGCTCGCCGATCATCGCCGGGGAGAGGCCCAGGGACGGTTCGTCGAGCAGCAGGATGCGCGGCTTGGCCATCAGCCCGCGGCCGATCGCGACCATCTGCTGCTCACCGCCCGAGAGCAGCCCGGCCGGGCTGTCGATACGCTCGCGCAGGCGGGGGAAGCGTTTGAGGATCGCGGCAATCTCGGCGTCGGCATCGACGGCATCCTGGCGCACATTGGCCCCCAGCAGCAGGTTCTCGCGCACGCTCAACTGGCCGAACAGCTGCCGGCCTTCAGGGACCAGGGCCAGGCCAAGGCGGGCGATCTGGCTGGCATCCAGGCTTTCGATGCTGCGGTTGTCCAGCACGATGCTGCCGCCGCGCGGCCGGTGCAGGCCGGCAAGGGCCTGCAGGATGCTCGATTTGCCGGCGCCATTGGCGCCCAGAATGGCGATCAGCTCGCCCGGGTTGACCACCAGGTCGACACCTTCGACCACTGGCGCCGCGCCATAGTCGATGCACAGGTCGCGCACGTGCAGCACGGCATCACGCGAGCCTGCCCAGGCTTGCGCGCGCGGCTGGGCCTGGTACTCGGTGCCCCCCAGGTACGCGGCAATCACCCGCGGGTCAGCGCGCACCTGTTCAGGTGTGCCCCAGGCGATCGGTTTGCCGGCGTCGAGCACCAGTAGCCTTTGCGACACTGCCATCACCAGCGGCATGTCGTGCTCGACCAGGATGATCGCCAGGTTGAAGGCGGCCAGGCGTTGCAGCAGCGTGGCCAGGCGGTCGGTGTCCTGCCGGCCGAGGCCGGCGGCAGGCTCGTCGAGCAGCAGCACCTGCGGCCGGCTGGCCAGGGCCCGGGCGATCTCGACCAGGCGGCGGTCGACGTGGGGCAGGTCATCGGCGACGACGTGCAGGTTGCCGCGGTAGCCGACCAGCGCCAGCAACTCAATGGCCATGGCTTTGCGTGTGGCCTGCTGGCATGGCCAGGGCCGCTCGATGGCCCCTTGCTGGAAGGCCAGCAGCAGGTTTTCAAGCACGCTCAGCTCACCGAACAGTTGGGTGGTCTGGTACGTACGGGCGATACCGGCGCGGGCGATGCGCCAGGCCGGCTGCCCGGCCAGCTCCCCGCCCAGCTGGATCGAGCCGGTGTCGGTGCGGTAGAAACCACTGATCAGGTTGAGCACCGTGGATTTGCCCGCACCATTGGGCCCGATCAGGCTGGTGATGCTGCCAGGTACAGCCTGCAGGCTGACCTGCTGCGCGGCCTGCACACCGCCGAAACGGATGCCGATGCCCTCGACCTTCAGCCCATGCTGCGCACCACCGGCGAAGAACGCCTGCAGCGCTGCCGTGTCGGGCTGTGCCGTGACTGGCTCGTATCGCGGCCGCCAGAAGCGCTTGGTCAGGCTGCCCAGCACACCGCGTGGTGCAGCCCACAGTACCGCCAGCAGCAAAACCGAAAATGCCAGCAAGCGGTACTCGGCAAAGTCGGCCAGCAATTCGGGCAGCAGCACGATCACCAGTGCACCGAGCACTGGCCCGAACAGCATGCCGGCGCCACCGACGATCACCGCCAGAACGAACAGGATCGACTGCGAGAACGGGAACGCCGCCGGGTTGATGAACATCAGCACCGGCGCTACCAGTGCCCCGGCCGCCCCCGCCAGGCCTGCCGACAGGGCAAAGGCCAGGGTCCGCGTCTGCACCGGGTTGACCCCCAGTGAACGCGCGGCAATTTCCGAAGCCTTCACCGCACGCATAGCCAGGCCCCAGCCGCTGCGTTGCAGGCTCCAGTAGAAGACCAGTGCGGCCAGCATCAGCAGCACCGAAGCCAGTGCCAGCAGTAGCGCCGGGTCCAGCGTGCCGAGTTCAGGCAGCGGGATGCCCATCAGGCCATTGGCCCCTCCGGTGACGCTGCGCCACTCGATCAGACCGTTGTGCACCACCAGCGCAAAGGCAATGGTGATCATCGCAAGGTAAGGCCCGCTGACCCGTAGCGCCGGGATCGCCAGCAAGCCACCCAGCACCGCGCAGCCGAGGCCGGCCAGGGGCAGGGCGGCCGAAAGCGGCAGGCCGGCCAGCGTCAGCAGTGCTGACAGGTAGGCACCGATGGCATAGAAGGCGATGTGCCCGAAGGACATCTGCCCGGACAGACCGATCAGGATGTTCAGGCCCACGCCGACGGTGACCGCCAGCGCGTACAAGGTCAGGATCAACAGCCAGTAGCTGTCCAGGCCCAGTGCCAGGCCAAGGCAGGCGACCCCGAACAGGGCCAGGCCGAGGGGGGCGAGTCGCTCGCGCATGGTCATACCTTTACCCAGAGTTTGCGGCCGAACAGGCCATCAGGACGTGCCGCGAGCACCACGATCACCAGTGCAAAGCACAGCAATTGCGTGAACGCAGAGCCGAAATACAGCGTGACCACCGCCTCGAGCAGGCCAAACAGCAGGCCTGCGGCAAACACCCCACCGGCACTGGCGATGCCGCCCAGGATGGCCACGGCGAAAGCCTTCAGACCGAACAGCGTGCCCATGTCCGCGTGCACGCTGTACAGCGGTGCGATCAGCAGGCCCGCCAGCGCCGCGAACACGGTCGACAGGGCAAAGGCCGCCGCCACCACGCGGTTCACTTCGATGCCCATCAACCGCGCTGCCCGTGGGTTCTGCACGCAGGCTTCCAGGCGCAAGCCCAGTTGCGTGCGTCTGCGCACCCAGTAAAGTGTGGCCGCCACCGCCGCGCCGGCCAGCGGGATGGCCAGTTGCACGGCATTCAGGCTGCTGTCGCCCAGGTCCAGACGCAGGCTGGTCAGGGCACTGCCGAACTGCCGCGGCTCCTTGCCGAAGGTGAACATCGCCAGGTTGTCCAGCAGCAGCCCGCCCGCCACCGTCGCCATCAGCCAGGCGTCCGAGCCACGGGCATGGAAGGGCCGCACCAGAAAGCGCTCGATGGCCAGGCCCAGCACCGCGCACAGCAGCAGGGTAGTGGGCAGTGCCAGCCACAGCGGCCAGCCCCAGGTCACCGCCAGGCTGTAGCCCAGCACGGCGCCGACCATCATCGCGCTGCCCTGGGCAAAGTTGACCGTGCGCGACACGGCATAGGTGAGGTGAAAGCCCAAAGCCAGCAGCGCATACATGCTGCCCAGGCCCAGGCCGCTGACCAGTGCGGTGGTGATCATGTCGAGGGTCTCCGCTCAGGGCGTCACGGGCACGATGGTGTCGCCATCGAAGCGGCTGAAAATGTAGTCGTCAGGGCCCAGGGCATCGTGGCGGTCAACGCTGAACGGCTGCTGGTAGTGTTTGATCAGCCCGTCGTAGTCGCTGATGGCATAAAAGCCGTCACGCACCTTCGTGCCTTGGGTGTCCTGGGCCTTGTCGATCGCCAGGCCCACCAGGTGCATGGCGTCGTAGGCGTTGGCGATGCCCACGGCCGGGGTTACGTCGGCCAGGGTCTTGACCTGTGGGTAGCGCTGCTTGAGTGCGGCCAGCAAGGCATCGCCGCGGGCGCTGTTGTGGGCGCTGAAGACAAAGGTCTGGATGAAGTGCACGCGCCCGGCGTCTGGCCCGGCCAGCTCGCCAAAGCGGCCGCCGGCCGGGCCCCAGTGCGACACCACCGGCACGTTCCAGCCCATCTGCTGGAGCGACTTGACCACCTGCGCCGACGGGCCGACGTTGCCGACCAGCAGCAGGGTGTCGACACCTGCGCTTTTCAGGCGGGTGAGTTGCGGCACCATGTCCAGGTCGCTGTCTTCAAAGCGCTCGGCCGGTGCCTGGGCCATGTCGCGGCGGGCGAGGGCCGCGTTGAGCCCTGCCAGGTTCGACTCGCCCCAAGGGTTGTTGGCCAGGATCAAACCCGGTCGTTTCATGCCCTGGCGCAGGCCATAGGCGACCAGCGCTTCATCCACCTGTTCATCCACCGCCGACACGCGGAACACGTAGTTGTCCTTCGCGCCGTTCTCGGTGATCTTGGTGCCTGCCGCCCAGATGCCCATGAACGGCGTTTTCAGTTGGTTGGCCAACGGCACGATGGCCAGCGACACCGGGGTGTCGAGGCCGCCGAACAGCACGCTGACCTTCTCCCGCTGGATCAGCTCGCGCGCCGCCAGCATGCCCTTGGCCGGGTTGCTTTCGTCATCGCGGCGCACCAGCTCCACCGGGCGGCCCAGCAGCCCGCCTTTGGCATTGATTTCGTCGATGGCCAGGGTGAGGCCCCGGGTAAGGGCCTCGCCGGACTTGGCCGACTGCCCCGATAACGCGGCCACCAGGCCCACCTTGATCGGCTCGGCAGCCTGTACCCAGCCTGTGCAGCAGGCCAGGGAAAAGGCTGCGCAGGGCAGCCAGCGACGTAGCAAGGAACGGCTGAACATGGTTCGAACTCTTGATTGCTAGCAATTTATAAAAATGTGCTAGCAAAACAGGTGCCATTTGGAAAATACTTCGGGCACCCCGTGTTTTGGGGCTTACGCCTTGGCTTCAGCGCCCTCGCGTGCACTGCATCAAGGCATCGTTCGGGGCCGACGCCCCGTTCTGGACACCCTCGGAGACTTGCAATGACCGAAAGCAACAGCGCCGTACAGATCGTGCGCGACTTCCTCGCCGCCTCCATGGCCCCCGACCCGGTGCGCGCCGCCACGTTCATGAGCGACGACGTGCGCATCACCTTTACCGGCGGCCGCGCGATGCCCACCCCGACCGACATCACCGCGTTCAACGGCGCGCGTTACACCTGGGTGAAAAAGCAGCTGGGGCAGTTCGACTGGTGCGAGCGCGAGGACCACACCGTGGTGTATTCCAATGGCACGCTGTACGGGCAGTGGCCGGATGGCCGCAGCTTTTCCGGCAACCGTTATCTGGACCGCTTCGAAGTGAAGGCGGGCAAGATCGTGCGCATGGATGTGTGGAACGACAGCGCGGAGTGGATGCTGGTGCCGGAGATTGGCAAGGCCTGAACGCGGCTACTGCTGCGATGCAGCCCGATGTATCGCGCAGGGCGATACCTGGTAGTGCGAAAACCGCATCGTGAGCACACCCCTGTCGGGTATAAGTTGCCCATGCGCTATCGACGTCTTGATCTCAACCTGCTGGTCGCCCTGGATGTGCTGCTCGAGGAGTGCAGCGTCAGCCGGGCGGCGCAGCGCCTCAACCTTGGCCAGTCTGCCACCAGCGCTGCGCTGGGGCGCCTGCGCGAACATTTTCAGGACCCCCTGCTGATCCCGCTCGGGCGCGGCCTTGAGCCCAGTGCCTTGGCGCGGCAGCTGGCACCCAGAGTGCGAAAGGCACTAAGCCTGGTCGGGGAGGTGGTGCAGACGTCCCTGGACTTCGACCCCGGCCGCTGTGAGCGGCGCTTTACCCTGGTGGCGTCGGACTATGTGGCGGCCACTGTCATGCCTGCGCTCAGCCGTGTACTGGCGCGCCTGGCGCCCGGCATATCGCTGACGGTTCGCGACCTGCCGCTGTCGCGTGACGGTGACGTGGTTGCCGAGGCACTGGACTATCGCCGCAGCGACCTGGTGGTCGTGCCCCAGCGGCGCATAAACCCGCGCTACCCCCACTCAGTGTTGCTCGAGGATGAGCTGTGCTGCGTTGTTTGCGCGCATGCAGTGGCTTACCAGGCGGGCCTTGGCCTGGCTGAGTTCTGTGCAGCCGCGCATGTCGTGCGCGAGTTCACCGATGGCCAGAACCTCTCGCTCGACACCCAGCACCTGCGTGAAATCGGCATCGAGCGGCGTGTGGCCGTGGCGGTGCAGAGTTTCGCGCTGATGGGCGACTTCGTCGCCGGTACGCCGCGCATCGCTACGTTGTTTCGGCGCCAGGCCCAAGGGCTGGCGCGTCATCATCAGCTACGGGTACTGCCATCGCCCATCGCCTTCCCGGTGGCTGTGCAAGTGGTGCAATGGCACCCGCAACAAGCATCCGACCCGGCCCTGAGCTGGCTGCGACAGGTGCTGACCGAGCAGGCGGCCGGGGTAGATCACGCCTGAAGGTCGCCCGTGTCACCGACAAGGCCCAACTCTTCGATGGCCAGCAAGGCGCAACGCTCATCGTTGTCCGAGGTGTCACCGCTGACGCCGATTGCCCCCAGCAGGTGCCCCTCGGTGTCGCGCAGCAGAACACCGCCGGGTACTGGGATCACGTGGCCTTGGGTCAGGCTGTTGATCGCGTCGAAGAATGCTGGCATTACCTGAGCGCGCCTTGCCAGCTCCCGGCCACCGAAGCCCATACCCAGGCAGCCGCTGGCTTTTGCGGTGGCGATCTGTGGGCGCAAGGCGCTGGCCTGCTCATCGCGCAACAGCGCCAGCGGGTGGCCTGCAGCATCGAGCACGGCGGCTGCCAAAGGCCGCACGCCCAAGGCCCGGGCGTGTCGCAGCGTAGACGCGGCAAGCCGCGCGGCGGTTTCGAAATCGAGTGTCTGCATGGTCACTGGCTCCATTTGCCAAGTTCGGCTACACGGTCGCGGGTGTAGAGTTCGGTCCATTTCAGGGAGTTGAAGTCCGAGACCTGCTTAGGGTTGTAGGGCGTGCGTTGCAGGCGCACCGGCTGGCCTGCCTTGTACACCGCCTGCAGGCGGTTGCGGTCTTGCAGGATGCGGATGTCGTCAAGCGGCGAGCCGTCGAGGATCAACAGGTCGGCCTGTTTGCCTGGCTCCAGGGTGCCGAGCGTTTCACCGCGTGGCATCAGGCGTGCGCCGACATTGGTCGCAGCGTGCAGCGCTTGTGCCGGGGTGAAGCCCAGGCGCGTGACCAGCAACTCCAGTTCACGCGCATGCCACTCACCGTAAGGGGTAACGGCAAAACCGCTGTCGCTGCCGCAGGCGAACGGAATACCGGCCGCCTTGGCGCGCTTGAGCACCGGCGTGCCCAGTTCCAGCGTGCGGGCACAGTAGCCGGCGTAGCCTGTGGTCACCGCCGGGTCGTGGGGCTGGCAGAAATCTACGGTGTTCTGTGGGAAGGTCATGGTGGGCGCCAGCACGCTGCCTGCCTCCAGAAGTGCTTCGATGCAGGCGTCGTCCATGTAGAAGGCATGAAAGACCAGATCGACGCCTGCCTTGGCCGCGTACATCACGGCTTCGCGGCCGTAGGCATGCGTCGCTACCCGGCAGCCGAGGCGGTGCGCTTCGTCGACCATTTCGCGGGTTTCATCGGCTGTGAAGGCGGCGATGATTTCACCGTTGGGACGGCGGTGCGTACCGTCCATGGCGATCTTGATCAGGTCGACGCCATCCTTGGCCTGTTTGCGGATCTGCGCGATGGCTTCGGTACGGCTGGTGACCAGCGCAGCGGTGAAGTATTCCGGTGCGCCGACGCGGCTGGGAAACCAGTCGTTGAGGCTTTGCCGGTTGGTGATCACGCGGCTGCTTGCCGCGATGCGCGGGCCTTCGAAGAGCCCGGCGTTGACCGTGTTGCGCACGGCGATGCTGAGCTGGCCGCTGTCACCCGGGCAGACCATCGAGGTGACCCCGGCAGCCAGCACGTGCTGGGCGAAGAACATGCCGCGCAAGGCGCGGAATTCGTCGCTGGTCCAGATGTCGATGTCTTCCTCGCTCTGGGCGTTGCCGAACGCCAGGTGGGTGTGCACGTCTACCAGCCCCGGCATGACGAAGTCGCCGCGCACTTCGCGGTCACCGGGCAATGGGCGTGGCGCCTGGGCCGTCGCGCCAACATGGCGTATCAGGCCGTTTTCGATGATCAGCGTCTGTTGCTGGCGTGCCTGAAGGCTGGCGCCATCGAACAGGGTGGCGCAGTGAAGGTGCAGGGCGCTCATGGTCGGGTTCTACTCGTCTTGTTGTTTCCGGCAGGCTATGTGCCTGCGGCGGCAGGCACCATCAGATCCTGTCGTTGGCCACCCATTGATGGCATCGATACCTGCCGCAACCCCTGTGCCTGCCGGGTTGCCCGGGCCGGCAGGGGGCAATGGCCAGGTATCGTCAGTGTCGATGGCAGGCATGGATATCCACGATTGTTCCTTATGCTGGGGGTGAGGTGAGGATGTGCCGCTCAATCAATCCTGAAGGAAGTACCATGAAGGCTATTCGTGATGAGTTGCTGAGCCTTGAAGCCGAACGCCAGCGCGCCTTGGTCCACGAGGACCATGAGCAGCTCGAGGTGCTGTTCGACGATGATCTGCTTTATGTCCACACCACGGGGCTGGTGCAGGACAAAGGACAGTACCTGGATTATGCCCGCAATGCCGTGCGCTACCTGGCCGTGGATCGCGGTGAGCTGACGGTGCGGGTGTTTGCCGACGGGCTGGCGCTGATGAGCGGGGTGCAATGCAACCTGCTGCAAAAACGCGGCGGCGGCGAACCGGTGCGCGCCGAAGGTTTCGCCACGCAGCTTTGGGTCAAACGGGAGAAGGGGTGGCGGATCGCATCATTCCACGGTACGCGGGCACCGGCCTGATGACGGCATGAACCGCTGACAGGCACCGGGGCAGTCGCCATAAAGGCTGCCCCGGCACCTTCACCAGCAAGGGTTCAGGCGGTATGCCCGCCGAGCGTTTCGGCAACCCAGTCGGCGATGAACTGGCCGGCATTGATGCTGTTGTCGAAGCTTGAATGCTGCACGCCGCCTTCGCGCTCAGTGAAGACCTTCAATTCGCGCTTGGGGCTGTTGACCAACTGCTCGTAGGTGCGATGGGCCCACTTGAGCGGGATCTGCGAGTCCTTTTCGCCGTGGGTCACCAGGAAGGGGACGCGAATGCGGTCGAGCACGCCATCAAGGTGCACGTTTTCGGCAATGGTCATGAATTCGTCCATATCCTTGGCGCCCCAGACCCAGCACACGTGCGCCCAGTAATGCGGCACCGGGAAGTCGCCTTCCTTCTCCAGGCGACGCTTCTGTACATCCCGCCAGTCGTGGTTGGCGCCCCACACCACACCGCAGGCGAAGCGCGGTTCGAAGGCCACCGCACGTGGGCAGTAGTACCCCCCCAGCGATACCCCTTCCATACCGATGCGCTTGGGGTCGACTTCCGGGCGGGTTTCCAGCCAGTCCACTACGCGGCTGGCCCAATGCTCGCTGTCGTAACGCGCGGTCAGGCCTTGCAGGCGCAACGCCTCGCCCGTGCCGGGTTGGTCGATGATCAGCGAGGACACGCCACGTTTGGCCAGCCACGCTGGCAGACCGACGCGGTACTTCATCTCTTTGGTCGAATCCAGCCCGTTGACCTGCACCAGCAGTGGTGCCGGGCCGGTCGTGCCTTCGGCGCGCACGAGCAGCCCGCTCAGATGCTCGCCTTCGTAGGGGATTTCCACTCGCTCGCAGTTTTCCCTGGACAGGTCGATGCCGCGGGCGAAGGTCTCGAGAAAACGCTGGTACAGGGCCTCGCGCCCTGGCGCACCATGCGCCTGCAGGCGTTCGCAGGTCAGGTAGTAAGTGGCAGCGCGGTTGTATTTTTCGCCAGCGGACAGGCATCGGCCTGCGGCCTCGTCTTCTTCGGCCAGGGCGCAGAGCTTGTCGGCCATCTTCGACCAGGTTTCGCGAAACGCCTGGGTGCCGGCGGCGTCGGGTTGCAGGGCCGCCTCCTGCAGCGGCGCGCACATCGCTTCGATCTCGCCCAGGCGGGCGCCCATTTCGATGGCCAGGTCCACCGAGAGATTCCAGACATAGTTGGTGGGGAAGTAACGGAACATTGTTGTTGTCCTTCTGCGGTCGTTGAGTCCGGCGCCTGACAATTGCGACAGGTACGCAAGGCGCTGTCCGAAGGCAAGGTACGCAGACACGGCGAGGTGGGGCCAATCGTGAACAAGGATGCGAGGTATCGCCAAACGCGATGCCCCGGCGACGTTGCGCCGGCCGGGGCGATGGCTGCCGCTCAGGCGCTGGCGAGCAGGGCGTCGGGTTGCTGGTCGACGTGCTGAATGAAGTCGCTGATGCGTTCACGCAACCAGCGGTGCATGGGATCACCCTCCATGCTGCGGTGCCAGAGCATGAATTCGCGCATCACCGGGATCTTCACCGGTGGCGGCAGGATGCGCAGGGGCAGGTAGCGGGCATACAGCTGCGCCAGGCGCCGGTGCATGGTGGCCACGCGGGGGGTGCCTACCAGCAGCTGCGGCAGGGTGTTGAAGTCGTTGGTAATCACTTCCAGGCGGCGGTTGAAGCCGTACTGGTTCATGAACCAGTCCTCGATGCTCAGGTGCCGGTTACGGCCAAAGCCCACCGAGATATGCCCCATCTGCATGTACTGCTCCAGCGTCAGGCTCTCGCCGACCTGCGGATTGTCGCGCCAGACCACGCACACGTGGTCTTCCTCGAACAACAGCTGCGACGGGTGGCCATCGATGAGGTAACGCTCGGGCACGATCATCATGTCGACTTCGCCGCGCATCAAAAGCTCGGCGCTGTTGTCACCGGGGCTGATCATTTCGAAGGTGATGTGCGGCGCCTGAAGGTGGATTTTCTGGATGACCTGGGCGAACAGCACGCTGATCAGGTAGTCCGAGGTCACCAGGCGCAGGTGCCGTTTGCTGCTCGAGGGGTCGAACACCGGCTTGGCGGTAATCGAGGAGCGGATGGTCAGCAGCACCTCGCGCACCGGCTGGGCCAGCTCCAGTGCATAGGGTGTGGGCTGCATCTTGCGGCCGACCTGCACCAGCAGTTCGTCCTCGAAAAACGTTCTCAAGCGGCCCAGCACCCCGCTGGTGGCCGATTGCGTCATGTGCAGGCGTTCAGCGGCACGGGTGATGTTCTGCTCCTCGAGCAGGACATCCAGTGCGACCAGCAGGTTCAGATCCAGGTGGTGAAAGCGCATGGTGATAGCTCACGGTTCTTGTAGTTATTTTCGCGATACCTTCCCGCCGCATTGCCGATACGTCAAGGCCTATCCGCTGTCCAGCCGAGCCAGCGCCAGGCGCCATGGGCTTGCGCACAGGTATCGCGATTACCGATGCCTCGCATCCTGACTCGCGATTGGTCAGCCTGGCCGATCAGCCAGCAATCTGCCCTCCAGTCGAGCGGCCTGCCCGCCGCGCCGACCTGCTACCGGTGACCCTGGCTGGCACCGAACAACAATTTCAATGGAGTGGTAGCCATGAACATTCTTGGACTCGACGCACTGGTATTCGGCGTCGACGATATCCAGGCCTGCGCCGATTGCCTGCGTGATTACGGCCTTACAGCCGTACAACTGGATGCCGACGGTGGCCGTTTCGAAGCGCTCGACGGCACTGCGATCATCATCCGTCACGGCGATGACCCCCACCTGCCGCCGGCGCTGGGCCCGGCCCCATCGCTGCGTGAAACCGTTTATGGCGTGGCAGCGACGCAGGACCTTGAGGCCATCGCCGACGAGCTGGGGCGCGACCGCGAGGTGCGCCGTGACGAGCAGGGTGTGCTGCACAGTGTCGACGACCTGGGCTTTGCCATCGCCTTTCAGGTCTCCTGCAGACGCAGCTTCCAGGCGCCGGCCGACCTCACCAACGCTCCCGGTAGCGCGCCGCAGCGCCCCCTCAACCAGTTGGGCATCACGCTGGACATGCCAGCGCAGCCGCGCACCTTGTCTCATGTGGTGTACTTCGTGCCCGATGCGGCCAAAGGCGAAGCCTTCTATCGCGACCGCCTGGGCTTCGTCACCACTGACAGCTTCATCGGCGTCGGCCCGTTCATGCGCACCGCTGGCATGGACGATCACCACTGCCTGTTCATGATCCAGACGCCGCCACACATGCAGGGCTGCGAGCATTTCACCTTCCATATGGGCAGCGGCACGGAAGTGCTGCTGGCCGGCAATCGCTTCCAGCAAAAGGGCTGGACCAGTTTCTGGGGCCCGGGCCGTCACCTGCTGGGCTCGAACTGGTTCTGGTACTTCAACAGCCCGCTGGGCTGCCACATCGAGTACGACGCCGACATGGACAAGCATGACGATGAGTGGGCGGCGCGCCAGGCACCGATGTCGGCCGACAACTCGCAGCTGTTCCTTTTCGCTTCGCGGGAGAAGTGGGCGCCCGGTGGCCCACCGCCAAAGCAGCCCTGAGCTGTGCCTTGCGTGGCGCTGTGCCCGCTCGCGGAACTGGGCGAGGGCAAGGCACGCGGCTTCGACCCGCAGGGCAGGGGGGCAGACAGCCTGTTCGCCCTGCGGCACCGCGGCGTTGTGCGTGTTTACCGCAACCTGTGTCCGCACCTGCTGGTACCGCTGGAGTACCGCAAGGACCGCTTCCTCAGTGCCGATGGCCAGTGGGTGGTCTGCTACGCCCATGGCGCACGCTTTCGGCCTGACGATGGCACCTGCGTTCACGGCCCTTGCCGTGGCGATGCGCTGCAGGCGCTTGATCACCGCGAGGTGGACGGCTGGCTGGTAGTGCCGCTGCAACAGTTGCACCCCTGAGGTATCGCGCCGCGTGATAGGTCGCATCCCAGGACTCGATTGGTCAAAGCCCGGCGCTGCCGGGAAGCTGTGCCCAAGGCACAGGAAATGCCCGCCGCCCACGCTGCGGCGAACAACAAGAACAAGACGTGAGGGATGCCATGAATACTGTGAGCAACGTACTGATCGTGGGCGGCGGGATTGGCGGGCTGTGCGCCGCCATCGCGCTGCGCCGCAAGGGGATGGCGGTCGACCTGGTCGAACTCAAGACCGAGTGGACCGTCTACGGCGTCGGCATCATCCAGCAGAGCAACGTGGTGCGCGAGATGCACCGCCTGGGGGTGCTCGATGCCTACCTGAGCGCGGCCTACGCCTTCGAGGACGTAGCCATCTACACCACTGAAGGCCACCAGCTGGCGCGTATTCCGGGGCAGCGCCTGGCCGGCCCGCAGTACCCGGCCAACGTCGGTATCTCTCGCCGTGCCTTGCACAAGGTGCTGAGCGAAACCGCCATCGAACTCGGTACCCAAGTGCGCCTGGGCACCTCTGTGGAGAGCTTCGAGCAGGATGCCACTGGTGTGGACGTGCTGTTCAGCGATGGCCGCCAGGGGCGCTATGCGTTGGTGGTCGGTGCCGATGGCCTGTACTCGAAGATCCGTGGTTTGCTGTTCGGTGATGCCTACCAGCCGCAATTCACCGGCCAGTCGGTGTGGCGCCACAACTTCCCGCGCGCAGCCGGTATCGACCACCTGGCCAATTACCAGGGCCCCTCGGGCAATGCTGGGCTGGTGCCGCTGGCCGACAACCTGATGTACCTGTTCACCACCTCCCACGAACCGGGCAACCCGTGGATGGACCCGGCCGGGCTTGCTGCTGGCCTGCGCCAGCGCCTGGCGGGGTTTGGCGGGTTGATCGGTGAGCTGCGCGAACAGATCCGTGACAGCGCAGAGGTCGTCTACAAGCCACTGGAGGCGGTGTTCGTCGACGAGCCCTGGTACCGCGGCCGCGTGCTGCTGATTGGCGATGCGGCCCATGCCACCACACCGCACCTGGGGCAGGGTGCGGGCATGGCCATCGAAGATGCCGTGGTGCTGGCCGAAGCGCTGACCGCCGGCGGCAGCCTGGACGAGCAGTTGCAGTGCTTCATGGGCCGCCGTTTCGAGCGCTGCAAGTTCATCAGCGACATGTCGCTGCTGGCGGGCGAGAAAGAGGTCCAGCGTGCCCCGTCCTTTGACCGCATCGGCCTGGTCAAGCAGATGCTGGAGGTCACGGCCCGGCCGATCTGATACCTGTGCCCGGCGCACCCTGCCTTGCTGGCGCGCCGCGACGCATGCCAACACCGACACAAGAACAAGAAAGAGGAAACCACGATGTTGACTCGTAAAGGTGCAACCGCCCGGCCGTTGCCGCCGCTCAAACCCCTCACCCTGGCGATTTTCGCGCTGGCGGCCAGCCAGGCCCAGGCGCTGCAATTCGATACTGGCAACCCGGACCTGAGGGTACGCTGGGACAATACCCTCAAGTACAGCGCCGCCTGGCGCACCCAGGATGCCAGCAGCAAACTCACCGAGGGGCAGACGGCACTGAACCTGGATGATGGTGACCGCAACTTCGACAAAGGCCTGATTTCCAACCGCCTGGACCTGCTGTCAGAGCTGGATGTGACCTACGGCAACGTCGGCGCCCGGGTCAGTGGCGCGGCCTGGTATGACGATGTCTACAACCAAGGTACCGACAATGGCGACCCCAGCCGCGCCAACAGCTATTCGGTAGATTTCGACGAGTTCACCGATGACACCCGCACCTTGCACGGGCGCAAGGGCGAGCTGCTCGATGCGTTCATCTTTGGCAAGGCCGAGATCGGTGAGCTGCCGGTGTCTGGCCGCCTGGGCCGTTACGCCATGCAGTGGGGCGAGAGCCTGTTCTACGGCATGAACGGCATCGCCGGAGGCATGGCGCCGGTGGATGTGGTCAAGGGCCTGTCGGTGCCCAACACCCAGTTCAAGGAGCTGATCCGCCCGGTGCAGCAGATTTCCGGGCAGTTGCAGCTGACGCCGGATGTTTCCCTGGGCGCCTACTACCAGTTCGAGTGGGAGGCCAACCGCCTGCCGGCAGCCGGTAGCTATTTCTCCAACGACGACTTCTTTGGGGACGGCGCAGAGCGCATGTTCGTTGGCGCGCCGGTGTTCCCTGGTGGCCAGCCACTGGCCTTCTATCATGGCAACGACAAGGAAGCCAAAGACTCGGGGCAGGGCGGTGTGCAGTTGCGTTGGCGCACCGAGACCGTGGACTGGGGGCTCTATGCCATTCGCTTCCACGACAAGTCACCGCAGCTCAACGTACGCCCCGACTTCGCCAACCTCGACCCGGTCAGTGGCAAGGCCGGCGAGTTCTACTGGGTGTACCCCGAGGGCATCGAGGCACTGGGCGCCAGTTTTTCCACCACCCTGGGCAACTTCAACGTCGCTGGCGAGCTTTCCACCCGTTGGAACCAGCCACTGGCCTCGACCAACCAGCATGCACTGGCGACGGGCGAGGTGATCGACAACGACGACAACCCGGTCTACGCCACCGGCCGCACGCTGCATGCCAACGTCTCCTGGCTGGCGAGCCTGGAGCCTAACTTCATTGCCGCCGAGTCTACTTTCCTGGGCGAGATTGCCTGGAACCGGGTGATGAGCGTGAGCAAGAACGCCGACGCCGTCGACCCCAACGCCGACCGTGACGCCACCAGCCTGCGCCTGGTCTTCGAACCGATGTACCGGCAGATCTACCCAGGCCTGGACCTCTCGGTGCCGATCGGGGCGAGCTACACCAACGGTGCCTCGATGGCCTTGGGTACCGGCTTTGGCACCGACCATGGCGGCGACCTGAACATCGGCCTGAAGGGCAACTATCTCAATACCTGGAGCCTTGGCCTGACCTACACGCATTACTACGGCCCGGAAAACACCTTCCTCGATGCCGACAACAACTACACCTTCGAACAGTCGCTCAAAGACCGCGACTTCATCGCCTTCACCGTCAGCCGTACCTTCTGACCGAGGACTACCCGATGAAACACAACAATAAAGTCGTTTCCCTGTTCACTGCCCTGAGTGCCTCGCTGCTGCTCGCCCACGGCGCTTTTGCTGCGGTGTCCCCCGAGCAGGCGGCAACGCTCAAGACCACACTGACCCCATTGGGCGGCGAGCGTGCCGGCAATGCCGACGGCAGTATCCCCGCCTGGACCGGCGGTTACACCCAGGTCGACGCCGCTTACAAGGACGGCGGCAAGCGTGGCGACCCGTTCGCCGCTGACAAGCCGCTGCTGACCATCACTGCGCAGAACATGACGCAGTACGCTGACAAGCTGACCCCAGGCATCCAGGCGATGCTCAAGAAGTACCCCGACAGCTACCGGTTGGACGTGTACCCGACCCACCGCAGCGCTGCCGCACCGCAATCGGTGTATGACGCAACCTTTGCCAACGCCACCAGCGGCAAGTTGGTGGACGGCCCTGCCGGCGCCATGCCCGAAGGCGCCTCCGGGGGCATTCCGTTCCCGATCCCGGGCAATGGCGTAGAAGCCATGTGGAACCACCTGCTGCGCTGGCGCGGGGCCTCGTGGCACGCCAGCTTCAACCAGTACCTGACCACCGCCGACGGCAAGCACGTGCTGACCAACGATTCGCGCGCCGATTTGCAGATGCCCTGGTATCTGCCTGGGGGCAGTGGTGACAAAGGTGTGTTCTGGTCCATCCGCATGACCAACGATGGGCCGCCATTGCGGGCGGGCGAGGCCATCACCGGCCTTGAAAACCTCAATGCCGATAAAGCGGCGGTGTGGACCTACCTGCCTGGTCAGCGCCGCGTGCGCCGCCTGCCCAATGCCTGCTGCGACACGCCGACCCCAGCTACAGCGGGGGTGATGAGTTTCGACGAACTGTACGTGTTCAACGGCCGCCTGGACCGCTTCGACTGGAAGCTGGTGGGCAAGAAAGAGATGTACATCCCCTACAACGCCAACAAGGTGTTTACCGCCGCCAACGCCGAAGCGCTGCTCGACCCGCATCACCTCAAGCCACAAGCCATCCGCTGGGAACTGCATCGGGTGTGGGTGGTGGAGGCGACGCTCAAGGAGGGCCAGCGTCACGTGATGCCCAAGAGCACCTACTACCTCGATGAAGACACCTGGGCGGCGGTGCTGGGTGAGCGATACGACGCACGCAACCAGTTGGCCAAAGTGGTCTGGACCTCGCCGGTGGTACTGCCTGACCTGCCTGGCGTGGTGACCCTGACCAACGGCTTCTATGACCTGCTGTCCGGCGCGTGGTTTGCCGGCGATCTGTTTGCCGGCAAGCAGGAGCAGTACCGCATCGTGCCGCCCTACAAGGACTCGGTATTCACCGCCGATGCCATGGCGGGTGAGGGCGTGCGCTGAGCAGGCGCATTGCACCTGGGCTGTATCGACTACAAGAACAAAAGGTTGCGTGCGATGAACAAGATGCTCCATGGCTGGCTGCTGGCCGCCTGTTGCGCGCTGCCCCCGGCCTACGCCGGCGGTAGCGTGGATGTGCTCTCGCAGCCCGCAGTGCAGGGCCCCCAGGCCTTGCGAGCGGTGTTGCAGGATGTGGCCCGTGCCGGCACGCGCCTGGTGTCGGTGGGCGAACGTGGCGTGGTGCTGCTCTCGGATGACAACGGCCAGGCCTGGCGCCAGGCCAAGACCGTGCCGGTGAGTGTCAGCCTGACCGCGGTGCAGTTCGTCGACGAGCGCAACGGCTGGGCGGTTGGCCACGCCGGCGTAGTGCTGCGCAGCGAGGATGGCGGCGAGCACTGGACTTTGCAGCTCGACGGCAAGCGCGCCGCTGCGCTGGAGTTGCAGGCAGCCGAGGCATCTGCTGATGAGCGCCGTTTGGCCGCGGCACAACGGCTGCTGGCCGACGGTGCCGACAAGCCGTTGCTGGCGCTGAGCTTTGCCGATGCGCAGCACGGCCTGGTCGTGGGCGCCTACGGCCTGGCCATGATCACGGCCGACGGCGGGCGCAGCTGGCAGTCCGGCATGGGCCTGTTGCCCAACCGCCGCGGCCTGCACCTGTATGCCTTGGCACGTCAGGGCGCTGACGTGTATGTCGCCGGCGAACAGGGCCTGCTGCTGCGTTCGCGCGATGGCGGTGCTCATTTCGAGGCTTTGCAAGGCCCTTATGACGGGAGCTACTTCGCTGCCAGCGTGCTGCCCAACGGGCGGCTGCTGGTCGGCGGGTTGCGCGGTTCGTTGTTTGCCTCCGATGACGGCGGTGCCAGTTTCCAGGCGTTGGCCAACCCGATTCCTGCTTCGCTCAATGGCATCCGCGTCGCCGGTGATCACGTGTTGCTGGCCAACCAGGCCGGGATGCTGCTGCGCAGCAGCCTCAGCGCCTTTGCCGCGCATCCCTTGCCGGTCTCCGATGGCCTGCCACTGACTGCCGCCACCACTGCCGCCGACGGTGCCATCGTCGCCGTCGGCATGGCCGGTGCACGCCGCCTGGCACCTTCTTCTTCCTCTTCCACGAAGGACTGAGCCATGCATGCCATGAATCCGCCCGCGCCTTGCAGCGGCCGTCTCGATGACTTCGACAACATGTCCGGGTCGCTGCTGGAGCGTGCACTGTTCAACCACCGGGCGCTGGTCCTGCTGTTGTGCCTGGCCGCGACCTTGCTGCTTGGCTGGCAGGCCACGCGCCTGACGCTCAACGCCAGCTTCGAGAAGACGATTGCGCGCGATCACCCATTCGTCCACAACTACCTGGAACACCGCCAGGAACTTGCCGGCCTGGGCAACGCGGTGCGTATCGCTGTGGCCAACCCCAGTGGCAGCATCTACGACAAGGACTATCTGCACAGCCTGCAGCAGCTCAACGACGCGGTGTACCTGCTGCCGGGCGTCGACCGTGCGGCGATGAAGTCGCTTTGGACCCCCTCCACCCGCTGGGCCGGGGTGACCGAGGAGGGCCTGGAAGGCGGCCCGGTGATCCCCGACGGCTATGACGGCGGCCTCGCGAGCCTCGAAGCGCTCAAGCGCAACGTCGAACGCTCCAACGAGATCGGCCAGTTGGTGGCCTTCGACCAGCGTTCGAGCATCGTCTACGTGCCGCTGCTGGAAACGACGCCGGACGGCAAGGCGCTTGACTACACCGCCTTCGCCAGCGAACTGGAAACCCTGCGTGAACGCTTCCAGCAGCAGGGTGTGCAGATTCACATCACCGGCTTCGCCAAGGTGGTGGGCGATCTGATCGATGGGCTGAGGCAGATCCTGCTGTTCTTCGCCGCCGCCATCGCCATCACGGCTGTCGTGCTCTATTGGTACACCCGATGTGCGCGCAGTACGGCGCTGGTGGTGACCTGCTCACTGGTGGCAGTGATCTGGCAAATGGGCCTGCTGCCGGTGCTGGGATACGAACTGGACCCGTACTCGGTGCTGGTGCCGTTTCTGGTGTTCGCCATCGGCATGAGCCATGGCGCACAGAAGATGAACGGCATCATGCAGGACATCGGCCGCGGCATGCACCGCCTGGTGGCGGCGCGCTTCACCTTCCGCCGGCTGTTCCTGGCCGGGCTCACTGCGCTGTTGTGTGATGCAGTGGGTTTTGCGGTGCTGATGATCATCCGTATCCAGGTGATCCAGGACCTTGCCGTCATCGCCAGCCTCGGCGTGGCGGTGCTGATCTTCACCAACCTGATCCTGCTGCCGGTGCTGCTTTCCTATGTCGGCGTCAGCGCCCGAGGTGCGCGCCGTAGCCTGCGCGCCGAAGAGGCGGAGGCAAGCGGGGCGCAGAAGCACGCGATGTGGCGCCTGCTGGACCACTTCACCCGGCGCCGCTGGGCGGCGTGGTGCATTGCACTGGCGGTACTGATGGCCGCTGGCGGATTCGCCGTGAGCCTGCACCTGAAGGTCGGTGACCTGGATGCTGGCGCCCCCGAGCTGCGTGCGGACTCGCGTTACAACCGCGACAACGCCTTCATCACCGAGCATTACGGTGCCAGCAGTGACGTGTTTGCGGTGATGGTGCGCACGCCAGCCGGCGGCTGCTCGGCCTACGATACCCTCAAGCGTGTGGACGACCTTGACTGGCAGTTGCGCGGCCTGCCGGGCGTGGACTCGACCAACTCACTGGCGCTGCTCAACCGCAGGGTACTGGTTGGCCTGTCTGAAGGCAGCCCGAAGTGGTACGAGCTGGTGAACAACCAGGCGACCCTGAACATGGTCACCGCCAACGCCCCGCGCGGGCTGTACAACGATGACTGCAGCCTGCTCACGCTCTATGCCTACCTCACTGACCACAAGGCCGACACGCTTGCGCGGGTGGTGGACAGCGTGCAGACCTTTGCCCGCGACAACGACAGCGAACAGGCCACCTTCCTGCTCGCTGCCGGCAGCGCCGGCATCGAGGCCGCCACCAACCAGGTGGTGAAACAGGCCAACCGCGACATGCTCTGGTGGGTTTACGGGGCCGTCATCCTGCTTTGCCTGGTGACCTTCCGCTCCTGGCGTGCGGTGCTTTGCGCGGTGGTGCCGCTGGTGCTCACCTCGATCCTTTGCGAAGCGTTGATGGTGGCGTTGGGCATCGGCGTGAAGGTAGCGACCTTGCCTGTGATCGCGCTCGGCGTCGGCATCGGAGTGGACTACGCGCTCTATGTGATGAGCATCGTGCTGGCCCAGCTGCGACAGGGGGCGAGCCTTTCCCAGGCGTATTACCGCGCGCTGCTGTTCACCGGCAAGGTGGTGATGCTGACTGGCGTGACCCTGGCCATTGCGGTGGGCACCTGGATCTTCTCGCCGATCAAGTTCCAGGCAGACATGGGCGTGCTGCTGGCCTTCATGTTCGTGTGGAACATGGTCGGGGCACTGGTCCTGCTGCCGGCACTGGCCTACTTCCTGCTGCCGCAAGGCCAGGTGCGTTCGCAGGCGGATCCGGTGTTGCCTGCTCGTGAGCCTTTGTCGCAACAGTGCCTGGCAGGCGCTGAACTCACCCCGCGCCAGGCGAAGCTTCATTCGCTGGAGGAGGTGAGCCATGGCCGCTGAACGTATCGCCGGCAGTGTTCAGGCGCTGCTATTGCTGTTCGGCAGCTGCCTGCCGGTGCTGGGGGCAGTGCTGATCGCGCCTGTGCTGCCACGCATGCAGATGCATTTCACCGAGACGCCCGGCGTCGCGGTGCTGGTACCGGTCGTGCTGACGCTGCCTGCGCTGGTGATTGCGTTGGCGGCACCATGGGCCGGGATGCTGGCGGACCGTGTCGGCCGACGGGCTTTGCTGCTCGCCAGCATGCTGCTTTACAGCGTCTGCGGGGTGCTGCCGCTGTGGCTGGATTCACTTGGCCTGATCATCGCCAGCCGCGCCGGCATTGGCCTGGCCGAAGCCGGGATCATGACCTGCTGCACCACATTGATGGGTGACTACTTCGATGGCCAGCGCCGGGAGCGCCTGTTTGCCCTGCAAATGGTCGCCACTTCGCTGTCAGCCGCCCTGTTCATGGGGCTGGGCGGGGCACTGGGCGAGGACAGCTGGCGTACGCCGTTCGCGCTGTATGCAGTCGGCGTGTTGTGCCTGCCGCTGATGGCCTTGCTGTTGTGGGAGCCTCAGGCCCGCTGTGTCGAACCTCAACACGCCCAGGCTTCACGCTTTCCCTGGGCCGCCTTGGCGCCGATCTACCTGCTGACCGGCCTGGCAGGTGTGAGCCTGTTCATCGTACCGGTGCAGGTTGGTTACCTGCTGCAACTGCTGCAGGTGGATGCGCCCCAGCAGGTGGGCCTGACCATGGGCGCCAACCAGCTCGGCGTGCTGGCCGGCGCACTGGCCTTCCGTTTGCTGGCCCGCCAGCCTGCTGGCCGCCTGCTGGCGCTGGGGTTTGCCACGGCGGGGCTTGGCGGCGGGCTGATGGCGCTTTCCACCAGCCACGCAATGGTGGTGTTGGCCGTAATGGTCAATGGCCTGGGCGTGGGCCTGTTGCTGCCCACCCTGATCAGCCAGGTCATGCAGCACGTCGGTTTCGACCAGCGCGGCCGGGCCACGGGCGGCTTCACCGCAGCGATTTTTGCCGGTGAATTCATCAGCCCTTTGCTGGTGCTTGCGCTGACCGGCGGCGCGGCGCCGCATCTGCCCCAGGCGCTGCTACTGGTTGCCCTCAGCCAACTGATCCTGGCGCCGCTGTGCCTGCTGCTGTTGCGTCGCGCCCGCGCGGCGGGCGCAGTGGGGGCGCTGTGAACGATCAGCTTTCCAACACAGGCCCAGGTGCCGCCCCTGGCACCGGCCACGGTAATTGACAGGAGACAGCATGCAGTCACTTGCAACCTTCAAACGCGTCGTCACCGGCCACGACTCCCAAGGGCAGGCGGTAGTGGCCAGTTGTGGCCCTACGGCGCATGACTTTGCGCTGAAGGCGGTGCCTGGCACGGTGTTCTACGAAGTGTGGAACAGTGCCGGCAGCCCGGCGCTGCTGGATAACGGCGACGACCCGACCGCCCGGCCCCTGCAATTGAGCCCCGGCCCGTTGGGCAGTGTGATCCGCGTGGTGGATATCCCGCCGGACAGCCTGCAGAACCAGGTCAGCGCTGAGCAGGCGGCGGCCGCCTTCGCCGAAATCGGCGAAGCGCATGCCGGCACGGGCAACGCTGATTCAAAGCACAAACTGATGCACCGCACAGAAACCCTGGATTACGGGATCGTCACTGAAGGTGAGGTGTGGCTGGTGCTGGACGGCGACGAGGTACACCTCAAGCGGGGTGACATCGTCGTGCAGCGCGGCACCAATCATGCCTGGAGCAACCGCACCGCGCAGATGGCGCGCATGGTGTTCATCCTGCTTGACGGTCGTTACGCCGAGCAGCTCAAGGAGGTGCTGCCATGAAGCTCGCCACACTCAATGACGGTAGCCGCGCTGGCCGCCTGCTGGTGGTTGCCCGCAACCTGGAGCGGGCGGTGGAGGCCAGCAGCATCGCCGCTACGCTGCAGGCTGCCCTGGACGACTGGGCGCAGGTCGAGGGCGACCTGCAGCAATTGTATGAGCAGCTCAACGCCGGGCAGGCCCCGGGTGCGTTCGACCTTGACCTGGCACTGCTCGCCGCGCCGCTGCCCCAGGCCAGGCAGTGGCTGGACGCTTCATCCTTCCTCAGCCACGGCGAGCTGATGCAGAAGGCCTTCAACCTGGACCCCATCGATGGCGTCGAGCACATACCGTTGATCTATCAGGGGGCCAGCGACGACTTTCTTGGGCCGCGGGCCGACATTCCCTTGCCCAGCGAGGCCCACGGCATCGATTTCGAGGGCGAGTTCGCGGTGCTGGTCGATGACGTGCCCATGGGCTGCCCGCCGGACCGGGCCTTGCAGCATGTGCGTCTGGTGCTGCAACTCAACGACGTCAGCTTGCGTGCACTGGCGCCCAGGGAAATGAAGACCGGCTTCGGCTTTGTCCAGGCCAAGCCCGCCAGCAGCTTTGCTCCGGTGGCGGTTACCCCGGACGAACTCGGCGACGCCTGGCGCGACGGTCGTGTGCACCTGCCGTTGAACGTGGAGTGGAACGGCGAGTGGTTTGGCCACCCCCATGGCGGAGCCATGCATTTCGGGTTCCACCAACTGATCGCTCACGCGGCGCTGACCCGGCGCCTTAGCGCCGGCACCTTGATCGGCTCGGGTACCGTGTCCAACGCGGACCGTTCCGTAGGGTCGGCGTGCATCGCTGAGCGCCGTGCCATTGAAACCATCGCCCACGGTGCACCGCGCACGGCCTTCATGCGCTTCGGCGACCGCGTGCGGATGGAGGCACGGGATACCTCAGGCGAGGTGCTGTTCGGCGCCATCGAGCAGCGTGTGGTGCCGGGAGGTTGGCAATGCGCGTGATGGTCAGCGGGGCCAATGGCTTCGTCGGTCGCCAGCTGGTAGGGCGCCTGCTGGAGGCGGGGACGCTGCGCGGGCAGCGCATCCAGGCATTGCTGGTGCTGGACCAGCAACTGGACGGGTTGCCCGACGATGCGCGGCTACGGCGCCATTACGGCAGTGTCACCGACCCTGCCTTGTTGCGCCGGGCGCTGGCCGATGGTGTGGATGTGGTGTTCCACCTGGCCAGTCTGCCCGGGGGCGCCGCAGAGGCGCAGTACGAGCTGGGTTACCAGGTGAATCTGCAGGGCAGCCTGGAGCTGCTCGACCAGTTGCGCAATGCCCGGCAACCGCCAGTGCTGGTGTACGCCAGCAGCGTTGCGGTGTATGGCGGCGATCTGCCCCAGCGCATGGATGAAGACCAGCCGGCCTCGCCGCAACTGTCCTATGCGGCCCACAAACGCATGGTGGAAATCGCACTGCAGGACCTGGCGCGGCGCGGCGAGGTGGACGGCCGCGCGCTGCGCCTGCCCGGCATCGTCGCCCGCCCGCGCGAGCCGAACGGGCTGCGCTCGGCGTTCATGAGCGACTTGTTGCACGCCTATGCGGCCGGCGAACCCTATACCTGCCCGGTCTCGGCTCAAGCAAGCGCCTGGTGGATGTCGGCGCGCTGTTGCGTGGACAACCTGCTGCATGCCGCCGAACTGCAAGACCCGGGCTACGGGCGGATCTGGCAGTTGCCCGTGCTGCACTTGTCGATCGCCCAGGTGCTTGCCGGGCTGCAGGCCTGCCTTGGCGACGAGAACCATGCATGCATCAGCTTCGATCCCGAGCCACAGCTCGAAGCGCTGTTCGGTCGTTATCCACCCTTGCGCACAACCCAGGCCCGCAAGCTGGGCTTCTGCCATGACGGCTCAGTGCTTGGCCTGCTGCGCAACGCCCTTGATCTGCCACCGCGCCGCAGCATTGCGGCAACCCGTAAAGGAATGTGTGCATGAACGTGAACAAGCGTCGCTTGCTGGACCTTTCTGTAACCCTGGACAACAACCCCTACACCGACCCACCGCCTTTGCTGCCAAAGATCGACTACATGGACCACCAGCAGGGCTGGCCGGAAATGGCCGCGATGTTCCCTGGCCTGCGCAAGGAAGACCTGCCGGGCGATGAGTCGTGGGCAGCTGAACGGCTGCAGATCACCACCCACAGCGGTACGCACATGGATGCGCCCTGGCATTATGCGTCCACCACCAATGGCGGCGAGCGGGCGTTCGGCATCGATGAGCTGCCTTTGGAGTGGTGCCTGCAGCCGGGTGTGAAGCTGGATTTTCGCCACTTGCCGGACGGCCACGTGGTGACGGCGGCGCAGGTGGAGGCCGAACTGGCTCGCATCGGCCATCAACTGCAGCCGCTGGACATCGTGCTGGTCAATACCCGCGCAGGCAGCCTGTTTGGCCAGCCCGGCTACCTCGAAGCCGGGGTTGGCATGGGCCGCGAAGCGACGCTTTACCTGTTGGAGCGGGGGGTAAGGGTGGTCGGCACCGATGCCTGGAGCTGGGATGCACCGTTCAAGTACACCCGTGAACGTTTCAGCGCCACGGGCGATGCGTCGATCATCTGGGAAGGCCACAAGGCTGGCCGCGACATCGGGTATGGGCAGATGGAGAAACTGGCCAACCTGGAGCAGCTTCCGGCCTATGGCTTCATGGTCAGTTGCTTCCCCTACAAGATCCGCCAGGCATCCGCCGGGTTCGTTCGAGCAGTGGCCATCTTCGATTAGCAAGGCTGGCGGCCAGCCGCCGAGCTGGCCGCCCATCCTGGCACAACGATGGCGAGGTGAACTTTATCGGGCGTCCAGGCTTCCTCTGTTACAGCAGCGGTTGCCCCGGTGGGGCAGCCAGCGCTGCATCACGCCAAAGGTTGAGGAGGGGCAATGAAGACGCAAAGCACGCTAGCGCCTGAAAAAGCAGGCCAGGCAAAGGGCCAAGGTGAAGTAGAGCGGGACAACGATGCCCGTCGGCCAGACGGCTCAAGCGGTACGGCGCATGATTCCACCGCGCAGCAAACCGCGCGAGGCAAGGGGCCGCACTCGTCCGAACACGCCGACACCGAGGATGACCTGGGCTTTGACCCGGACTCACCGGATCTGGACGACCCGCAGGTCGATCCCCAAGGGCCGGCCAAGCCGCCCAGGGATGTGGAGAAAAAGGCAACATGATCGAGGCCGTGAGCGCGGATGTGCTGGGTGATGCTCAGCGCACCCGCTCACGGCTTTGTACCGAAAGCTCCAGGGCTTTTTGCATGTCCAGCCGCGCAGAACGCCCCACGTCCCGGTCATGCAACTGAAAGTTGCGCTCGGAGGGCAGGATCGGTGCGGTGAGGTCTTCGGCGTCCTCTCGCTCGAAGTCGTGATTGCCGCCAATGGTCATGGCGCTGCGGCGCAGCAGCATGCGTAGCTGCTCGGGCTGCAACTGCGGGTTGATCGACAGCATCGCGGCCACAAGGCCTGTGACCATCGGGGTGGCATAGGACGTGCCGCAATGCACCGCGCCGGGCTGGCCTGCCTGGCGGGTCGAGGCGTGGGCGCAGGCTGCGGCGGTGATGTCGACGCGCATGTCTACATTCGAGGTGCTGCGCTTGACGGCGTAGTTCGGTGACTCGACAGGGACAGAAGCCTGCCCGCTACGTTGATGGCCGCCCACCACGAGCAGTTGTTCGGTGATGAAGGAGGAGGGCAGGCGATACTCGTCGGTGCCCGAGAACGAGGCGCCGTTGCCGGCCGAGTTGACCACGACCACATCCGGATGGGCCTTGCGCAGCCAGAGAAAGAACTCCTCGAGCAGCTCTTCATAGCCGCCCATGGCAATCCCGGAGCGCAGCAGGGAATCCACCTCATCGCCTTGCACGTTGCGCGCACCGACGCGGTGAATGCCCCAGCTCCAGTTGAGTACGCGCACGCCGTCCTCGACCAGGTTCACCGATGCGGCGATGTTGGCGGTGATACCGGCATCGGAGTTGCGTTCGACAATCACCTCGAAACCACCTGCCGCCTTGTCCAGCCCCCGCAGGAAGCCGGTGTTGCCCCCGTCATCCCAGCCGGCGGCGAGAATGCCGGCGACGGTTGTGCCGTGGTTGTCCGGCTTGCTGGCATCCTGGGCATACACGCAGGTGCGGTGCCCGTCGCAGGCGCCCAGGTAATCGGCGAAATCTGCGGTATCGAAGTCGACATTGCGTTCGATCACCCCGACCCGAACCGGAGTGGGCAGCACCGGCACCTGGCGGCCCGGGATGCGCCGCTGGTAGTAGTGCACTGCATCGAGAAAGCGGTTGGCAGCCCATTCGTCCGAGCCTTGCGCAGGCTTGCTGGCCCCCGGCGCCTTGGGGGCGGCGTGTTCTGCCTCTTCGGCTGCCGATTCCTCCACCACCACCGCGTCCACGCTGGTTTCACCGCCCAGCCGTAACACCAGCGCGTCACGCTGTACCAGGTCCTGGGCGGGCAGGCGCAACTGATACAGGTTCAGAGGAGCGATGCTGCCCACCACCTTGGCCCCGTATTTGCGCGCCAAACGTTCGGCTTCCTGGCGGCCGTCGTGGTCCTCTTCTATCAGCACGCTGACCAGATCGACATAGGTGGTCAGGCCATCCATGTTCCTGGCCACTTCCTTGGGCCCTGCGGCCAGCACATGGTTGTTGCGCAGGGTAAGCCAGGCGGCATTGCTGGCACGCGGGCCGTCCTGCAACCACAGCGGGCCGCTTTGCACGGCCGTGCCGTCCAGTTGCAGGCGCAAGGTATCACCCTGGCGCTGGACACGCTCCGGGGCCACTGCTTGGCCGCTGAGCAGCAGTTGCGGTGTGGCCTGGCCAAGCCCCTGCACGCGCAGGCACCAGGTTTGCTGCTGGCTGTTCAGCAAGTCGCCGCAGCGTTTGAGCTGTTGCAGACGCAACGGCTGCTCGGCGAACGCAGCGGTGCTGACAGCCAGTGCCAGGGCAAGGGCAATGCGTGAACGGCCCATGGCTTACTCCATGGCCTCGGCCACGCCCTGATCCTCACCCAGGAAGCCACCGCTCTGGTGCTGCCACAGCCTGGCATAGGTGCCGTTCCTGGCGAGCAGTTCGCTGTGGGTTCCCTGTTCTATGATGCGCCCCTCGTCCATGACGATAAGCCGGTCCATGGCGGCGATCGTCGACAGCCGGTGGGCGATGGCGATGACCGTCTTGCCCTCCATCATTTCATTGAGGCTTTCCTGGATGGCGACCTCGACTTCCGAATCCAGCGCGCTGGTGGCTTCATCGAGCAGCAGGATCGGGGCGTTCTTGAGCATGACCCGGGCGATGGCGATGCGTTGGCGCTGCCCGCCTGAAAGCTTGATGCCGCGTTCACCCACCAAGGTGTCATAGCCGCTGTGGCCTTGCCGGTCGCTGAGCTGCTCGATGAATGCGTCGGCCTGGGCGTTGGCTGCGGCGCGGCGTATCTGTTGCTCGGTCGCATCGGGGCGGCCGTAGGCGATGTTGTCGCGGATGGAGCGGTGCAGCAGGGAGGTGTCCTGGGTGACCATGCCGATGGCGCTGCGCAGGCTGTCCTGGGTGACCTTGGCAATGTTCTGCCCATCGATGCGTATTTCGCCGCTGTCGACGTCGTAAAAACGCAGCAGCAGGTTGATCAGTGTGGACTTGCCCGCGCCGGAACGGCCCACCAGGCCGACTTTTTCACCGGGGCGAATGTGCAGCGTCAGGCCATCGAGCACCTGACGTTCGCCATTGTAGTTGAAGCTGACATTGTCGAAGTCCACTGCGCCGCCAGTGGTCTTGAGCACCCCGGCGTTCGGTGCATCCTGCACCTTCGGGCCGCGCGTGAGGGTTTCCATGCCATCCTGCACGGTGCCGATGTTCTCGAACAGCGAGGTCATCTGCCACATGATCCAGTGCGACATGCCGTTGACCCGCAGTGCCATGGCGGTAATCGCCGCAACGGCGCCCGTGCCCACTTCGCCCTGGTGCCAGAGCCATAGGGCATAGCCGCCAGCGCCAGCGATCAGGCCGACCACCAGCGCCTGGTTGACGATCTCGAACTGGCTGACCAGCCGCATCTGGCGAAAACCGGTGAGCTTGAAGTCTTCCATGGCCGCCCGCGCAAAGTGCGCTTCACGCTTGGAGTGCGAGAACAGCTTCACCGTAGTGATGTTGGTGTAGGCGTCCGACACTCGCCCGGTCATCGACGAACGCGCGTGGGCCTGCTCCTGCCCCACTTGCCCCAGGCGCGGCACGAAGTACAGCATGGCCAGCCCGAACAACGCGACCCAGGCAATGAAAGGCAGCATCAGCTTGAGGTCGAAGCCGCCGGCCAGGGCGATGATCGCGATGAAATACACGCCGATGCCCGGTGCGATCTCGATGATGGTGAACAACACCTCGCGCACCGCCAGGGCCGTCTGCATCACTTTGGTGGTGACCCGGCCGGAGAACTCGTCAGAGAAGAACGAAAGGCTCTGACGCAGCATCAGCCGATGGAAGTCCCACCGCAGCCGCAGCGGCAGGTTGATTGCCAGTACCTGGTGCTGCACCATCGTGCGCAGCGCCACCAGGCCTATGCTGGTCAGCAATACGATGGCGATGCCCCACAACACCCGGGTTTCCTGCCCATCGGCTGCGCCGCCCGCCTGCCAGGCCGAAAGCAGGTCGACGACCTGCCCCAGAAAGGAAAACAGCCAGGCTTCATAGATCGACACCCCGGCGCTGAGCAGCGCAAGCGCAAGCACATAGCCACGCGCGCCTCGCGTGCAGGCCCACAGGAAGCGCAGCAGGCCAACCGGGGGTGGTGGAGCCTCGTCGGGTGGGAAAGGGTCGAGCCGTCGTTCAAAGGCGCGCAGCATAAGGTCTCCGAATGGGTCAGGTGTCGCTCACTTGCGACAGGGGTCTGGCCACGTGTTCAAGTGGCCGTCGTTCTGCCGCCACGCCCCACAGCGCCTGGGCCAGTGCCGCGATGATCATCAACGCCGCGCCGATCAGGTAGCCGTACAGGACATTCAGGCGCTCGCCGGTCTCGATCAGCGCGCCGAACAAGGTCGGGCCGATCAGGCCGCCAAGCCCTGTGCCGAATGCATAGAATACGGCAATGGCCAGCGCGCGGATTTCCAGGGGGAAGGTTTCTGCCACGGTAAGGTAGGCCGAACTGGCGGCTGCCGAGGCAAAAAAGAAAATCACCATCCAGGCAATCGTCTGCTCGGTCACATCGATCAGTTGCTGCTGGAACAAGTAACCGCTGCCGGCCAACAATACCCCGGAAAGCAGGTAGGTCGAGCTGATCATGATGCGCCGCCCGACCACGTCGAACAGCCGGCCTAGCAGCAACGGCCCGCAGAAATTGCCCAGGGCGAACGGCAGGATGTACCAGCCTACCTGGGCAGGCGGCACGTTGTAGAAGTCGGTCAGCACCAGTGCATAGGTGAAAAAGATCGCGTTGTAGAAAAAGGCCTGGGCGCTCAGCAGTGTCAGCCCGACCAGTGCCCGCCGCCGGTGCACCACGAAGAGGCTGTGGAACACCTCGCGCAGGGGCGTGTGATCGCGTGCGCGCAGGCGCAGGGCCGGGCTTTGCAGCGGGGGGATGGGGATGCCGCGCTGGTGGTAATGGCGCTCGATGGCGGCGACGATGCGCTCGGCCTCTTCCGGCTGATTGTGAACCATCAACCAGCGTGGGCTTTCCGGTATCCACAGGCGCATCAGCAGGATCAGCAAGCCGAGTGCCGCGCCGATGCCGAAACACAGCCGCCAGCCCAGTTCGCCGCCCAGCACCGCTGGGTCGAGCAAAACCACTGCGCCCACTGCACCCAACGCTGCACCGATCCAGAACGTACCGTTTATGGTCAGGTCGACCCAGCCGCGGTAGCGCGCCGGGGTGAATTCCTGGATGGTCGAATTGATGGCGGTGTACTCCCCGCCGATGCCGGCCCCGGTGAGCAAGCGAAACAGCAGAAAGCTCCACAGGTCCCAGGCGAACGCCGTGGCCGCCGTTGCGCCGATGTACAGCAACAGCGTGATGAAGAACAGCTTGCGCCGCCCCAGGCGGTCGGTGAGCCAGCCGAACAGCAATGCACCCAGTACGGCCCCGGCGATGTAGGCTGCGCCTGCCAGGCCGATCTGGATATTCGTCATTGCCAGCGTCGGGCTGGCCTTGAGGGCGCCCGACACCGAGCCGGCCAAAGTCACCTCAAGGCCGTCGAGCAGCCAGGTGATGCCCAGCGCCATGACCAGCAAGGTGTGAAAACGCGTCCACGGCAGCCGGTCGAGGCGGGCCGGAATGTCGGTGCTGTAGAAGCGCTCCTGCACAGAAGCGCCGGCTGGTTGCTGCAAGGCGTGGGTCGTCATGGCACGTCCTGTTGGCTGACGGGGCAGGGCTGTTGAGTCAGCGTCTTTCAGAAGAGCCCATAGGCGGATAAAAGTTTGATTCGTTTCGCTCGGGGCAGGCCATCAGCCCAGTTTGGCATGCCACGGTGAACATTCACGGCCCCACTCCCTCAAAATCAATGGGTCTCAAGGTTGTGCCTGGAGCCCGGTATTCCATCCACAGAGGAGTCAATGTCATGCCACGTGGAGACAAGGACAAATACACCGAAAAGCAAAAGCGCAAGGCTGAGCACATAGAAGAAAGCTATGAGCATAAGGGGGTCTCCAAGGATGAGGCCGAGGCTCGCGCATGGGCTACCGTCAACAAGCAGTCCGGAGGTGGCGAGAAAGCTGGGGGCTCAGGCAAGAAGACCACGCCCGGCGAAAAGAGCACCGCGCGTTCTGATTCCGCCAGGCGTGCGGCCAAAACCCGTCAGGGCCATGCCCGCGCATCAGGCTCGTCCCTGCAGACCCAGACCAAGGAAAGCCTGATGAAGGAGGCCCGCAGCAAGGACATCAAGGGCCGCTCCAGCATGACCAAGGCCCAATTGGTCGATGCCCTGCGCAGGCACGGTTGAAAACGGCCAGGGCCCAAGTGCCGCTCAGGCCTCCTTGAAGCCCCGCCCCTCGATGCCCTGGCCCAGGGCATCGGCCCCTTGCGGCAGCGCTGTGACCTTGATCGCCCGCACCGGTACCGCGAATTTTGCGCCGATTCTGGAGAACCGTTCGAGCAGGCGGAAGTTGATGGCCTGCTGGATGTCCATGTAGAGGTTGTAGCCTGGGTCCTTGACGATGTAGACGCATTCGAACTCCAGCGCCTCCTTGCCGAAACCGCGCAAGTGGGCGCGGTCGAAACGCGCCTGCTCTTGTGCCTTGATCGCTTCTTCGACAATGGCCGGGGCTTTTTTCACTGCTTCGGTCGGGGTGTCGTACGACAGGCCGAACTCAAAGACGATGCGCCGCTCCTGCAGGCGCTTGTAGTTCTGGATGGTGCTGCTGATCATGCTGGCGTTGGCCATGACGATCTGCTCACCGCCCAAACTGCGGATGCGCGTGGTCTTCAGCCCGACCTGCTCGACGGTGCCGGCCAGTGCGCCGATGACGATGAAGTCGCCCACCTCGAACGGCTTGTCCACGGCAATCGCCAGCGAGGCGAACAGGTCGCCGAGGATGTTCTGCACGGCAAGCGCAACGGCAATGCCGCCCACGCCCAGGCTTGCGACGAAGGCGGTGATGTTCACGCCCAGGTTCGACAGCATGGCCAGCAGTACCACCGACCACAGCAGCACCCGTGCGCCCCACCCCGCCAGGGTGGCCAGGGCGCTGCCCTGATTCAGGCCCGCGGTGCTGTGCCGGGCGAAGTAACGGTTAAGGCCCAGGCCGATGGCGCGGTTGACCCACAAGCCGATCTGCAGCGCCGCCACCACGAACCAGAGGCTGCCCACCCGGCTCAGCCAGCGCTCGGGCAGGTCGAGCATGCTCAGGCCTACCAGTACAGAGGCAAGGAACAGCAGGAAGTTGCTGGTTCCGGACAGCACTTTGGCCATTACCTGGCTCAGTGCGCCGTCATGCTCGGACCAGCGTTGCACCCGCCTGAGCAAAAAACTGATGGCCGCCCGGGTGGCCAGGAAGGTCAGGGCGGCGACAGCCAGCGCCAGCAGCAGGTTGAGGATGGAAATACCGAACACGGTGGTGTCGGTGAAAAATTCGATGATGCGATCGTTCATGAGCGATTGGCCTCCTGGTTGCCCTTGAGTGAATTCGCACGTGCAGTTCATCGGACGCCGACAGGGCGTGAGAGGTCGATCGGATTTTGGGTTTTTCTCGGCCTTTGCATGCCTTGAGCGCTTCGACGCCCTTGAGAGCGAGCGCCGCGCGGGCGGCGCTCGCTCTCAAGGGCGTCTGCATATCACGACGAACCAGGCCTCACTGCGCCGCGTACATCACCGAATCCTGCTCCTGCTGCAACTGCCTGAAATTCCCTGCAATGGCCTCGATCAGCGCCGCGTCGCCAACCGGGTCCAACCCCGGGTAAGGCTTGCCGTTGTAATCGCCCTTGTGGGTAAGCACAGCCTCGACGCTTTCGCCATTGTCCTGGTAAAGCCGCTTGATGGTCTGCGCTTCCAGGTCCTTGCTGTCTTTGCAGCGCAACGCATAGTGAATGCCAAGTGCAGCCCCGAAAGCCAGGCCGGGGGTTTCGATGCCGTGCTTGTGGGCAAGGTCGATGCTGCTCAGGATGCGCTCGTTGCGCTGAAGCTTGCGCAGTGGGTCGCGCCCCACACGGGCGCAAGGGTCTTTGAACGACGTTTTGCAGCGCTCCAGGAAGGTGCTGGCAAAATCGCGCACCGCCTCTGCCATGTCGGCATTCTCAGCCACCAGTGCTGGCGCGACTTCCTGGCCGATCAGGCGCTCGGCCAGTTCACTGACCCGGTCGTCGCCCATGGCCTGGCCAACCCAGTCATAGCCCAGCAGGCTTGCATACCAGGCAATGATGGCGTGAGGGCCGTTCCACAAGCGGTTCTTGATGACCTGGATCTGGGCGATGTCGGCGACCGTTTTCACCTGGCGCAGACGCTCCAGCAGGTCACTGCCGCGCTCCACATACAACGGCATGTCCGGCTCGCTGTTGAACAGGATCAGGTGCAACTGGCTCATCGCGTTGCTGGACTGCGCGAAAGGCCGGAATCGGCAGATCAAGCGCTCGTATTCAGGTACCGGCGCGGATGGTTTGCTGGCCGGTGCAGGCTCGTCGTCGAGGCTGTTCTGGAACATTTGCGACTTGATGCGCAACTGGCGGACCAACGCCTCGTTGCTGAGCTTGGACACGATGCGGCTGACCACCGTTTCAGCGAAATGGGTCTTTTGCAGGATCTGTTGGGTGATGTCCGGCGTGCACAGCAATTCCAGCTCCGCTTGCACATGCAGGCGCACGAACGCGGCGCCACCGATCTTGTTCAGCACGATCAGGATGGTCAGGTCACGGCCCCGGCGCTCGAAGCGTCGCAGCAAGCCTTGGGCAATCACCTTGGCCTGTTTGCGGATGGCCTGCTCCGGCAGGCTCAGGCCGATGATTTCTGCCGCGTTGTACATGTCGATCACCGCCTCGGCATCGTCCATGTCGATCATGCGCACATTTTCGATGGTCTGGTCGAACGAGGTGGCGCCGTAACGCACGCTGTAACGGCCAAACGCAGAAACGGTCTCGCGCAGCATGCGCGAACGGGTGGCGGCGATGATTTCACATGGCCGGGTGTAGCCGTCCCAATGGGAAAACACCTGGGTCAGGTAACCGCCGCCGATGGCGCCGAACCCGTGAATGCCGACACGGAACTGGTTCAGTGACGCTGGAAAGGGCTCTTCAAGCTGCGGCATGCCCAAGTCAGGCACGCACTCGCTCAAGTCGGCGAGGAATTCATTCATGCTGCGGTAGGCTTTCAGCGCGCCCGCTTTGACTTCAGCGGCCGGCGGCTTGATGTCTTCGATCAGGATCGCCTGGCCTTCGGCACGGATGGCCGAAAGCATGCCGTTTTCCGAGTCTTCGACCATGAAGCACTGGCTCGGCTCGCAATTGAGTGCGGTGGCGGCGCGCAGGAAGATTTCGGGGTGGGGCTTGCCTTGGCTGACTTCGTCGCCACACACGGTGATGTCGAAATACTTGAGTACATTGGCATTGATCAGGTACTCCTCGGCGATGGCGCGGCGGCTGGAGGTGGCGACCGCCATGGTCAGGCCAGACTTGCGTAGCCTTTCCAGCACTTCCAGCAAGCCGGCCTTGATCGGTACGCCGTGATTGCGCACGTACTCCAGCTCAAGCTCATCGGCGCGCTGGCGGATCTGGGCGTACGGGAAGCCGTCACCGTTGTGGGCCTTGGCGAGGGCCTCGGCTTTCTTCGCGCTCAGGCCCAGCGAGCCGATCAATGTTTGCTCGCTCAGCGCCTTGCCGGCAATTTCCAGCGACGCTTGTTTCAACGTCTTGAAGCGCAGGCGCTCGGTATCGAACATGGTGCCATCCATATCGAAGATGGCACTGAAAATGCGTTTGCCCTGAAAAAAGATCATTCGGTATTGCCCCTTGGTGAATCGTGATTCATCTCGGCTTGCAGACGGGTACAAGCGAGCATTGCGAAAAAACCGCTGCTTGAGCTGTCAGGTAGGGGGCATGCGATCGACAGGGCCGCGCACCGGCGCGACGTAGAAATAAGGGGGGACAGAGCGGGGAGTGCAGAGGATGTCTGCGAGCTTCGAGGCAGCTCGGGCGCCTTGTTTGACTTCACGCCCACTGGCTGCAGATCGGTTTGCAGACAGTGAGCGCAAATAGCGATGGATACGTGTGATTCCTGGCATGGGGTACTTCGCTTCCTTTGTTTGTAACTGGGATTCCTTTTTTACCCTTGCACGGATGCGCAGTGACATGCAACCGGCAAGGGCCCAGTAGGGAACCATGCACGGTTCGTTCTCTACCTGTTCAGCGCTGCTTGCTCCCTGAGCACCTGCATCTGCTGGCGATAATCCGCGGTGACCTGGCGCGCCTGTTCGGGGTTGTTCACGACCCTTGGCGTGATCAGCACGATCAACTCGGTACGGTCACGGCTCTTGGAGGTGCTGCCGAACAGCCAGCCCAGCCCGGGTATGCTCGACAGGCCCGGCACACGGGTATCGGATTGGCCGTTGTCCTGCTTGATCAGCCCCCCCAGCAGTACCGTCTGGCCGCTTTGCACCGCTACTTGGGTCGATACCGCACGGCTGGAAATGCGCGGGTTGGGCTGGGTGGTGGTGACGGCGCTGTCGTCGGCGTCGCTCACTTGCTGCTGGATATCCATGTACACCAGGCCACCGGGGTTGATCCGGGGCACGACATCGAGAATGACACCGGTCTGCACGTATTCGACACTGCTCAGGGTGGTATCGGAGTCGCTGGTGTTGACGGTGGTCTGGCTGATCGGAATGTTGTCGCCGACCTGGATCTGCGCCTGCTGGTTGTTCAGCACCACCAGCGAGGGGGCCGAAAGCACCTGGGTCAGGCCGCGTGTTTCCAGCGCGCGCAGGGCCACCTGCAGGTTGCTGCTGACGAAGGAGTAGAACATCGAGGCGCTGCCCAGCGCGACGCCACCGGCACCCAGTGCACCTTGGCTGCCGCTTTCGTTGGCGACGGTGGTGCTGGACGAATTGCCGGCCAGGCGGCCCAGGTACCACTGCACGCCCAGGTCCAGATCGCCGGTGAGCTTGACTTCGAGGATGCGTGTTTCGATCTGCACCTGCAGCGGCGGGCTGTCCAGGCGCTTGATGGCCGATTCGATCTCTTTCCACTGGGCTGGCCGCGTGCGTACCAGCAGCTGGTTGCTGCTTTTCTGCGCGGTGATGCGCACCGACTCTTGAAGGCTCTTGACCGAGCCGTCGCCCGGCTCGGCGCTGCTGGCCTGGGTTTGCTCAGTGTCCTCGTAGTCATCCTCCGATGGCGCCTGGCCGATACTGGCCTGGGTGCTCATGCCAGTGCCGCCCAGGCCTTGGGCCGACTGGCCGCCGGTGCCGTTGAGCGAGGTCAGGCTGGTGGTCTTGAGCCCTGGCGCGACGCTGGCCGCCTTGTCGTCGTTGATCTGCCCCGAGCCATAGATCTGGCGCAGATAACGGGCAAGGTCAGTTGCTTTCATGTTGCGTACGTCGTACACGAACAGCTGTGGCTCGTTGCCACCGCCTTCATCGATGGTGCGGATCCAGTCGCCGACTTCCTGCAAGTATTCCGGTTGCGCAGAGATGGCGACGATCGAGTTGGTGCGTTCGTTGGGCATGAACCTGACCATCTCCGACAAAGGCATGCCGCTGTCGGGCCCGAACAGTTTTTGCAGCTGCGGCATGAGCTCGGCCACCGAAGCGCGTTGCAGGCCGTAAACGCCAATCGACATGCCCTTGAGCCAGTCGACGTCGAAGGTGTCGATGGTGTCCTGGTAGTTGGCCAGTTCATCGGGGGTGCCCGCCAGGCTGATCACGTTGCGAGCCGGGTCGACCAGCAGGAAGGCATTTTCACGCACGAAGGGCTTGAGCAGCTTCTGCATCTCGCTGGCACCGATGTAGCGCAGCGGGTAGAGCCGGGCGGCAAGGCCCGTGGCAGGCTGGGCGACCGGCACCTGTGGCACCAGTTTGCCGGCGACGGCCTTGTCGGCCGGCAGGATCACATAGCGCTCGCCCTGGCGGATCATGGCATTGTCGGTCCACGACAGCAGCGTTTCCAGGATCGACAGTGCCTGCTGCTTGGTGACCGGCTTTGAGGTGGAGAAACTGACGCTGCCTTTGACGCCTTGGCTGATGCTGTAGTTTTCATGCAGCAGGTCGCCCATGACGCTGTTGATCACCGCCTCGATGGGCTGGTCGGTGAAGTTGAACACGATATCGCCTTGCTCATCCTTCGCGGCGGGGGGCGTTGCCGAGGCCTTGCGGATGAAACGCTGGTTGCCGGTGATGATCTGCCGGCCAGGCGCCGTGCGCGGGGCCGTAGCAGCGGGCGCGGCAGCGGGCTCGAGGCTGGTGACCACAGGTGCTGGGGCGTCGGCGCCGTTGAAGGCTTGCTGCAGCAGCGCCGGGTCGGTGTGCAGGTCACGTTGCGTGGTGGCGCAACCGGCCAGGGCGATGGCGACACTCAGGCCGAGCAATGGCGCACGCAGAGTAGGGAATGGGTGGCGTGAAGGAGCTTGCATGGTCATGGGGTTTCAATACGCGGAAGAGTGATGGCGGAGGCCTTGGACGGCGGCGGCAGGCGCAGCAGTGGCATGCTCAGGGTGTGCTGTTGCCCGGCACGGGTGAAGGTTGCGCTCAGCGCCGTCAGCCGGGTAAGGGTCCAGCCGCTTGCCAGCGTGCTGCCCAGCGCAACCTTGCTGGCTGGTTTGCGGCCTTCGCGCAGGTAGGCCCAGCGCGACTGCCCGTCGAGCACCACGCCGGTCAGCGTCAGGTTGGCCAATGCAGGGCTGTGCTGGCCTTGCTGTTGTGGGTCGGGCTGACGGTCAACGCTGAAGATCGGGTGCGCCCAGGTGGCGGCACGCACTGGCTGGGCAAGCTCGGCCAGTGGCGCGGGTGGCTGGTGGGCGGGCGTCGCTGAAGGCTTTTGCGCCGGCAGCCACTGCGGTGGGTTTGGCGCGACAAGCATCCAGGCGACCACGGCGAGGGCACTGACATTGGCAGCCAGCAGCACCAGATGAGCGGCACGCATCATGAGTCGCTTCCTTCTGCTGGCTGCGCGTGCAGGTAACCGCGTATCAGCAGGTGGACTTCCAGGCGCCCGGCAGGCCCCTTGGCTGGCGCCGCAGCACTGCGGCGTATGCTCAGCTGGTCGATGAACAGGCTGGGCTGGCCGTACTCCAGTGCATGCAGCAGGGCCGCCAGCGGTTCGATGGCGCAGGCCAGCGTCAGGCTGACCTTGACCGGGCGATAAGGCTCGGCCTGGCCCTGCTCGGCGGGGGCGATGGGCATGCGCTGGGTGATATCGCAGCCGGGGCCGACGTGCGCCTGCGCCTTCACCTGATCGACGGCACGCTGCATCAGGTCGGCGGCTACGGCGTTGGGGTCTTCGCCCGGCAGCAGGCTGTTGCGTTGGGCGGGGTCGTTGCGGCTGCGCTGCAACTGGGCCTGCAGTTCAGGTTGCTGAAGCATTAGGCTGGCATAGCGCCGTTGCTGCTCGCGCAACGTCTGGGCTTGCGCGTCCAGGCTGCGCAGGGGGGCGAGCAGCAGGCATTCGAACACCAGGTACCAGGCCAGCCAAAGCAACAGCGCGAGCACGCCCAAGGCGCAGAGCTTGCGTTCTCTGCTAGTGAGTGGGCGCATGCGGCACCTCCTGGCTGAGCTGGGCGGTGATGGAAAAGCGCTCGCGGCCCGTGGTTTTGTCGGCTTGGATGATGCCTTTGAACTGCGCGTGCTCAAGCGTGGTGCAGGTCTTTACCTGCGCCAGCAAGGCACTGGTGCGTTCGCTTTGGCCGGTGAACGTCACCTGCGTGCCATCGCTCACTTCCAGCTGCTCTATCCAGGTGTCGTCGCCCACGCAGGCGGTGAGGTCGGCCAGCAGCGCGGTGACAGTGGGGCGTTGTGCCTTGAGGCTGGCCAGGTAGGTCGAGGCGCCCAGCGTGGTGTCCAGGGCCTGGCGCAAGTGCTGCACCTGCTGGGCGGCCTCGCGTTGTGCCGCCACTTCGCGCTGCATGGCCAGAACCTCGCCCTGGCGGCGCTCCAGCCAGGCTGCGCCAAGCATTACGCAACAGGCTGCGCAGCTAAGCCACAGCCACCGGCCCAGCTGGCCTGGGCGTGACCGCGTGCGGGCGCTTTCGGCCGGCAGCAAGTCGATCATCAGGCGTTCGCCGCGGGCGTCCAGTGCATCGATGCCGACCAGGTGCACACCCTGTTCGCCACAGGCAACCAGCAGGGTGTCCAGGGTACTGCGTGCGATGGCCACCAGTTCAACCTGGGCCTGTGGTGCGCGGCGCTGCGCCACGCGGGCGACAAAATGGACCTGGTCGGCGGTATACGGCGTGTAGCGATCGATTTCGTAGGCCAGCACCTGCATCAGGTTGCGCGTGGCGGCAACGGGCAACTCGATGTGCTGCGTCAGCACGTGCGAGGCAGGCAGCAGCAGAACGGCAGGCTGACTGTGCTGGCAGTCGGCAGGCAACGGCCATGGCAGCACCTGCGGCGTATTACCGTTGCCAAGGCGCGCGGCGACCGCCTGCGGGAGCATGCCCAGCAGCTCGGCCCGCCATGCGCTGAGCCAGTACCGGGCACGGCTGGCCCGCCAGCGTGCCTGGTAAAGCTGCTGTTGGCTGCCCCAGCGTGCCGCACAGTGTTTTGCCAGGCGGATCAATCCTGCCACCTCAATACCCGGTAAGGCTTGCCACCGGAGTAGGCCGGCAGCAGCACGAAGGTTGCCTTCAGGCGTGACTGAAAGCCGCCGGGCAAGGTGGCCTGGCTGGTGACGGTGAGGATCGGCCCGCCATCCGGCGAGGGCCCGTGATAGTGGGGCAGGCCCAGCACACTGGCCAGTGTGGGTGATGCCAGGCTGGGGTCGGGCTGGGCATTGCCCGACCAGACGGTGATGAAGGGCAGGGCACGGTCATAGACGGCGTAGCTCATGCCGGGCAGTTCGCGAAATTCTTCGAGCATTCGCAGGGGTACCTGGTTGCGCCTCGTCCTTAAAGCCTGAGTGATGATTTTCGAGCGTTCGGCGGTGGCGCCACTGGCACGCAGCAGTTTTGCCAGGCTCGTTGAAGGTGTTGCGTTGAGGTCCAGCTTGCCCCGTTCGCTGACCACACTGATGTGCAGCGTGCTGCCTGCAAAGTGGGCCACGTGGACTTGGCCATCGGCGAGCCAGCGCGCCTGGCCGCCGCGCAGCAGGTTGGCCACGGCCAGGTTGAAGCCTGCCTGGGCGGCGAGCCCGGCCTGGGTCTGGTTGCCTTGCCAGCGGGCCTGGCGCTGCTGCAGTTGGACCGATACCGCCAAACCGCCGAGCAGCACGCTCAGCAAACCGACGACCCAGAGCACCAGCAACAGGGCCGCGCCGCGCTGGCGGCTCATGGCCGGCCACCGTCGCCGGACAGGTCAAGCAGCAGGTTGACCTGCAGCAGTGGCCAGGCCTGAGTGCCTTGCAGTTGCACCGCCACGCGCACTGCCTGGGGCAGCCGCTCGGGCCACGGCCACTGGGGCATCCAGCCGGTGGCCTTGCCCAGCGGGGAGTAGCCGCGGTAATTCAGGTGCAGCCCTTTGACCCCCTCCAGCAAACGCTGGGGCTCGCCCCAGGCCTGCAGGCGTTGGCCTTGCAGCCTGGCCAACTGGATCTGCAGACGCCCTTGACGCAGTTGCAGGCGCTGGCGGTAGATCCCCCCGCCTACAGAGCTTGGCAGCGGGGCGAAAAACACCACTGTGTCGTTTTGCCCTTCGAACGTCGCGGTGTGGGCGCCCTGGCCGGTCGCTGCGGTCAATGGCAACGCCTGGCCCAGCGCCTGGCGCAGGAACCGCTGGGTTGCACGCAGTTCATCGAGCCGGGCGCTGTAGCGCTCGGCCTTTGCCACTGAGCGGTTGGCCGCCACCAGGGCGCTGCCGACCAGCCCCAGCAGCAACCCCAGCAGGCTGATGACCACCAGGATCTCCAGCAGGGTAAAGCCTGCCTGGCGTTTCATGTTTCACTGCCTGGCGCGCGTGCGCGCAGGGTGCTGTAGCGCCAGGTGTGCCCGCTCTCGCTCAGGGTAAGGTCCAGCCGGTACAGGTCAAGGCGTGTGGGCACTGCCTGCTCCAGGGTGACGTCCAGCACCCAGTCGATGCCCTGCCAGCTACCCCGTTGCTGGCCCACGGCAAGCGGGCCCAGGTCGAAGTCGTCCAGCAGCGAACGCGCCGCCGCATTGTGGCGGTCACTGCGCTCTACCTGCGCCAGTGAGCGGCTGCTCTGGGCGAATGCGCCCAGCAGGATGCTCGAGGCCACCACCAGCAGGGCAATTGCTGCCAGCATCTCCAGCAGGGTGAAACCGCGCTGACGGTTCATGGCAACTCCCGCACTTGCACACTGCCGGTGAGCCAGCTGACGTCGATGCGCCAACGCGCTTGGCCGCGGCTGATCAGGATGTTGCCGCCGCTGGCCGCGCCATCGGGGTAGAACTCAAAGCCCGCCCCCAGGCCGCGGGCCGTCTGCAGGCGCACGGTGAAGTCTTCGGGCCAGCCCTGGGGCGTGCGCCCGGGTGCCTGCACCTGCCTGCGCTGCAGGTCGAAGCTCGCGCGCACCGGTTGCCCGCTGGCGATGGCCTGCACGCGGGCGCTACGCAGCGCCGACACCATGTTTGCCAATGCACTGCGCTCATGGGCCACCAGCATGCCCCGGCCAATGCCAACGGCCAGGATCGACGTGGCAACGCCGACCAGGACGATGACGATCAGCAGTTCGAACAGGGTAAAACCGCGTTCGCGGGGCGGGCGCGCTGCCATGGTTATTCCCAGTTGCCCACGTCGGCCTTGTAGCCTTCGCCACCGACCGCGCCATCCTGGCCGAGGAAGATCAGGTCGAAGCTGGCGTGGCTACCGGGGAAGTGGTAAGCGAAACCATGGCCAAAGGGGTCGACCAGGTCCGAGGGCTTGGCATACGGCCCGGCCCAGCGGCTGGCGTTGGCCGGCTTTTTTAGCAGTTGTTCAAGGGTTGCCGGCGGCGCCCCGACATCCAGGGCATAGCTTTCGACCTTCATGCTCAGGCTGGCCAACTGCGCCTTGCCGGCACCGTACTTGCCCTTGTCGACGTTACCGCCGACCTGGCGCACCACGATGGTCGCGACAATGCCCAGCAGCACGATCACGGCAAGCATTTCGAGCAGGGTGAAGCCCGCTTGGCGGGCGTTGAAGCGTTGCTTGGAGGGCATGGGCGGTTTCCTAGATATTGCTGGTAAGGCTCATCAGCGGCAGCATGATGGCGAGCATGATTGCCGCCACCATCACCGCCATGACGATGGTCAGGGTGGGCACCAGCGCCGCGAGCAGGCGGTCGATGGTGCGTTTGGCTTCAAGGTCGTAGACATCGGCGACTTTGAGCAGCATCGCGCCGAGGGTGCCCGACTGTTCACCGACTTCGATCATCTGCAGGGCAAGCTCCGGCAGCAGGGCCTCTGCCGATAGCGCAAGGCTCAGGCTGCTGCCTTGCCTGACCTGGTCGGTGGTGCGCTCCACATGCTCGCGCAGTGCATGGTTGGCACTGACTTCGCGGCCGATCGCCAGTGAACCGAGCAGGGTGACGCTGTTGCTCAACAAAGTGCCCAAGGTGCGCGCCAGGCGTGCGGTTTCCAGGCGCTGCAGCAGCGGGCCGAACAGGCGGTTGCGCCACAGGCGCAGGTCCTGGGCGACGCGCCGACGCGGGTCACGCCGTGCGGCCAGGCCAAGCCAGCCGGCGCCGAACAGCGTCAGCAGGCAGGCCAGCCCCCAGGCATTGACGAACTCGCCCATGGCCAGCACGGCGCGGGTCACCAGCGGAATGGGCACGCCCAGGTCCTGGAAGATCGGTACGAATTGCGGCACCACGTAGGCCAGCAGCAGCGCCAGCGAGCCGACCACACCGATCACCAGGAAAGCCGGGTAGATCAGCGCGTTGATCACTTCGCCACGCAGTTTGTGGCTTTGTTCCAGGTAGCCGGCAAGCTGGCCAAGGGTCGCTTCGAGTACACCGCCGGCCTCGCCGGCCCGCACCAGGCTGGTGTAGAACGGTGAGAAACTGCCGGGGTGTTCTTCAAGCGCCTGGGACAGCGGCAAGCCGGCTTTGACCTGCTCGCGCACCCGCTCCAGCACGGCCTGGGCGGCGGGCCTGCGCACGTTCTTCAGTACGGTGCGCAGCGCCCGGTCCAGGGGTTGCCCGGCGCTGAGCAGGGTAGTGAGCTGCTGGGTGATGGTGATCAGTTCCACCGGCTGGAACACGCTGCGCGCCTTGCCCGAACGCAGCAGGCGGCTGCCCTGCCTGAGCTGCAGGATGAGCAGGCCGCGCCGTTGCAACTGGCGAGCGGCGTGGTCACGGTCACTGGCGTCCAGTTCGCCTTGCTGCTTGCGGCCTTCGCTGTCGAGCGCGGTATAGGAAAAGGTCGGCACCTCAATCACCACCCGTGACGCGCAGCACTTCTTCAAGCGAGGTGACGCCGGCCAGGGCCTGGCGCAGGCCGTCCTCATAGAGGGTCACCAGCCCGTTGCGACGGGCGTGGGCCTCCAGTGTGGCGGCATCGGTCTGGCGCATGAGCATGCCGCGCAGGTCTTCGTCCATGACCAGCAGTTCGGTGATCGCGCTGCGCCCATGGTAACCGCCGCCCGGCGCCTGCTCGTCTGGGCGGTACAGCATGATCGGACGCTGTTGCGTATAGCGGGCCAGTTGGTGGCGTTCGACCAGTTCGGCCGGTGCCTGGAAGGCGATACGGGTGGCCGGGTCGAGGCGGCGCACCAGGCGCTGGGCAAGGATGCCCTGCAGGGTGGAGGCGAGCAGGTAACCTTCGACGCCCATGTCCAGCAGGCGGGTGATGCTGGCGGCGGCGCTGTTGGTGTGCAGGGTCGACAGTACCAGGTGCCCGGTCAGCGATGACTGGATGGCGATGCGGCAGGTTTCCAGGTCGCGCATTTCACCGATCATGATCACGTCCGGGTCCTGGCGCACGATCGAGCGCAATGCCGTGGCAAACCCCAGGCCGATGGCAGGCTTGACCTGAATCTGGTTGATGCCGGTGAGCTGGTATTCGACCGGGTCTTCCACGGTGATGATCTTGCGTTCGGCGGTGTTCAGGCCCGACAACGCGGTGTAAAGGGTGGTGGTCTTGCCCGAGCCGGTGGGCCCTGTGACCAGGAAGATGCCATGGGGGCGCGCCAGCAGATGCTCGATGCTGTGCAGGGTGGGGCCACGGATGCCCAGGCTGGCGAAGTCGAAACTCACGGTTTGCCGGTCCAGCAGGCGCATCACCACCGACTCGCCAAAACTGGTCGGCACGGTCGAGACCCGCAAGTCCAGCTCGCGGCCCTGAATGCGCAGCATGATCCGCCCATCCTGCGGCAGGCGGCGCTCGGCGATATCCAGCCGGGCCATGATCTTCAGCCGCGAGATGACCGCCGCGGCGTAGCCGGCCGGTGGTGCTTCGCCTTCGACCAGCACGCCGTCGACCCGGTAGCGCACTTTCAGCTGGGTTTCGAAAGGTTCTACGTGGATATCCGAAGCGCGACGGTCGACGGCGTGTTGCAGCATCAGGTTGACCAGGCGGATCACTGGCGCCTCGGAAGCCATGTCCTTGAGCTGTTCGATGTCGCCTTCGTCGATGCTGTCGTCGTCCAGGGTCTGGATCAGCGCGCCCATGGCCGAGCGGCCTTCGCCGTAGGCCTGTTCGATCAGGGCGGTGATCTCGTCGCTGGTCCCTACCACCAGCTCTACCTGTTTTGCCGCCTGGTAACCGAGTGCGTTCAGCGCGTAGGCCGAAAGCGGCACGGCGGCGGCGACCTGCAAGTGGCTGCTGCTTTCACTGAGGGTGACCACGCCGTAGTGGCGAGCAAAGCGTTCGGTGGCCACAGGCGGGGTGTCGACACGCTGCCCGTCAAGCCTGGGCACGCCCAGCAACTCGGCGTAGGCCGCGGCCATTTGCTGCTCTCTTACTGCACCCAGGCGCAGCAAGGTGCGCAGTTTTTCATGTTCGCCCATTGCCTGCGCCACGCCCAGGCGTGCAGCACGATTCATATCAGCCGGTTGCAATGCGCCAGCATTGAGCAGCCACTCACATATATCGTCAGCAGAAGGAATAGTTGATTTCATTATGATGGCTTAGTGCAAGTGCTGGCCATATAGCGGCACTTTACTACTTGTCAGGCCTGAGGTGGCCCGGAGAATACTTTGGAATTTTAACCGTTGCAACAGCCTATATTTTTGGGTTTTTCAGTGTGAATTAGCTGGCTGTTTTCAGCGGTCTCGAAAGCATATCACCCATCTAAACCTAATTGCAACTAGGTTTAGTGGAAGGTAAATTATTGCCGTTGATTCTCAAAAAAAGCATGAAAAAACCACAGTTCTAACAAATGTTGGAATCTGTGAATATTAATATGCTCTTAGCATGTGTTTAATGTAATTCTATTCTTTATATTTCGATGTTATTTGGCGTGGTTTTTTTGGTTTTTTGATGCGTTGCTCACTGTGCACTTCATGAGCGCTTGAACTTTTCAGTTAACTGCCCAGACTTACGCGCCGGCCGGGCCCTGTTTGCGGTCCGCTAATTCCTGCATTCTTTTTTCGAGAACTATTCGATGAATAGACTACTGCTGCCGTTCGCCTGTTCGGCACTGCTGGCCACTGTGCCAAATGCCTTCGCAGATACAAACGGCGCCACTTCCGGTACAGCGGCTTATGAAGCCCGTGAACAACTGGACAGCCAGCGTGAACAACTGTCCGGTGTCAGCGATGTTGCAAAGGGCGCCACTGATGCCAATGCCTTTGTCGACGCGCCGGTAGACACCGCTGATGCGCCGGCGCTGGTCAGCCAGCCGTAAGGCCGCAGGTTTGCCTGCTCCCATTCTGTTCTTGAGGATTCAACCCGTGAAACATTTCAAACAGGCCGTGAGCCTGATGGCGCTCGGCGTCATGCAGGCCTCGGGCGCTTTGGCGGCCGGGCCGGCCACCGGCAACGAGGTGGAGGCCCGGGTCAGCTCCATCCTGGACAACATGAACCAGGCCGAGAAGATCAATTTCACCCGGGTCAACGACGGCCACATGATCCCGTCGCTGCTCAAGTGGGGTATCCAGGGCACGGTGGCGTACGACTCGTCCATGGGCGTGCACGTCAATAACGCCACCTTTGGCGCACAGTACCCTTCGCAGTCGGCCCTGGCCGCCACCTGGAGCATCAACCGGGCCAAAGAGTTCGGCCTGGCCATTGCCTATGAAACGCGTATTTCCGGCGGCCAGCAGATGCTCTCGCCCGGGGTGAACCTGTACCGCACGCCCTACAACGGGCGTTCGGCCGAATACGTCAGTGGCGAGGACCCGTTCCTTGGCGCGGTGCTGGCGCCGGCCATCGTCAACGGCATCCAGGCCCAGGGGATCCAGGCCAGCGGCAAGCACTACCTGGCCAACGAGCAGGAGGCCAATCGCCAGGCGGTCAATGTCGTGGCCGATGAACGCACGCTGCGTGAGCTGTACTTGCCCGGCTTCGAGTCGATGGTCAAGAACGCCAACGTGGCGTCGATCATGTGCGGGTTCAACAAGGTCAACGGCGACTACGCCTGCGAAAACCACCACCTGATCACCGAGGTGCTCAAAGGCGAGTGGGGCTATCAGGGCACCGTGATCAGTGACTTCAATGCCATTCACGACCCGTTCAAGGGGGCATGGGCGGGCACCGACCTGGACATGCCTTCGGGCCTGCAGTTCACCGAGGCCAACCTGCTGCCGTACCTGTGGAGCGGCCAGCTGACCCAGAACGTCATCGACGACAAGGTCAAGCGCAACCTGCGCGCCGTGGTCAGCTACGACTTCCAGGAAAACCTCAACACGGCAAAGACGCTGGAGCACACCGAGTATGGCCAGCGCGCCTCGCTGAACGCTGCACGTGAAGGCATCGTGCTGCTGCGCAACGCCGATACCGCTGCTGGCAAGCCGCTGCTGCCGCTGGCGCGTACCGCCAGAATCGCAGTGATCGGCGACTGGGCCAACCAGGCGCCTGCCTCGCCGTTCGGTACCGCCAACTCGCCACCCAACAGCTACGTGACCGAACTCAGCGGGCTGCAGCAACTGGCGTCGAACAGCGCCAATGTCACTTACCTGTCGGCGTTGAGCCTGAACCCCAAGGCGGCAGTCTGGTACCAGCCGACCTCGTCCGGCAGCGGCGTCAGCAATGCCGGGGTGAAGGCCGAATACTTCAGCAACACCAGCCTCAGCGGCAACCCGGTACTGACCCGCATCGAGCCGGGCGTGAACCTCAACTGGACCACCAGCACCAATGAAACCAGCACCGGCACCACTGCCGTGTCCGGCTTCAGCCCGACGGCGGGGGCGTTCTCCGCACGCTTCAGTGCGACGATCAAGCCGACCGTCTCGGGTGCGCATGTGTTCAAGGTGCGCGCCGACGGCCCTTACAAGCTTTGGGTCGATGGCAAGCTGGTGGTGCAGAGCGACGGCGTGCCGTACTCCTCTGATGTGGTCAACGCGCTGACCACCTCGGGCAAGAGCGCTGCCCTGGTGGCGGGCAAGTCCTACAACGTCAAGCTTGAGTACCGCCGTGTGCAAGGCAACTTCACGCCGGCACTGGGCGGCCTGGCAGGCGTTCAGATGAGCTGGGCGTCCCTGCGACCGCCGAAGGACATCGCCAGCTACGATGCCGTGGTGATCGCCGCGGGCACCAACTACGAGAACGAGGGTGAAGGCTCCGACCACGGCTACGCGCTGCCGGACCAGCAGGCCGAGTTGATCAAATTCGTCACCAAGGCCAACCCGAACACCATCGTCGTCACCCATGGCGGCGGCGTGGCCGACATGCAGCCGTGGGCCAAGAAGGTTGGCGCAGCGTTGCATGCCTGGTTCCCGGGGCAACAGGGTGGCCAGGCACTGGCTGAAATCCTGTATGGCAAGGTGAACCCGTCGGGCAAGCTGCCGGTGACCATCGACAAGAAGATCGAAGACAACCCAAGTTACGCGTCCTACCCGGACCCGGCCGCCTACCGTGGCGACAACCCGCTGACCGAGATCGACTACAGCGAGGGGCTTTACATGGGGTACCGCGGCTATGACAAGAAGCACGCCAAACCGCTGTACCCGTTCGGCTTCGGCTTGTCGTACACCACGTTCGGCTATTCGGACTTGAAGCTCTCGACCAATGTGATGACCCCGGGCAACACGGTGAACGCCACGTTCACCCTGACCAACACGGGTGACAAGGCGGGCTTTGAGGTCGCGCAGCTGTACATTCAGCCGATCGACCCGCAAGTCGACCGCCCGAAGAAGGAGCTCAAGGGCTTTACCAAGGTGTACCTGGAGCCGGGCCAGAGCAAGACCGTGAGTTTGCCGATCGACTCGCGCTCGCTGGCGTACTTCGTACAGAACACCGACAGTTGGGACGTCGATGCCGGCAAGTTCAAGGTGTGGGTCGGCCCGGACTCGGAAAACCTCACGCTGCAGCGCACGCTGGTCACGCTCATGCCGCAACACTTGACCACGCGTGACAGCAACCCACTACCGGCACCGCTGCAAGCGGCGGTGCAGGTCAGCGACAGCCAGGCTTACTGACCGTCGCACTAGGCCTTGATGCAAGAGGCAAGGCGTAGCAGGTAGGCGTCGAAGACCGCTTCGACGTCGACCTGGTCCGGGGCGCGCAGCCACTGGATCTGCAGGCCATCCATCACGGCGAAGATCTCGGTCGCCAACGCCTTCGCATCAATGTCCTTGCGCACCTCGCCATGCTCGACCAGCGCCGCCAGGTGCGCCTGGGCGTGGGCGTGGGTCAGCGCGAATTTCTCTTTGTACCAGGGCCAGGCCGGGTGCTGCTCGGACAGGCTTTCGACGCTGATCATCATCGAAGCCTGGCATTCAAGCAGGTTCTGCACGCTGAAGTTCATGCTCATGCGCACGAAGGCCAGGAAGTTCGCAAGCGTCGGCGCCATCTCCAGCTCGGCAAACTTCTCCGTCACTCGCCGATCGCGCCGATCGAGCAAGGCCTGCAGCAACGACACCTTGTTGGGGAAGTGGTGCAACAGCCCGACCGTGGTGATGCCGGCGATTTCGGCCACATCGCGCATGGAGGCCGCTGCATAACCGTCTTTGGCGAACACGGCGGTGGCCGCATCCAGCAGGGCGGCGCGGCGCATTTCGCCCTTGGGGGCGCGGCGGCGTTTGGTGACCGGTGTGCTGGACGCTTCGCTTTCGTGATCCTGACCTGACATAAACCAACTTCAAGCTGTGGTGGGTGGTGTGCCGGTTCCGCTGAAGCGGCGAGGGCGATTATGGCAAAAGTTCTAGGGTTCGTGCGCCCGGTATGCGCCTGGGCGGTTGATCAGGATGGCCGTGGCGACGCTGGCCAGTGCGACCAGGGCATTGCCGACCCACAGCCCGAGCATGACGCCGCTGGCACCCTGCAGTGCTGCGCCTGCGCTGACGAAGGGCAGGGTACCCAAGGTGGCGCGAAGCCAGGCGTAGAAGGCCACCCACCCTGCCTGGCCACGGCAGATGAACAGCGAAATGGCGATGAAGTCCAGGCCCATGATGACCCACAGCCCCGGCCCGTACCGGCACAGGTCCTCGATCAGTGCCTGCCCCGGGCCTGACAGCGCGAAGGCATGGCCAAGCCACGGCGCGGCGCTTGCCAGCACTGCCCAGGCGACCAGGCCGTACACCACCACCAGCCTGGCGGCGCTGTGCAAGGCTGCCTGTGAACGCGCATGGCGGTGCGCGCCCAGGTTCTGTGCCAGGATCGGCACCAGCGCGCCCGGCAAGGCGAAGTACAGGCAGTAGGTAATCTGCAGCACTCTGTCCATCACCGCCATGCCAGCCATGACCGAGACCCCGAACAGTGCCAGCTGCGCCATGGTGTAGGTCAGGGCGACGGGCATCGCAAGATTAGCGAGGGTGTAAGGCAAGGCAATGCGCATGATGCGTGCGCCATACAGCCGCAGCGGGCGTAGGCGTATGCGCGTGGCAAGGCCGACATGGGCCCTGACCAGGTACAGGCCCGTCAGGCTGCCTGCTGTGGCTGCCACCAGGCAGGAAAGGCCGGCGCCCAACAGTTTCAGGTCCAGACCAAAGATCAGTATCGGGTCGACGATGGCCAGGCAGGCGGCACTGGCCAGCACCACTGCCAGCGCGCGCCCGCTCAAACCTTGCGCCCGGAGCACTTGGGCCGTGGCTTGAGTGAGCGCCATCAGCACCGACGCCACCAGCGTCATGGCAATGAATTGCCGGGCAAGCGGTGAGGCGGGCGCATCGGCCCCCACCAGGCCGGCGAAGAAGTCCAGGTTGTACCACTGCAGTGCAGACACACTGGCCGAGACCAGCGCGGCGAGGATCAGCATGTGGCTGGTCAGCACAGGCACCGAGGCGCTCGAACCCTGGCCGACCCTGCGGGAGATCATGGTGCCTGCAGCGACGACAATGCCTGCCACCAGGCTTGAATTGAAAAAGGCCAGGGTCTTGGCGATGCCTACCGCAGCAATGAGTACTTCGTCATGCAGCAGGGCGACATACGTGAGCGTGAGAATGTCGGTCAGGAAAATCGCCAGCAGGCTCAGCGCACTGGTAAACGCCATTACCCGTACGTGGTGGGTCAATGAACCTTGGGTGAATGTGGCGGGGTGCTTCATCTTGGGGGGGACCGCTAGGGTGGGTGCAACAGTGCGGTACCAAGACAACGTGGGCTGCGAAGAGTTTAATGGAAAAGCCGCGTGAGTGTTCTTCACCCGACACGCTGCAACTGCCAAGTGGTAGCTGGCCGGCTGGGCTCAATGCAGCCGTAGCAACCGGTCCAGTGACAGAGCGCCGGCACCCCGGGCTATCAGCAACAGCAGCAGGCCAGCCCACGACAGGTGGGTAGGCCAGGCGTCCGGGTAGACGAATATCTGGATGACCGCTGTCATGCCGAGCAGGGCAAGCGCTGAAAGCCGGGTGAACAGGCCCAGCACCAGTAGCAGTGGGAACAGGTGCTCGGCGTAGGTTGCCAGGTGGGCTGCGAGCCAGGGCGAAAGCAGCGGCAAGGCATACTCGCTCTGGAACAGCTCGTAGGTACTGGGCGTGATGCTCAGCAGACCCTCGACCTTGGTGCGGCCTGACAGGAAGAATATCGAGGCGATGCCCAACCGCGCGACCAGGCACAACGCACTGTCGTTGAGCAGCCGTTGCAGGCAGTCGGCAAGGCCGTTCCAGCGTTGGCGCAGGCCAATGGGTGGAGCTGGGGGGCGCAGGGTGTCCATGGCCGTTCCTTCAATCGAATGAAAGCGGGAGAAAGACCCGGGCCTGCATCAGGCGACCGAGCAGGCTGGTGAAGTCGAGGTCAGGCTGGCGTTGCAGGGCAAGTTGCGAGGCGCCTTCCAGTGAGTGACCGGCTGCGCAGGCATCCAGGAACGTGCAGCCACCGGCCTCGAGTGGCTGATGGTTCACGCCGTCCTGGTCGGCGCTCAACAGTGCGCCTTCTGCCACCCAGGGTTGCGACTGTGGCCATGGCAGGCCCTCGCGGCTGCGGCGCCACAGGCTAAGTGCCGGGTGAGCGGCGAACCACTGCCAGCGCACGCTCTGGCGCGGCCGCAGGTGGCTGCCACCCAGGTCGCTGGCCGTCATGCCTGCCAGGTCGGCCAGGGCCAGGCAAGGTTGCTCGATGGCGCTGAACACTTCGCACCAATGCCAGTCCAGGCGTGCGACATCGGCCAGGTAGGGCAGGCCGTGGCTGGCCTGGCTGGATTGCAGAAACGCCGCGAACGTCGCACCGTAGCGGATCAGCCGTGCGTCGTCAGGTGGGGTGTGTTGTGCGTAGGCGGCAGCGGCTTGCTGCATCCAGCCGGCGCCGACCAGAGTTTCGACACTGGGGAAGTTGGCGCGCAGTGCGTCCACGCAGCCGGCCATCACGGTATTGCGGTAGACCGCGAACGCCGGTTGGCGTGTCAGGTTGTGCAGCAGCGGAGCAGGGCGCAGGTAGAGTGCATCGATGAAGGCGTCCTGGAACTGGCCAAGTGGCAGGTTCATGGCAAGGCTCCTGCGTGGTCGAGGGTCGACTGGGCAATCGCCCGTTCGGCAAGCAGTTCATCGAAGGCGGGGAGGTTGCCGTCGCGTTCGATCAGTGTCGGGCGCGCGCCGATGCGCGCGATCAGCCGGCGGTACAACGCCCAGACCGGTTTGGCAATGGCTGTATCGTGCGAGTCGATGAGCAGTGCGCCTTGGTCGTCGTGGCTGTGGCCGGCCAGGTGCACTTCGCTGATGGCATGGGCCGGGAAGCGGTCGAGGTAGCCCTGGGCGTTGAAACCCAGGTTGTGGGCGCTGACATGAACATTGTTGATGTCCAGCAACAGCGTGCAGCCGGTGCGGCGCACCAGCTCGCCGAGGAACTCGATTTCGTCCAGGTCGTGCCCTTGCAGTTGCAGGTAGTGGCTGGGGTTTTCGATGGCGATGCAGCGCCCCAGGGCATCCTGGGTGCGCAGGATATTGTCACTGATGCGTGCCAAGGCTTCGTGGCTGCGGGGGAACGGCAGCAGGTCGGGGTGATACTGGTCACGCCAGGAGGACCAGGCCAGGTGCTCCGACACCAGCACCGGGTTTACCTGGTCGATCAGCACGCGCAACCGGCGCAGGTGGGTGGTGTCCGGTTCGGCGTCCGCTGCCAGTGACAGCGCAACGCCGTGCAGCGACAGCGCATGGCGTTCGGCCATGCGCTGCAGCCACGCCAGGCGCGGCCCGCCGACCATGTAGTTCTCTGGATGCACCTCATACCACAGGCCTTCTGCATCGCAGGCCAAGGCCTGGGCAAAGTGTTCAGCCTTGAGCCCGAGCCCGGCGCCCAGAGGGGCAGTTCGGTTCATGGTCGGCGGCCTCTGCTCAAGACTTGATCGGGGTCAGTGAACCCATGCCATTGGGCGTCTTGATCGAGGTGCAGGTGCCGGCCGGGACGTTTTTCCAGGCCATGGCGTCGTAGTCTTTTTTGGAGCTGCCTGCGCAACTGGTGCCGGCACCGGCTTTGCAGTCGTTCTTGCCGGCCATGGCGACGCCGTAGCATTTTTCCATGGCTGCACCGTTGCTGGTGGTATCAGCGGCGGTGGCGACGCTGGCCATGGAAGCAAGGGCCAGGGCGGCAGTGGTAAGGGCGAGGGTATTCATGGGGGGGTCTCCAGAGAGTGGGGCCGTGGTGATGTACCGAAGGCTCATGGACTAGTTCGCGGTGGCCGCTGCTGCGGTTACAGGCCCGCGAAAATATTTTCAGGTTGCTGCATTTGACCTGACTCATGCGCTGAAAAGCGCAGCAGCGGCTAAGGTTCGATAAAAGAAAAAACTACAGACGGTGTAACCTTGGCCCCCCATGCAACGAACTAACTCTCAGGACCACCTCGGCGCACGCGAGGCGCAGTTGCAGGGCTTGCTGCTGCGCGGGCTGGCGGGCGATGCACGGGCCTACCGCGAATTCCTTGCGGCGCTGGCGCTGCATGTGCGTGGGTTTCTGCGGCGGCGGCTGCAGCAGCGCCCGGCCGAAATCGAAGACTTGCTGCAGGAAGTGTTGCTGGCCGTGCATAACGCACGTCATACCTACCAGCCGCAACAGCCGTTGACGGCGTGGGTACAGGCGATTGCCCGTTACAAGCTGGCAGATTACCTGCGCCGCTATGCGCACCACGACGCGTTGCACGAGGTGCTGGAAGACGACAGTGACCTGTTCGCCACCAGTGATGAAGCGCCTGCCCAGGCCAGCCGCGATCTGGGCAAGCTGTTGGGGCGGTTGCCGGCGCGCCAACGCTTGCCCATTGTCCACGTCAAGCTCGAAGGGCTGTCGGTGGAGGAGACTGCGCGTATCACCGGGCTTTCCTGTTCGGCGGTCAAGGTGGGCATACACCGGGGGCTCAAGGCGCTGGCCAAGCTGATTCGAGGCAGTGAAGAGCATGAAGACTGATGAACTGATTACCCTGCTGGCTGCTGGTGAAGCGCCGGTGGGGCGCCATGCGCTGGCACGGCGCCTGGCGCTGGCGTTGCTAGCAGGCACACTGGCTGCGGTGCTGATGACGGTGGCCGTCTATGGCGTGCGCAGCGACCTTGCCGAAGTGGCGCGTACGCCGCTGTTCTGGGCCAAGCTGGCCTTGCCCGCCAGCCTGGCGCTGCTCGGGCTGTGGTTGACGCAGCGCCTGGCCAGGCCCGGCGTGCGCGGCGGGGTGGTGTGGCAACTGCTCGGGCTACCGTTGCTGCTGGTCTGGCTGGGAGCAGCGATCAGCCTGTTCGGGGCTCCGGTCGAAGCCCGTGCCGATTTGATCTTTGGGCGTACCTGGCGCACCTGTGCGTTGAACATCACGCTGCTGTGCGTGCCGGTGTTCATCACCCTGTTCTGGGCATTGCGTGGCCTGGCACCGACGCGGCTGCGCCAGGCTGGCGCAGCCGCGGGCCTGCTCGCCGGTGCGACCGCAACCTTGGTTTACTGCCTGCACTGCCCGGAAATGCAGGTGCCGTTCTGGGGGATCTGGTACGTGCTGGGGATGTCGGTGCCCACGTTGATGGGAGCAGTGCTTGGCCCGCGTTTGTTGAGGTGGTGAAGATGTAGAGCCTGGCTGATCGAGCGATACGGTGGGCTAGCGCAATGTTCGCTCAATTCCCCCAACCAGCAGGCTTTCCATCAACCCCAACCCTTGTTCCTCAGGCAAAGCCTTCAGCATCCCAGGCAACTGGTTGAGCAACGTCGCCACCACCTGCGCCGTCGCCGCCAATGCTGCGTCGGGCAGTTTCGCCTGTGGTGCGATCAACCGCAGCAACCCTGTCTCGTAACGTTTGCGCAACAACGCCAGGCGCGTTTGCTGCGCTTCGCTCAGGCAGCAGAAGTCCCGTGCGGCCAGGCGAAACTGCAGGGGCCGTTCGGCATGCAGTTGCCAGTGCGCTGCAATCAGGCAAGCCAACGCCGAACCCCCACGCGCCATAGCGCGGCGGCCAGGCTCCAGGGTCGCCTGCAGCTCCTCGTACAACTCTTCGATCAGGTCGTACAGCAAGTCCTGCTTGCTCGGGAAGTGGTGATACAGCGAACCTGCGGTCACGCCCAGATGTGCCGCCAGTTCGCGCATGCTCACCTGGCCGAAGCCCTTCTCGGCGAACAGCGCCATGGCCCGGTCACGTCGCTCTTCAAAATTGGCACAGCGCATCGCGGCATTGACCGGGGGCATGCTGTTAGCTCCTCAGTAGGTGAAGAAGCCGCGGCCGCTCTTGCGCCCCAGCCAGCCGGCCGCGACCATTTCCCTTAGCAGTGGGGCAGGGCGGTACTTGCTGTCGTTGAAGCCCTCATGGAAGGCTTCCATGATCGCCAGCAAGGTGTCCAGGCCAATCAGGTCGGCCAGCGCCAGCGGGCCGATCGGCTGGTTGCAACCCAGGCGCATGCCAGTGTCGATGTCCTCGGCACTGGCCAGGCCCTCCTGGCGCACGAAGATCGCTTCGTTGATCATCGGCACCAGGATGCGGTTGACCACGAAGCCCGGGCGGTTACCGGCAGTGATCGGCGTCTTGCCGAGCTTCTCGGTAACCAGCAGGGCCTGGGCATAGGTGCTGTCGCTGGTTTGCAGGCCACGGATGATCTCGACCAGGGCCATCATCGGCACCGGGTTGAAGAAGTGCACGCCGATGAACCGCTCAGGGTGCTCGATACTGGCCGCCAGCTGGGTCACCGACAGTGACGAGGTGTTGGTGGCAATCAGGCAATCGGGCGCCACGTTGGCAGCCACTTGCTGAAGGATGCGCTGCTTGAGCTGCAGGTTTTCGGTCGCCGCCTCGATCACCAGTTGCGCAGTGCTCAAGCGGGCATAATCGGTGCTGGTGCTGATGCGCGCTTTGGCTGCGCTGGCGCGCTCAGCATCGAGGGTACCCTTGTTGACCTGGCGCTCCAGGTTTTTGCTCAGGGTGGCTATGCCGCGCTCTAGTGCGGCCTCGGCGACATCCACCAGCAGCACTTGATAGCCGGCCACCGCGCAGACTTGCGCGATGCCGTTGCCCATGGTGCCGGCGCCGATCACGGCGATCTGTTCAATGCTCATGTTGCAAGTTCCCTCAGACGCGCTCGAAGACGACGGCGATGCCCTGGCCGCCGCCAATGCACATGGTGGCCAACGCGTAGCGGCCTTGAATGCGCTGCAGTTCATGGATGGCCTTGGTGGCAATGATCGCCCCGGTAGCACCCACCGGGTGGCCCAAGGAAATGCCGGACCCGTTCGGGTTGACCTTCTGCGGGTCGAAGTCCAGCGCGCGGGCCACGGCACAGGCTTGGGCGGCGAAGGCTTCATTGGACTCGATCACGTCCAGGTCGCTGATGTTCAGGCCGGCCTTTTCCAGCGCTTTGCGTGTTGCCGGAATCGGCCCCAGGCCCATCAGCTCGGGCTCGACGCCGGCATGGGCGTAGGCCACCAGGCGCGCCAGCGGCTTGAGGCCCAGGCGACGTACGGCGTCACCGGTCGCCAGCACCAGGCCGGCAGCGCCGTCGTTGATGCCGCTGGCGTTGCCGGCGGTAACGGTGCCGTCTTTCTTGAAGACGGTCTTCATGCCGGCCAGCTGTTCGGCGGTCACATCGCCGCGTACGTGTTCGTCAACGGCGAACTCGACGGTGCCTTTGCGGGTTTTCAGTTCCAGCGGCACGATCTGGCTGGCGAAGCGGCCTTCAGCGATGGCACGGGCGGCGCGGCGCTGGCTGGTCAGGGCCAGTTCATCCTGCATCTGGCGGGTGATGCCGTGCTTGGCGGCGACATTTTCCGCCGTGATGCCCATGTGGAAGTGTTCGAACGGGTCCTGCAGAACGCCGACGGTGTAGTCGATGCCTTGCAGGTCGCCCATGCGCGCACCCCAGCGGGCCTGTGGCAGCAAGTAAGGGCCACGGCTCATGGACTCGGCACCGGCGGCCAGGGCCACATCGGCATCACCCAGCAGCAGGCACTGGGTAGCGGAAACGATGGCCTGAAGGCCCGAACCGCACAGGCGGTTGACGTTGAACGCCGGGGTTTCCTTGGGGATGCCAGCGTTCATCGCGGCGACCCGCGACAGGTAGGCATCGCGTGGCTCGGTGGGGATGACATTACCCATGACTACATGGCCGACCTGCTCAGGGGCTACGCCCGAGCGTTCGAGGGCGGCGCGGCTGATGGCAGTGGCGAGGTCTGCCAGCGGCAGGTCCTTGAGCGAGCCACCAAAACCACCGATGGCGGAACGGACGGCACTGACGACGTAGATTTCTGCGCTGCTCATAGAGGCTCCGATTGCGAAGGCATGGCGGAAGCGGGCCAGGCTCTGCGAGAATGGCCGGCGCTCCCTCGTTGAGTCCGAGTCTAGGCAAAGGCCCTGTTCCAGCCTATGCCGGATCTGTTCAGTCAACCTGGCACTTTTTGCCACTCAGCATAGACAGCGAATAACGCCATGCGCGATAGCGATTCGGTCGCCGTGTACTTTCTCAATGCCATGTTTCATGCCCTGCGCGACCAGCCCTTGGCGCGTGACGCTCATCTGCGTGCGGTGGGCATCGACCCGGCGTTGCTCGATCAGCCGCAGGCCCGCGTACCGGCCAAGGCGTTCGCCCAATTGTGGCTGACGCAGATCCAGCAACTGGACGATGAGTTCTTTCGCCTCGACAGCCATGGCATGCCGCTGGGCAGCTTTGCCCTGATCTGTCGCGGCCTTATCCAGGAGCCGAACCTGGACAAGGCACTGCGCCAATGCTTGGGCAATTTCAGCCTGTTCCTGCATGACCTGCGCGGCAGCCTGACGGTGCGCGCCGGGCGGGCGGTGATCAGCGTGCACTCGGACATTGCCGACCCGTCGACCCGGGTTTATGCCGAGGAGACCTATCTGGTGCTGGTGGTTGGCCTGCTGTGCTGGCTGGCCGGGCGCCGTCTGGCCATCGACCGCACCGAACTGGCAGTGGCGCGCCCGGCCCAGGACGACGACCTGCTGCTGTGGGGGCCGGACTTGCGCCTGGGCAGCGGGCGCACCGAGGTTGAGTTCGACAGCGCCTATCTGCGTCTGCCGGTGGTCCAGGACCTGGCCGGTCTGAAAACCTTCCTGCGTAGCGCGCCCCAGGGCCTGGTGATCCGCTTTCGCAACCAGAATGGGTTGGTGGCCCAGGTGTACCGGCATCTGCGTGCCCGGCGCTATGGGCAATGGCCGACGCTGGCGGCCCTGGCTGAGCAGCAGGGGATCAGTGCCAGCACTTTCCGCCGCCAGTTGGAGCGCGAAGGGCGTTCGTATCAGCAGATCAAGGATGAGGTGCGGCGTGCCATGGCGTTCGAGCGTTTGCGTGAGGGGGTGATGAGCATTGCCGAAATCGCCGAGCAGGCAGGGTTCCAGGAGCCCAGTGCGTTTCATCGGGCGTTCAAGAAGTGGACGGGGCAAAGCCCGGGGAGATATCGGGCTAGGTTGGTTGGGCAGTAGCGTTGGCCCAGCCATGGGCCGAAGCGCTTGACGGGCATCCATGCCCGTCACCTCCCTGCGCAAGACCTGCGCTCGGCCTCCTGAAGTCGCAATCGGCGGTGCCTGGCATACCGCGCACTTAGAAGCAAAAGCAAAAGAAAAACAAAGCAAGGCAAAAATGAATCAACGGCACCGCAGCAGCGTCACAGTCGCCTGCTGGCTTCAGAACCGTGCGGTACTCACCGTGATATAGCCCTTGTCCAGCAGCGCAATGCGGATCACCGTCTCATCGGCTGGGGCCTTGCGCTTTTGCTTGATGCAAACGCCCTCGACAGCGATGTTACGGATGCGGTGCGCGATGAGGCGGCCACATGCGTCGAAAAACAACTCGCTGGCCAGCAACTCGATGCGTTCGATCAGCCCCCGCGTGCGCTCGTCGGTGGCACAAAAGAACAGTACTCCCGACCAGTGCGGGTCGTCGTCAGGGTTGCTGACATCATGGGCCAGCAGCTCGCGCAGGGCGCTGCGCAACTCGGCAGTGGTGCGGGTGTGTGGATGCATGCGCAGCTTCCTCTGGGACACAAGTGCCGATCATGTTTCCCATGGTGGTGCGCGGCAAGTAGGACGCTTCCGAGAGGTTGGGTAGGAATTTTCTGAACGTGTAGAGAGGTGCTGGGTGGCTTGCAAGCGGTCGACCTGCAAAAGCCAACCGCGGCCCGGCTCTTCTGTTGGCGGTGAGCTGTCAAGGCGCGGATTACGTGATGGCCGCCGCTCCGGCCTTGGCCACTTGGGCATCCTGTTCAGGCTTGACCCCGGATACACCGATGGCGCCGACCACCTGGCCATCCACCCGCAATGGCACGCCGCCCTCCAGGCTGGTCAGCAGCGGCGCGGTGACGAACGCGGTGCGCCCGCCGTTGACCATCTGTTCGTAATCGCGCGTTTCCTTGCGCCCCAAGGCCGAGCTGCGAGCCTTTTCAACGGCGATGTAGGCGCTGGCTGCCGCGCAGCCGTCCATGCGCTCCAGGCCAAGCGGATGGCCGCCGTCGTCGACCACCGCGATGGTGACCTTCCACTGGTGCGCCAGGGCCTCCTGGCGGGCGGCTGCAAGCAGGCGGGCAACTTCGGCCTGGCCTATCACGGACTTGCTATGCATGGCTGTTCTCCTGGTTCAGGGCTGCTTCGACGATTTCGATCCAGTGCCGTACCGGTGTGCGTCCGGCACCGTCGAGGTGGGTCTGGCAACCGATGTTGGCGGTGGCGATGAGTTGCGGCTTGCCGCTTTCCAGCGCGTTGAGTCGGTTGTCGCGCAGTTGCCGCGACAGTTCGGGCTGGGTCAGCGAGTAGGTCCCGGCAGAGCCGCAGCACAAATGGCCGTCGGGCACTGCGGTGAGGGTGAAGCCAAGCCGGGCCAGCAGGCTCTCCACCTGGCCGCCGAGCTTGAGGGCGTGCTGCAGGGTGCACGGGCAATGAAAAGCCAGGCGTTGTTCGGTGCACACGCCCAGTTGCTCGACCGGCTCGTCGCGCAGCACTTCCACCAGGTCGCGCGATAGCGCACTGACCCGCGCTGCCTTGGCCGCGTAAAGCGGATCCTTCTCCAGCAGGTGGCCGTAGTCACGCACGAAGGCGCCGCAGCCGCTGGCGGTCTGCACGATGGCTTCGGCGCCCGCGTCGATGGCGGGCCACCAGGCATCGATGTTGCGCCGGGCACGCTGCAGGCCTTGCTCCTGGGCATTGAGGTGGTAATCAACCGCGCCACAGCAGCCAGCTTCGAATGCAGGTTCCACGCTGATGCCCAGGCGGTCCAGCAACCGCGCGGTGGCGGCGTTGGTGTTGGGCGACAGGGCCGGCTGCACGCAGCCTTCAAGCAGCAGCACGCGGCGCGCGTGGCGCACCGCCGGGCGCTTGCCAGGGGAGGCCACCTGGGCGGGCAACTTGCGCTTGAGTGGGCCCGGCAGGACTGGGCGCAGGGCTTGGCCTGCGCGGGTCAGCGCCTTGAACAGCGCCGGGCGCGGCACCACTGCACGCAAACCTTGGCGCAGCAGGCGCTGGCCGAGCGGGCGCGGCACTTGCTGCTCCACCACGGCGCGGCCGATGTCCAGCAGGTCATGGTATCTGACCCCTGACGGGCAGGTGGTCTCACAGTTGCGGCAGGTCAGGCAGCGGTCCAGGTGCAGTTGGGTACTGGCGGTGACCGGCGCACCTTCGAGCACTTGCTTGATCAGGTAGATGCGCCCGCGCGGTCCGTCCAGTTCATCGCCGAGCAACTGGTAGGTGGGGCAGGTGGCCGTGCAGAAGCCACAGTGCACGCATGCGCGCAGGATGCTCTCGGCCTCTTCGGCGCGGGCCAGGCGCTTGGCGGTGTTGCTCAGGTTGGTTTGCATGGCGTGGCCTCACAGGTCCGGGTGCAGGCGGCCAGGGTTGAACAAGCCCTGGGGGTCGAGTTGGCGCTTGAGGGCGTGGTGATAACGCATCAGCGTGGCCGGCAGTGGTGCACTGCTGTGCTCGCCTTGGGCATAGCCGATGGCGTGGCCGCCGGCCTTGGCCGCCAGCTCGCGGATCGCCGTTGCGGGGGCGTTGGACTTCAGCCAGCGCTGCGCGCCGCCCCAGTCGATCAGCTGGCGCCCCGGCAGGTCCAGTTCGGCGGTGGCAATGGGCACCGATAGGCGCCACAGCGGTTCGGGGCCCTCGAAGAAGGCCAGGCGCTGCTCGCGCAGGTCACTCCAGAACGGGCTGTCGAGCACGTCGCCGCCCAGGCGCTGGCGGGCCGATTGCACCGAGCCTTCACCGCCTTCCAGGCGCAGGTACAGTGCTTCGCCGTCGTGGCAGGCTGCGCTGATCGGCAACGGCTGCTGACCCCATTCGGCCAGTTCAGCCAGGGCCTGATGGCGGTCCATCGGCAGGCGCAGGCTCAGGCATTGCCGGGGCCGTGGTAGCACCTTCAGCGATACTTCGGTTAGCAGGCCCAGGCAGCCGAAGCTGCCGGCCATCAGCCGCGAGACGTCGTAACCGGCAACGTTTTTCATCACCTCACCGCCAAAGCGCAGCAGCTTGCCGTGGCCGGTAATGACCCGCGTGCCGAGTACATAGTCGCGTACCGACCCGGCCCAGGGCCGACGGGGCCCGGACAGCCCCGCTGCTACCATGCCGCCCAGGGTCGCCCCGGCGCCGAGGTGGGGCGGTTCGCATGGCAGCATCTGCCCGGCCTCGAACAGCGCCGCCTCGATCTCTTGCAGTGGCGTACCGGCGCGAGCGGTGAGCACCAGCTCGGTCGGGTCGTAACTGACGATGCCGCAGTGGCCGCGGGTATCGACGAGCTCCCCGGTCACCGGGCGCCCCAGCATGGCTTTGCTGTTGCTGCCCTGAATGCGCAGCGGGGTGTTCAGGTTCAAGGCCTGGTTGACCTGTTCGAGCAGGTCCTGGCTCATGTCGCGGTCCAGGCTCATCAGAAGCGCTCCAGGTCAGGGAAGGGCAGTTGCCCGTGGTGCACATGCATGGCACCGAACTCGGCGCAGCGGTGCAGGGTGGGGATGTTCTTGCCCGGGTTGAGCAGCCCTTTGGGATCGAACGCTGCCTTCACGGCATGGAACAGGGTGATTTCGTCGCTGTTGAACTGCGCGCACATCTGGTTGATTTTCTCGCGGCCCACGCCATGCTCGCCGGTGATGCTGCCGCCCACTGCCACGCACAGTTCAAGGATGCGCCCGCCGATGGCTTCGGCGCGTTCCAGTTCGCCGGGCAGGTTGGCATCGAACAGGATCAGTGGGTGCATGTTGCCGTCGCCGGCGTGGAACACGTTGGCAACGCGCAGGCCGTACTGCGCGGACAGTTCGCTGATGCCCTTGAGCACGCGCGGCAGTTCGCGGCGCGGGATGGTCCCGTCCATGCAGTAGTAGTCCGGCGAGATGCGCCCCACCGCCGGGAATGCGTTCTTGCGGCCTGCCCAGAAGCGCACGCGCTCGGCCTCGTCGCAGGCCAGGCGCACCTCGCGGGCGCCGGCCTGCTGCAGTACCGCTGCCACACGCTCGCAGTCGTCCTGCACGTCGGCCTCGACACCATCGAGTTCGCACAAAAGGATCGCCGCAGCCTCTACCGGGTAGCCGGCGTGGATGAAGTCTTCGGCGGCGCGGATCGCCAGGTTGTCCATCATTTCCAGGCCACCGGGGATGATCCCGGCAGCAATGATTTCGGCCACGGCCCGGCCGGCGTCTTCGACACTATCGAAACTGGCCAGCAGGACCCGGGCGACCTGGGGCTTGGGCAGCAGTTTGACGGTCACTTCGGTGACGATCCCAAGCATGCCTTCGGATCCGGTGAACAGTGCCAGCAGGTCGAAGCCTGGGCTGTCGAGGGCATCGCTGCCCAGGGTCAGGCGTTCGCCTTCGACGGTGAGGATCTCCACCTTGAGCAGGTTGTGTACGGTCAAACCGTACTTCAGGCAGTGCACGCCTCCGGCGTTTTCAGCGACATTGCCGCCGATGGAGCAGGCGATTTGCGAAGAGGGGTCTGGCGCGTAGTAAAGGCCATAGGGCGCCGCTGCCTGGGAAATGGCCAGGTTGCGCACCCCCGGCTGAACCCGGGCGAAACGGCCTTGCGGGTTGACTTCAAGAATGCGGTTGAAGCGTGCCATGACCAGCAGGATGCCCTTGGCCAGTGGCAATGCGCCGCCTGACAAGCCCGTGCCGGCGCCACGCGCCACGACGGGTACGCCGCGTAGGTGGCAGAGCCGGAGTAACGTCTGCACCTGCTCCAGACGCTCGGGCAGCACCACCATCAGGGGCACGGTGCGGTAAGCAGAGAGGCCGTCGCATTCGTAAGGTGTGAGGTCTTCGTCCCGATGCAGGATCTCAAGGTCGGGCAGCGCTTCGCGCAAGGCCTGCAGCAGGGCCGGCTGGTCCACGGCAGGCAGCGCGCCATCGACCCGTTCGTCGTAGAGAATGTTCATCAGGCTCACTCAACGGCAGTTTTTGTTGTTGTGGGTAAACCGTTCACCCCCGCAGCCTGCGCGCCCCGTTGCCTCAGGTCGAGCCTGCAGCGCACTGGTCCTACCAGTTTTTTTGGCAGGTGCTGGTTATTTACCGGTTGGGATGCGTAGATTGGCGCAAGCTATGGAAGTGGTCCTACCAGTTGAGGGGGTGCACATGGTTGCTGAAGGCAAGGCCAAGGTCGCCGACCAGGTTGCCGAGCGGGTCGAACGGTTGATCGTCGAGGGTGTGCTCAAGGTGGGGCAGGCCTTGCCTTCGGAGCGACGCCTGGTGGAAAAGCTCGGCTGTTCACGCTCGGCACTGCGTGAAGGCCTGCGCATCCTGCGCGGGCGCGGCATCATCGACACCGAGCAGGGGCGCGGTTCGTTCGTCGCCGACCTGACCGGGCAGCAGGTGGGCGTCACCCCGCTGATGCACCTGTTCAGCTCGCAACCGCGCACCTTGTTCGACCTGTTGGAAGTGCGCGCGCTGCTCGAGGCCGAGTCCGCACGCCTGGCAGCGTTGCGTGCCACCGATGTGGACCGCCTGCTGATCCGCCGTCGCTACGAAGACATGCTCGCCGCCCACGCAGCGCCCGAAGGGCTGGATGCGCGTGAGCACGCCCACCGCGACCATGCATTCCACCGGGCGATCAGCGAGGCCTCGCACAACCCGGTGCTGGTGCACACCCTGCAGTCGCTCAGCGACCTGACCTTGAACACGGTGTTCGCATCGGTCAACAACCTGTATTGCCGCCCCGCGCAGAAGCGCCAGATCGACCGCCAACATGCGCGCCTGTATCACGCAGTGATGGAGCAATTGCCGGAGCAGGCGCAGCGGGCGGCGCGCGAACACATCAACGGGATTCGCGACAGTTTGCGCGAGATCGAGCAGGAGGAGCAGCGGTTGGTGCGGGCGACGATGCGCATGGACGGGTGGGGGTGAGGTGACCCTGAGGGCGCCGGATTGCCGGCGGCCCATAGGGCAGTTGTGGAAGTACCTTTATTATTGCGCCAGATGCCGGATCATCGCGACCGTCAGGTACAAGCGCGGCGCCACACTGCTCAGCTCGATGTACTCGTCGTCACCATGCAGCCCCGCGCCGACCACGCCCAGGGTTTCCAGTACCGCCGGCTTGTCGCTGCCCGGTACGTAGGCATAGCCGGCATCGGTGCCGAAGCGCATGGCAATCGGCTCGATCTTGTGGCCGACCTCGGCATACAGCTGCTGGGCAGTCTGGGCCAGCTTCGCCGATGCGTCATTGCGTGCCAGGGGGGGGCGGCCTTTTTCGACGGTGACGGTCGCTTGGGTATCGGCGACCAGCAGTTTTTTCACGATGCGCTGAGCGTCGCTCTGCACCCGGTCGGTCTCGCTCAGGTCCGAGTAGCGCATGTCCGCTTCGGCAGTGGCCAATGCCGGGATGATGTTGGCCTTTTCGCCGGCTTTGGCCAGGGTCCAGTTCACCGTGGTGCCTTTGCTGGCATCACCCAGGTCATTGAGCTGGAGCAACTGATGGGCCAGTTCGGTCAACGCGTTGCGCCCCTCCTCGGGGGCCGAGCCTGCGTGCGAGGCACGGCCCTTGACCTCGAGCCTGAGGCGGTTGATGCCATTGGTGGCGACCGTCACGGCGTCCTTGTCCGGTGGCTCGTAAGAGAACACGTAGTCATGCTTGCGCGCCAGTTCGGCGATGATCTGCTTCGACCCGGCCGAACCCATTTCCTCATCCGGGTTGAACAGCACGGTGAGCGTGCGGTAACCCTTGAACTCTTGCTGTTGCAGCAGTTTGAGTGCATGCAGGATCATCGCCACGCCACCCTTGGCGTCGGCAACGCCCGGGCCGTAGGCGCGTGGGCCATCCACGCGGAACGGGCGCTTGGCCACGGTGCCAGGGACGAAGACGGTGTCGTAGTGGACCATGAGCAGGAAATCTTTGCTGCCGGTACCTTTGAAGGTGCCGACGATGTTGTCGCCCACTGACGGTTTGGCGGAGTGGGTTTGCACCTGGGCACCCAATGCCTCGAGGCGCTGGACCAGCGCGGCGCTGACTTGTTCAAGGCCGGGCTCGGTGCCGGTACCGGTGTCGACCGAAACCAGGCTCTTGAGGGTTTCTAGGTAGGCTGCCTGTTCGCCTTGGGCTTGCTTGAGCAGGTCCTGGGGAGAAGGTTGGGCAGCGGTTGCCTGGGTACAGGCGATCAAAAGCGCCAGGGCGATGGCGTGGGGAGGGCGGGGCAAAGGCATCGGTTCTTCCTTGTCGTGGTGGACCGTTGAGCCTAGCCCCTCAAGCGTGTACCTGCCCGGGCAAATGCAGCCTTTTCGCGGGCACGCCCCGGGGGGCGGCCCGCGAGAAAGTCATACAGGCCTCAGTGGTGAGCCATTGGGTCATCTTGGGACAATATGGCTCGAGCCAGCTCTTCATCGCTGGCCTGCAAGCCAGGATTGTCCTTGCGTGCCTGTTCCAGCGCCGATTCCACGTAGGCGCCTCGAATAGCACCACCGCTGGCGACGAATGCAGACAACTCGTCACGGGCGGGGATGATCCGTTTGTCATCCTTGAAAGTCGAATACAGCGAGGCGGATACACCGGCCGAGGTAGCGACGTCGCCCGCATCGACGCGGGCCATGGCAGCACCGGCAGGCAGCAGGAGCAGCAATGCAGGTGCGAGGAATAGGTGGCGCATAGCGTGTTCTCCAATAGCGTGAAGCCCAAGGGAAATACCACTCAGTGAGTAAGATGGCGCAACTGGGGTGGTAGTTCCCTTGGTGGATCATTACCGTCGAGCGCGGATTGACAAAACTTTCAGCGCTTATGCTGGTGAGCGTCGATACAGCGGGCGCGGCGTGCTCGGATCGAGTTCGGTGAGCTTGGCGCCGGCTATGACGAAGCCGGCGCGCTCTGCCAGGCGCTGGCTGGCCTGGTTGTCGATATCGGTGGTCAGCCACACCGGGGTTGCGATGGCATCGAGCAGGCCGGTCAATGCTTCGCGCATCAGCCCTTTGCCACTGAACGCCTGGCTGGCCCAGTAACCTACCTCGTACTCTGCGTTGCCCGGGCGCAGACCGATGCAGCCGATGACTGCGTCACTGTCCGCGTGCAGCACGAAGTACCGCTTTTCGGCTGCGGGGTCGAGAAATTCACCGGCACTCAGTTGCAGGCTCTCGCGTACTTCCTGCAGCGTCCAGTCAGGTTTGGCCCAGGCCAGGAAGGGTTGGTGCAGGGTGTAGCTTTCGAGCAGGGCCTGGCGCAGTTGCGCTGCAAGGGCCGGGTCGGGGCGGACCAGGCGGGTGCGCGGGGTGGTCAGGGAGAAAGGGAGTGTGGGGTAGGGCATACGGGCCATCCTGGCGTGAAGGAGTACCACTCTACTTTGCGCGTACTGCATTGACCGTGTCGAGCGGGCGTGGTCTGCTCAGCTTGACGACCCATTTGCGGTCCCCACGAACAGCGCCATCGACCCTGGGAAAATGAAGGACCACCATGCCCGACTACAAACTGCACTGCTTCGCCGAATCCGGCAATGCCTATAAAGCTGCCCTCATGCTCGAACTCACCGGCCAGGTCTGGCAGCCGGTGTTCGTCGATTTCTTCAACGGCCAGACTCGTGAGCAAAGCTGGCGTGATGAGGTCAACGAGCAGGGCGAAGTGCCGGTGCTGGAGCATGCGGGCCAGAAAATCACCCAGTCGGCGCTGATCCTTGAATACCTCGCCGAACGCACCGGCCAGTTCGGCCCGCGCGATGACAACGAAAAGCGCGAAATCTGGCGCTGGATGCTGTTCGACAACCACAAGTTCACTGCCTATTACGCGGCGCTGCGGTTCATTTTCTGCCTGAAGAACGCTGGCGAAACACCGGTAACCCAGTTTCTGCGCGAGCGCGCCACGGCTGCTTACCGGGTGGTCGATGCGCACTTGGCGAAAACGCCCTATATGGTCGGTGGGCGCTTGACCATCGCCGACCTGTCGCTGGCGGGCTATGTGTTCATGCCGGAAGATACCGGCATCCCGTTGGCACAGTTCACCCATATTGAAGCGTGGAAAGCGCGTATCCAGGCGCTGCCGGGCTGGAAGCATCCCTATGAACTGATGCCACGCACAGCGCCGGTCTGATCGGCCGCGTCGTACTTGAGGGCGGCCGGGTGAAAACTACCCAGCCGCGTCCTGCTTTGGTGCGCGGCGGCCTCAAATTGAGTCAACAGGCACATAAAAAACCATCAAGAACGGGCCATTCTGTGCAACCTGCACACTATTTGTCATGCCGTGCGCCTGCTATTTCGCCGTACATCGGCCAGCAAAAAGCGGCCCGCATATTGCTCTAGCTGCTCCAACCTAAACCCGGAGCACCTGACAATGAGTTCCCCCTCCGAATTCCCGCTTTGCGAGGCGCCGCAGCACGCCCGCAAGGGCCTTTTGCCAATCGCCATGGTCCTGTTCAGTTTCACCTTCTTCACCGGCACGATGTTCGCCGGGGGCAAGCTGGGCATGGCCTTCGGGTTCATCGACATGCTCTGGATCGCCACCCTCGGCAACACGCTGCTGGCCCTTTACGCCGCCGCGCTGGCGTTCATCGCTTCGCGCAGCGGGCTCAACACTGTACTGATGGGGCGCTTCTGCTTCGGCGAGGCGGGCAGCCGGCTGTCGGACTTCCTGCTCGGTTTCGCCGAACTGGGCTGGTATGCGTGGGGCACGGCCACTGTAGCGATCGTGCTGGTAAAGCTGCTTGGGCTGGCCGAGGGCTTCACCGTGCCGCTGATGGTGCTGTTCGGGTTGGGCTTCAGCATCACGGCATTGGTCGGTTTCAAGGGGCTGGACCTGTTGTCGCGGGTATCGGTACCGCTGATGTTCGCCCTGTTGATCGTCTCCATGGTAATCGCCACCCGCGACGTGGGTGGCCTGCAGCAACTGGCGGCGCTGGTGCCGCATGAGACCATGACCTTCTCGGCAGCGGTGACCATGGTCTTCGGCACCTTTGCCAGCGGCGCCACCCAAGCCACCAACTGGACGCGCCTGTCGCGCAGCGGGCGGGTGGCGGTGACGGCCAGTATGGTGGCATTTCTGCTCGGCAACGGGCTGATGGTCGTGGCCGGTGCCTGGTGCGCGATGGTCTACCAGCAGGCCGACATCGTCGAGGTGATGATGCTGCAAGGGCTCTCGTTCGCAGCGGTGGTCATGCTCTGCCTCAACCTGTGGACCATCCAGGGGCCGACCATCTACAACGTTGCCGCCGCAGCGTGTCACCTGGTGCGCAGCGAACGCCGGCGCACGGCAACACTGGTGGCGGCAGGAGTAGGCATCGTGTTGGCGATCGGTGGCATGTACGAGTTGCTGATTCCCTTCCTGGTATTGCTGGGTTCGATCATCCCGCCGGTGGGTGGGGTGATCATGGCCGACTTCTGGTACCGCCACCGTGGCAAGTATCCGGCCCTGGCCACGGTCAGCCTGCCGCGCTACAACCTGCTGGGGCTGTTCGCCTATGGGGTCGGTGCGCTGGCGGCCTATGCCTCGCCCTGGGTGGCGCCACTGGTGGGTATCGGCGCCTCGGCGCTGTGCTATATCGTGCTGCTTGAGCTCGGCGGCCGACGCCGGGCACTGGGCCAGGCGCGGGCCGAGCCGTGAGCCTGGCCCTGGAAGAGATCCTGCACCTGCCCGGCCTGCACGAGATGAGCGTGCGGGCTGGCGCACGCAACCTGCAGCGGCGGGTGCGCTGGCCCTACGTGGCGGAGAACGAGGGCATCGCCGAATGGGTGATGGGCGGTGAGCTGGTGTTCGTCACCGGCATCAACCACCCACGTGGCGAGGGCAACCTGTTGAGCCTGGTCGAAGACGGCGATGCGGTGGGTATCGCCGGCATGGTGATCCTCACGGGCGGTACCTTCATCCAGTGTATTCCGGCCGCGGTAATCGCGCGCGCCGAGCAGTTGGGGTTGCCACTGATCGAACAGCCCTATGCCCTGAAGATGGTGGTGGTCACCCACCTGATCGGTACCGCACTGGTACAGATGGCCCAGGTGCGCCGCTCGCGCAACGACATCCTCGGGCAACTGCTGACCGGTGACTATCCAAGCCTGGCCATCGCCCGCCAGCGGGCCGCGCACCTGCAGCTCGACCTGGACGGGCCGCGGCGTTTGGTGGCGTTGCGCTTGTCGGCGGTCGACGGGCTGTTCGAGCGGCATGGCCTGGCCAAAGGCGAACGCCTGTGGCAGGACACCCGCCAAACCCTGGAAGACCGGCTTGAAGCCTGGTGCCGGGCCCGGGCCGGCGCGGTCACCGCGCAACTGGCCGGTGACCTGTTCGTGTTGCTGCTGCCCGATACCCCGGACTTGCGTGCAGCCTTGGCCGGCCTGCACCGGCAGTTGGCCGCGCAGGCAGGTGAGATGGGGCTGTTCATGGGCCTGTCGAGCCTCGCCGAGGACTGTGGCCATTACCGCCAAGCCCTCAACCAGGCGCGTCAGGCCCTGGAGGTTGCGCAAAACCTGCGCCCGGCCACCGGCTTGTGCGACTTCAGCGAGCTCGGTGTATTGCGCCTGCTGCAGGGCATCGTCGACCGTTCGCTGATCGATGACTTCGTCGCCCAGACCCTCGGCCCGCTGCGCGCCCCCGGGCGTAAACAGCCCAACGCACTGCTGCACACCCTCGACGCGCTGCTCAAGGAAAACGGCAACGGTCTCAAGGCCGGGCAGCGCCTGGGTTTGCACCGCAACACCATCAACCAACGGATGCAACGCATCGAGCAACTGAGCGGGCAGTCCCTGGACGACCCGCTTTTCCGTATGAACGCTGCGGTCGCTATGCTGATATGGCGCATGACCGAAGCCCAAGGCAAGGAGTAACTCCATGAACATCATCAACGCACGACTGCGCGGTAAGCCCTGCCTGATGCGCATCGAACTGGACGGCGAGCGTATCGCCGCCATTGTGCCCCAGGCCAATGCCGTCATGCCCGCCAGCCCCGACGACCTGGACGCCCAACAGAACCTGGTGGTGCCCCCCTTCGTCGAGCCGCACATTCACCTCGATGCCACTTTGACCGCCGGTGAGCCGAACTGGAACATGAGCGGCACGCTGTTCGAGGGGATCGAGCGCTGGGCCGAGCGCAAGGCAATCACCACCCACGACGACATCAAGACCCGCGCCAAGAAGACCATCGGCATGCTCGTGGACCATGGCATCCAGCATGTGCGTACCCATGTGGATGTGACCGACCCCAAGCTCACGGCGCTCAAGGCGATGGTCGAGGTGCGTGAGGAGGTGCGCGAGCTGATCGACCTGCAGATCGTCGCGTTCCCGCAGGAAGGCATCGAGTCGTACGCCAACGGCCGTGCGTTGATGACCGAGGCGGTGGCGATGGGCGCCGACGTGGTCGGCGGCATTCCACATTTCGAGAACACCCGCGACCAGGGCGTGTCGTCAGTGAAATTCCTCATGGAGCTGGCCGAGCGTACGGGCTGCCTGGTAGACGTGCATTGCGACGAGACCGACGACCCGCAGTCGCGCTTCCTCGAGGTGCTGGCCGAAGAAGCGCGGGTGCGCGGGATGGGGCCACGGGTGACCGCAAGCCACACCACGGCCATGGGTTCCTATGACAATGCCTACTGCTCCAAACTGTTCCGCCTGTTGAAAATGTCGGGCATCAATTTCGTTTCGTGCCCGACCGAGAGCATCCACTTGCAGGGGCGCTTCGACAGCTACCCCAAACGCCGCGGGCTGACGCGTGTGGCCGAGATCGACCGGGCAGGCATGAACGTGTGCTTCGGCCAGGATTCGATCGTCGACCCCTGGTACCCGCTGGGCAATGGCAACATCCTGCGCATACTCGAGGCAGGGCTGCACATCTGCCACATGCTGGGCTACGAAGACCTGCAACGTTGCCTGGACCTGATCACCGACAACAGTGCGCGCACGCTCAACCTTGGTGAGCGCTACGGCATCGAGGTGGGGCGCCCGGCGAACCTTTTGTTGCTGTCGGCGCCGGACGACTATGAGATGGTGCGCAGCCAGGGCCATGCGCTGGTGTCGGTGCGCCACGGCAAGGTGCTGATGCGCCGTACACAGGCGCAGGTCGAACGGTTCGCCTGAAGCGGGAAGGGGCCACTGAGTGCTTGCCTGGCGACGCTGAACTTGGCACCCTTTGTGGCCGCCGAACCGTCCATGCCGTGACAGAAGGAAACCTACCGTTGAGTTGGGACAAAATCGGGAAACTGCTCGTAGCCCTGTTGCTTGGCCTGATGGTCTGGCTGGTGGCCTACGTGGTGCTCAAGGACAACGCCCGCCTCGAAGCTTCCCTGACCTATTCCTACCTCACCTACCCAAGCCAGTTCAGCGAGCGCATCAGCAAGACCAACGAACAGCTCAAGTACGAGCGGCTGCAGCCTCGCATCGCCGGCATTGGCCAGGGGGCGCTGAGCCAGGATCAGGTCGACAGGCTGATCGACCTGGCCCAGGCACCCTACGCCCAACTGTTCGCCAAACCGTTCGAGGCCGGGTTGGTGGATCACCGTACCGGCTTGCTCATAGAGCTGCGCAACACCGGTCACACCGAGGTGCGCGAGGTCAAGGTGCGCCTGCCGGCCAAGGGTTTGGTGCAAGTGCGCGACGGCTCAGGCAACGACACCCTCTACGAGGCCTCCACGCCCATGGTCGAGATCCCGGTCATCGAGCAAGGCAGGGCGTGCAAGGTGTGGGTGTATTTCGATGCCGACTACTCGCAGATCCGCCAGGGGGGTATCAGCATCAGCCATGCCGACGGTGTGGCGGATGTGCAGGTGTATCGAGAATTCATCGGTTTCCCGGCGTTGGTGGCGCGCTACAGCCGGGAGCTGATGGTGCTGCTTGGTGTGCTGGGGCTCAGTGTGCTGGGCCTGGGCTACGCCTGCCTTGCGCGGCCACGCAAGCCCGCATTGCCCTCCTGATGACTTAGTGGCTGCCGTCGTGCAGGGCCAGGCTTTGGCGCAACTGCTCGATCACGGCTGTGCGCAATGCCTCTGGCGCCTGTACACGTATGGAGCCCGCTTGGGACAGCAGCCAGCCCATCAACGCGCGGCTGTCGTCGACAGTGGCATCCAGGGTCGCCCCGCCGTTGCCGTGCGGGGCCAGGCGCATGTCATCTGACAAGGGCTGGTCCTCCAGGCGCCGTGCGAGGGCGTCATCCACCCAGGCGCGCAATTCGATCTGCCGGGCAGGGCAGAGCGCATCCGGCTGCAGTTGCTGAGCCTCACCGAGGCTGCGGCCTGGCTGCCAGTACCAGCCGTAGGGCATGCCCTTGTTGTTGCAGCGTAAATGGAACAGCGACGCAAGCTCATTGAGGTCACGTTCCACCGTGCGTTTGCTGGTCTTGTAGCCGACCTTGGCCAACGCGGCCTGCAACTGTGTGGAGCTCATGCCCGGATGGCGGTCGGGCAGCAATTTGAGCAGTTGCCACTGGCGGGCGATCGTGTGGCGGGTAGAGTTGCTGGGCAAAGGGCTCGTCCTTGAAGTTCAGGCGTGGTGCATGCCTGAATGATGGCAATTGGCTATTGCCGCGAGCATACCCGTTCAGTGAATAGGATCCAAGTTCAGCAGGATGAGCGGCCTGCGCACTTGTTTCACGATTCGGCGCCACCCCATGCTCAGGCAGGCAGGCGCTGCCAAAGCCGGCGATCACCAGGCGGAGCATTTCCTCAAGGCTCGGCTAAGACGCCACGATGCGGTCGGGAAATCCCTGCTGGTCACGGACGATGGTCAGCGGCGAGAGCATTCCGCCAATCTGGTCGCTGGTGAAACCGACGAAGATCTCCCGTTGCGCTTGCCGTGTGTGATTGCACAGGAGAGGGGAACCTGGAGAGCCTGGAGGCGAATGGACGGGGCAGATTGGCGGTAAGTGCTGTTTGCCGGCAACTTTGTTGTTGCTGCCGGCGTCTATGCTGATCTTCGATCTTGGCGAACGAGATTTCGCTTCCTGGAGCTGTGGTGTCAGCGCTGCTCAGAGCACATACTTTTTTTGGGTCAAAAAATCGGGTTCTCGCCAATTGGGACCTTTGATGTACCCGTATCCACCCTGTTGTATCAGTCCTTCGTCAATCATTTTCTTGATCAAGTTCATGAGTTGCAGGCAATCGCCAATGTTTACCCATGCATGCCGGTTGTACAGATTGTCGAGCCGTGGGTGAGAAATGCCATCACTCCTGGCGAGCCACAAAATGACATCTGTGGGGCTCTCGTTCGTTACTATTTCGCTGATCGTGTTCATTTGTTTTCTCGCGCAATCTGTTGGTTATCTGCTTCGATGGCTTCTGGAGTGTAAAGCAGTTCGGGTTCTGAGGTGAGTTGGTAGTCTTCCAGTGTTGCTGTGTGTGTATTGTTCCACACCTCACCAACATCGCTTGGTCTGATTTTATCTGGGATTCCAAGTGCGCGAAAGCGCTCAAGCTCCCTTGTTTCATGAGTGTAGAATCGCTTATCTGTGTCGGTCGCTTGTGATGTGCCTTGTAGGATTTTTTCAAGCCTGTCGATCATGATGTCATTGGCATCGGAGGGTTCGAATCGACTGACATGCAATTTGACTAGGTCAACTCCCGTTTGGTTGATCGTGGCTTCTCGCCAGTCCAGGCGTTCGATAGGCCCGCCTGCTTTGTCTGGATTGTAGGCCCTGCCGCTGTATGTGCCTATAGTTGTAGCGCCGGGATACGGCGAATTGAATACGATATATAACGGCGGCAGGCCAGACTCTACCGGGAAGCAGTAAATGCAATCTCTGGGATTTTGGGGTTCATTTGCGGGGAAGGGCGTCGCCGCGCTGCTGGCCGTTTCGAGATTTACACCCTTATAGGGGTTGGGCTTGACGGGTATGCCTGGAGATGTGGTCGAAGAGCCACCAGCGACATGAATGGGGAATGTAAGTCGTATCGGGAAGTCCCTTGATGGGACCGAGACGTAACTGTTACTCGCTTCATCGAATATGAGGGCGCGCACGGGTATCTGGTGCGCTGCATCTGCTGTACTCAGATGCCTCGTAAGGATGTAGGTGTCGAGGTCAGTGTGGATTCGAAGCGGGGACTCAAGGAGACCTTCGGTTGTAGCAAGCTCATTAAGGTTCTCGGGTAGGTCAGGGATCAGCAGCTCTGCCGGGATGCTCAAGGCCGAATCATGGTACAGGTCAGAGTTCCCTAGTTCAGGGGAGTAAAGGACACCGCCGATACCCAGTCTGAAAATTCGCAATGCTGCAGCTTCGGCCATGTTAATCAGTCTACGTCCTGCATACTTCAGTCCGAATTCAATGTATCGACTTATTGCTATGGGGCCTTGGGTTGTGCCTAATTGAATTGTTGGGTTCGTCGTCAGGATGATGGTGTTGCTGTGAGGGCGCTCCTGGTTTCTGTTTTGTAGAACTGATGTTGCTGTATGGTGAGTTTTTTCCAGCTCTCTCAAAACCTTCTTCAGGCAACGCTTCAGCACAATTTCGATTTGGGCGGCAGTGAGGCTGATTGCGAGTTTGTACAATGCCTCTTCAATTATGAAGAATTCGCTTTCTTCTTCGATGTATACGTATGCCGTGACCTCGAAAAACTGGGCCAAGGTCTGGTCGTTTGGGGCGTAAACATGAATGCCGTTGTAGAGGTCTGTGTGCTGGCCTGCCTGACGACGAATTTCGCTGTAAAGAAGCAGGAGCAGTGCCTTTTTTGCAAAGAGCTTGCCGGCGGTTTCGCTGTGAGTCTGGTCAATGTCTAGATACTGCTTTTCCAAGTAGGTTGCAAGACCGGGTTCCCCCGCAGGACAAGACGCTTCAATGCTGTTGATCACATTCTGCGCAATACTTTCAGCACTCTCCAAAAGCGCATTGTCAGTAAGCGCTGTTATGTCTGGCGGCGTTATTGGTATTGTGAAAGGCTGTTTCCATGAGAGCAAGGTTTCGAAGTCATAATCAAAAGGCGCGGAGGAGTATATTTCGTCAAGTTCAGGGTTTGTTATGGTTCTGCGGGCAGTCATTTCTCTTTCCTGTGATGCAGGTTTGGAGAGAAATATGATGTGACTGTTGTCACCCAAGACTAAGATGGAATTGGTTCTTAGGCCACTTTCATGGCCCTGACTTTATTCGCCCAGGCATTGGGAGTGGCGCCGCAGCGACTGAGGGTGCGTTCGAAGACTGGGCAGCGAGGCATGAGCAGGGCTGTGGTTATCGGCCCCGGTGTTTACCTACGCAGAGGTATTGTGTGAACACACGATGTGCCTGCTCATAGCACCCTGCGGATAGAGCGCCGCGCGCGGCGCTCGCTGTCGCAGACGCTGGAAATGCCGCGGCGAGCAGCCCCACAGCACAATCCCTGAGCCCTAAATCCCCGCCCGGCGCACGTGCTTCACCAACACCTTCTCCAACAACTCCCACATCGCAGGGTCGGTACTGAACGCCACGTTGAACCGCATCCACCCGGTCGGCTTGGCATCGACCATGAACAACTGCCCGGGCCCGAGCATGATGCCTTTCTCCAGCGCATCATCCAGTAGCGCTGCGCTGTCCGGGATGGCCGGGTGGCGGGTCCAGATATACATGCCTTCATCCGACTCGATGAACAGCTCGAAACCCAGCCGGTGCAGGTGCCGGCCAACTTCCTGGTGGGCCTCGGCCAGGCGCTGGCGCAGGCGCTTGAGGTGCTTGCGCCAGCGGCCGTCGATGATCGCGGCATACACCACACGCTCCATCACCTGCGAGGTGGTCAGGCCCGAGCGCATCTTCAGGTGCAGCAGCTTCTGCGCCAGTTCCGGGTTGGCCAACAGGTAGCCGACCCGCACGTTGGGCGAAATGCTCTTGGAGTAGCTGCCCACGTACACCACCTGCTGCAGGTGGTCGAGGCTGGCCAGGCACGGCTGCGGCTCGGCGACCATGTCGGCGTACAGGTTGTTTTCCACCAGGCGAAAGCCGTGCTGGCTGGCCAGCTGCAGCAAGCGGTGCAGCTGCGCCAGCGGGGTGCGCGAACAGGTCGGGCTGTGCAGGTGCGGCTGAGTGAAGAAAGCCGTCGGGCGGTGGTGCGCCAACAGCTGTTCGAGGTGGTTGAGGTCGTAGCCGTTGGGGGTGCGCGGCACGCCGATCAAGGTGGCGCCCTGGGTGCGCAGAATGCTCATCAGGTTGGGGTAGCCGGGGTCGTCCACCAGCACCACGTCACCGGGGCGCACAAGCGTGCGCACGGCCAGGTCCAAAGCCTGGCTGGCACCGTGGGTGAGCATCAGCTGGGCGGTGTTGGCGACGATCGACAGTTCCTGCTGCAGGTTCTGCGCGGTCAGCGCGCGCAATTCCGGCAGGCCCATCGGGTCGCCATAGCCGGACAGTTCCAGCGGGCTGCCGGCAACCTGGCGCAGGCCGCGGCGCAGGCCTTCTTCGTACATCCAGTCGTTGGGCAGCCAGCCGCAGCCCGGTTTGAATGGCAACTGACGGGTCTCAAAGATCTGCTGCAGGTACCATTCGGAGTTGAACGATGGTCGACTGGCGTCGGCCTCGGCGCTGTGGTTGTCCAGCAATTCGGCCGCCGCGCGGTTGACGAAGAACCCGGCATTGCCCTTGCTCACCAGCAGCCCCTGGGCGACCAGGCGGTCGTAAGCCTCGACCACGGTGAAGGTGCTCACCGAATAGGTCGCGGCAAACGCGCGGATCGACGGGACCTTGGCACCTGGCTTGAGGGTCTGGTTGTCGATCAGCTCACGCAGCCCGTCGATGATCTGGTTGACCAACGGCGTCGAGGAGTCTGGGTGTAATTCAAGCATTCGGGGGCCTTGAGGGTGCGTAACGGCAGGCGCCTGCAGGGTGTATTGCATCGGCGACCTGTACAGTGCAGTGCGACTTTCATGCCACTGTGCATGGCTCTATGTGTCGGACATTTTTACATTAGGTGTCAGATAGCGCCACATAAAGCATGTTCAGTTCGCTCCAGGGGCAAACCTTGGGGCGCGTCAGCAGGCCGCCATGGAAGGCCTGCGTGTGTAACAGCACACCTCCTGCCCGCATTAGCACTGATGTACAGGTGAGGCCGATGACCATCGCGGTCTTACAGTTTTCCTTGGATAAAAAGAAGCACGGGGTACACAACTGATGGACGCAACATCCACAACCACCACCGCGAACAGCGGGCACGAGAGCAAACTCAGTGCCTCGCTCAAGTCGCGCCACCTGACGATGATGTCGATCGCCGGGGTTATCGGCGGCGCCTTGTTCGTCGGCTCCGGCAGCGTGATCCACAGCGCCGGCCCGGCTGCTGTCCTGGCCTACCTGGCAGGCGGCATCCTGGTGGTACTGATCATGCGCATGCTGGGTGAAATGGCGACTTCGTCGCCCGACACCGGTTCGTTTTCCACCTACGCCGACCGCGCCATTGGCCGTTGGGCCGGTTTCACCATCGGCTGGCTGTACTGGTGGTACTGGGTCATCCTCATGGCCTGGGAAGCTTATGTGGCGGGCAAGATCCTGCATGGTTTCTTCCCTGATGTAAGCGTCAACGTGTTCGTGCTGGCCACGACCCTGGTGCTGATCACCGTCAACTTCTTCAACGTCAAGCACTACGGCGAGTTCGAGTTCTGGTTCGCGTTGATCAAGGTGATCGCGATCGTCTGCTTCCTGATCGTGTGTACTGCAGCGGTGATGAACATCTGGCAGTTCGGTGAAGTGCGCGGCATCACCCACCTGACCGCCGAAGGCTTCATGCCCAATGGCATCACCACGGTGATCGGTGCGTTGCTTGGCGTGATGTTCGCCTTCCTCGGTGCCGAAATCGTCACCATCGCCGCATCCGAAGCCAAGGACCCGGCCACCCAGATCGTCAAGGCCACCAACTCGGTGGTGTGGCGTGTATGCCTGTTCTACGTCGGCTCGATCTTCCTGATCGTCTGCCTGGTGCCGTGGAACGACCCGCACCTGGGCGTTTCCGGTTATGGCGCCTACCGCCGCACCTTGGAACTGCTGGGTGTGCCGTATGCCGAGCTGTTGATGAACTTCGTGGTACTGACGTCGGTGAGCAGCTGCCTGATCTCGGGCCACTACACCGCTTCGCGCATGCTGTTCTCGCTGGCACAGCGTGGCGATGCGCCGTCGTTCTTCAAGACAACCCGCGCCGGTACCGGCGTACCGGTGAACGCGATCATCGGTTCGTGCGCCGTGGCCGTGGTGTGTGCGCTGATCAACTTCAGCGAGACCCTGCGCCCGAAAGACGTGCTCGATACACTGATGAACACCACCGGCATGATCGCTTTGCTGGTGTACCTGGTGATTGCCTTCTCGCAGCTGCGCATGCGCCGCAAGCTGATCGCCGAGGGCAAGGAAGTACGCCTGAAGATGTGGCTGTTCCCGTGGCTGACCTACCTGGTGATCGCCTTCATCGTCGCCGCACTGGTGACCATGGCCTTCATGCCTGACTACCAGATCCTGGTGATCTCCACCGGCATTGCTGCCGCCGTCGTGGTGGCCATGGGTTTGGTGCACCAGATGCGCAGCGCCCGCAAGCACTAAGCGCTAGTGGTTGCCCGAAGCGGCCGGCTCCCTCGAGGACCCGGCCGTTTCGCGTTGATGGGCGGGAGTTTTGTCCGCTGGCATGTGAAAGCGCCCGTTCATCCACGGTGAGCCGAGGAGGGCGGCGGCGCTGATCAGGGCCAGTAGGGCCAGGGCGAGGAATGGTTTCATGGGCATGCGCATAAGGGGCTGACTTCAAGGATGAGCTAACAGTTCCCGCGACAGGGCCCGTACAGGCGACAGATGGCTTATGCTGAGCACATTGCCCGCCAAAAGGAGCCCCTCATGGCCTGGTCCGCCACCCAGTATTCCCTGTTCGAAGACGAACGCACCCGTGCGGTGCGCGACCTGCTTGCCGCGGTGCCTCCCCGCCCGGTGCGCCACGCTACCGACTTAGGTTGCGGCCCTGGTAATTCCACCGAAATACTGCTGCAGCGCCACCCCGATGCCCAGGTGACTGCCCTGGACAGCGACCCGGATATGATCGACAAGGCGCGCGCACGCCAGCGCCTGCGCATCCCCAGGGTGCGTTGCGAAATTGCCGATATCGCCCACTGGACCGCCCCCGAACCGCAGGACCTGATCCTGGCCAACGCTTCGCTGCAATGGGTGCCCGACCACGGTTCGCTCTATCCGCACCTGGTGCGCCAGCTGAGTGAAGGTGCAAGCCTGGCCGTGCAAACCCCGGACAACCTCGACGAGCCGGCCCACCGCCAGTTGCGCGAGATTGCCGGCCGCGGCCCCTGGGCCGAAAAATTCGCCGACCTGAGCTTGCCGCCCCGGCATAGCGCAGCGTTCTACTACGACCTGCTCAGCCCGCTGTGTACGCGGGTGGATGTGTGGCGCACGACCTACCATCACCCGTTGACCGGTGGCGCCGAGGCCGTGGTGGAGTGGTTCAAGGGCTCGGCCCTGCGGCCTTATCTGGCCAGGCTGGACGAGCAGGAGCAGGCGAGCTTCCTGCAGATGTACTTGCAGGCCATGCAGCACGACTACCCGGCGGCCACCGACGGCAAGGTGCTGCTGCCGTTCCCGCGGCTGTTTGTGATTGCTACGCGGTAGGTGAATGGCGCCAGCGCCAGATCACGTAGCTATAGACGCCGAGGTTGACCAGCAGCACGACGCCGCCCAGCAGCCACTGGATCTGCGGCGTCAACCCCGCGGGGTAGATCAGCGGCCAGATGTAGTGCTCGACGAAGCCGCCGTGGTAGCCGGCATCGCCTGCGGCGAAGCGCATGCGATTCTCCCAGCCGGTCAACGGGCACTCCAGGTGCAGGCCCTCAACCGCCAGGCCCCAGGCCAGGGCGGGCAGGTGGATGAACAGGGCGGGGCGCCATCTGAGCGTCAGCAGGCCGCCGAACAGCACCAGCAGGATGAAGGCCAGGTGCAGCAGCACCAGCGTGTCGGCGGCTAGGCGGAAAATCATGAGTTGTGCATTTTGAGAGGAATGTATACCCAGCATAGTTATGAAGGCTCAGCGCAAAACCAGTGGGAGCTGGCTTGCCGGCGATAGGGCCGGGAAGGCCCCTACAAGCTTTCCTGCACCAACTGCAGGAACGTCGCCACCACCCGCCGTGTACGCTGCTCGCTCAAACATACCAGTGTCTCGGTGAGGTGCCGCTGGCAATCGACAATGGGCAGCGCGCACACCCGCGCATCGGCGCCGAACTCAGCGGCCGACACCACCCCCACGCCAATCCCCACCACCACCGCCTCGCGCGCGGCCTCGCGGCCTTCGACCTGGATTGCCGCGCGTATTTTCAACCCGGCGCGTTGCATTTCTTCCTCCAGTGTCTGCCGGGTCACCGAGCCAGGCTCGCGCAGCACCAGCGGCGTGTCGTCCAGGTCCGCCAGGCTGATCGAGCCACGGCTGGCCCAGGGGTGGTTGTGCGAGACGAACGCCACCATCGGGTCGCGGCGCAGCGGCATGCAGTGCAGTCGCTCATCGTCGACATCGCGCCCTAACAGTGCCAGGTCAGCCTGATAGCTGAACAGCCGGGCCAGGGACTCGTCGGTGTTGCCGGTCTCGACCTTGACCTGGATGCCCGGGTAGCGCTGGCAGAAACGTGCGATCTGCGGCAGCACATGCACCGGCGCATCCACCGCCAGCACCAGGCTGCCGGTGTGCAGGGCGCGGGAGTCCTGCAGCAGTTCGTGGGCTTCGGCCTCACAGGCGAACAGGCGCTTGCTGATGCCCAGCAGGCGTTCGCCCAGGTCGGTCAACTGCACCGAACGCTTGTTGCGGTGGAACAGCAGCACCCCGAAGCGCTCTTCGAGCTTGCGCACCTGGTCGGACACGGCCGGCTGGGTCAAAAACAGCTTTTCTGCCGCCCGGGTGAAGCTGCCGTGCACGGCCACTGCGTGGAAAGCCCTGAGTTGAGCGTGGGACACCGACATGTGAACTCCAGTAACAAGCTGAGCTTATGTGTGAAATACGATAAATCGATTTTATTTATCAGTCACCACCTGTTTCCATACTGACCAACCCAGCGCTGCCACAAGCGGCCGCCGGGCATGGCGCGCACCCCTGCGCCATCTGACCAGATGACGAGCCACGTCATGCAGTGCGCAACACAAAAACAAGACAGGCGTTTATTCACATTCTGCCGGCACACTTGAGCAAGAGGTCAGACGCACATGAATCACTCCCTAGCCGCGTTGAAACGCTGGCGCATCCAGATTTTCGCTATCACCTGGCTGGCCTACGCCGCCTTCTACTTCACCCGCAAGGCCTTCTCGGTGGCCAAGCTCGGCATTGGTGAAGACCCGACTTTCATGCTCGACAAGGCCTCCATGGCCAACCTCGACGCCATCTACCTGGCCGCCTATGCCGTGGGCCAGTTCACCTGGGGCATGCTTGCCGACCGCTTCGGCCCGCGCGTGGTGGTGCTCGGTGGCCTGCTGATCTCGGCGGCGGCAGCTGTGGTGATGGGCAGCTACGCGACCTTCCCGATCTTCGCCACCTGCATGCTGATCCAGGGCCTGGCGCAGTCCACCGGCTGGGCCGGGCTGTGCAAGAACATCGGCAGCTTCTTCCCCGCCGTGCAGCGCGGCCGGGTACTGGGGTTGTGGAGCTCGTGCTATGCATTCGGCGGCCTGGTCGCCTCGCCGTTCGCCGGCTGGTGGGCCTATACCCTGATCGGCACCTGGCAGGCGGCATTCTTCTCCACTGCCGCGGTGGTGGCGGCGGTAGCGGTGCTGTTCTTCTTCCTGCAGCGCAACAAACCCGAGGATGTGGGCTTGCCGGCGGTCGAGCCCGAGCCGCAGAGCATGGCCCCGGCCGGCAGCCTGTGCAGTGTGTGGGCGCCGCTGCGCGAGATCCTGCGCAACCGCACGGTACTGACCCTGGGCCTGGCGTACTTTCTTCTAAAACCGGCGCGCTACGCGATCTTGCTATGGGGGCCGGTGATCGTCTTCGAGCAGATGCCCTCGGTCGGCAAGGTGGGTGCTGCGATCATCCCCACGGCCTTTGAACTGGCCGGGCTGCTGGGCCCGATCATCATCGGCCTGGCCTCGGACAAGCTGTTTGGCGCCCGGCGCATGCCGGCCTGTGTGATCAGCCTGGTGCTGCTGACCGTGGCCCTGGCAGCGTTCATGGCAGCCATGCACAGCGGCAGCATCGCCATGGTGGTTGGCCTGCTGTTCTTCATGGGCCTGACCCTGTACGGGCCAGACTCGATGATCAGCGGCGCGGCGGCCATCGACTTCGGCACCGCCAAGGCCGGTGCCACGGCAGCCGGTTTCGTCAATGGCTGCGGTTCGGTGGGCGCGGTGCTCGGCGGCCTGTTGCCCGGTTACTTCGACAGCGTCACGGTGTTCATCGTGTTCGCCGGCTGCGCACTGTTCTCGGCCCTGGTGCTGCTGCCGCACTGGAACAGCCGCCCGGCCAGCGCAGCCCAGGCCAATGATGTGGCGCCCAACACCAGCATGGCGATCAAGCCACTGCGTACCTAAAGGAAAGCGAGCGAATGAGACCCTTCTGGCTGCAACAGGCCCTGGATTGTGAACAGGACGCGGTATGCCCGCCACTGCAAGGCGATGCCCGCTGCGACGTGTGCATCGTCGGCGGCGGCTACACGGGCCTCTGGACCGCGCTGATGCTCAAGGAGGCGGTGCCGGCGCTGGACGTGCTGCTGATCGAGGCTGACATCTGCGGTGCGGGCGCCAGTGGGCGCAACGGTGGTTGCGCGTTGTCCTGGTCGGCCAAGTACTTCACCCTCGAGCGTCTGTTCGGGGTGGCCGAAGCGGTGCGCCTGGTAAGCGAGTCAGAGCGCAGCATCGGTGCCATTGGCGCGTTTTGCGCGGCCAATGGCATCGAGTGCGACTACCGCCTGGACGGCACACTGTACACCGCCACCAACCAGGCCCAGGTGGGTGCAACCGATGCGGTGATCGCTGCGCTGGAGCACAAGGGGATCAATTCATTCGAGCGTTTGCCGCTGGATGAGGTGCAGCGCCTGGCCGGCTCGGCGCGGCACCTGGAGGGCTGGTTTTCGCCGGCCGCCGCCACCGTCCAGCCTGGCCGGTTGGTTCGCGGCCTGCGGCGTGTGGCGTTGCAGCGCGGCGTGCGCATTCATGAAGGCACGGCCATGACCGGCCTGGAGCATGGCACCCCGGCGCTGGTGCGCACGGCCCACGGCACGGTGCGTGCCGACCGCGTGGTGCTCGGCCTCAATGCCTGGATGGCGCGTGCCTTCCCGCAGTTCGAGCGCAGCGTGGCGATCGTCTCCAGTGACATGGTGATCACCGAACCGTGCCCCGAGCTGCTGCACGAGATCGGCCTGAACAACGGCATCAGCGTGCTGGACTCACGGATCTTCGTGCATTACTACCACAACACCTCCGATGGTCGCCTGATGCTCGGCAAGGGTGGCAACACCTTCGCCTATGGCGGGCGCATGCTGCCTGTGTTCGATCAACCCTCGCCATACCGGCCGCTGCTGCGTGAGAGCCTGGCCGATTTCTTCCCTGCCTTGGCCCAGGTGCCCCTGGCGGCCAGCTGGAACGGCCCCTCCGACCGCTCGGTGACCGGGCTGCCGTTCTTCGGGCGGTTGGACGGGCAGGGCAACGTGTTCTATGGCTTCGGCTACTCTGGCAGCGGGGTAGGGCCGTGCCACATGGGCGGGCAGATCCTCTCGTCGCTGGCGCTGGGGCTGGACAACCCGTGGACCCGCTCGCCACTGGTCAAGGGCCCGTTGGGGCTGTTCCCGCCGGAGCCGATCCGTTACCTGGGGTCGCTGATGGTGCGCAATGCAATCCGGCGCAAGGAGCGCGCCGAAGACCGGGGGCTGCGGCCACGCCACCTGGACGTGCGGCTGGCCCGGTTCGCAGCGGCGGCGGGCAAGGCCGACAAAGCGTGAGATTTCTTGTCGAACACTGGCCCGAGGGCGTATAAACTGCTCCCACTTTTTGGCCGGTCGCTTCCTGAACCGGCCGCTGAAACAAGAGAGTCGACATGGGCGCACAGTGGAAAGCCAAGCATAGAGAAACAGCTGCCAATGCCAAGGGCAAGATCATGGGCAAGCTGTCCAAGGAAATCCAGATCGCAGCCAGGTCGGGCGCCGACCCCGACATGAACCCACGCCTGCGCCTGGCCATCGTGCAAGCCAAGAAGGCTTCCATGACCCGCGAGACCCTGGACCGGGCAATCCGCAAGGGCGCGGGCCTGGACGGTGATGCCGTGCAGTACCAGGCGGTGACTTACGAAGGTTTCGCGCCGCACCAGGTGCCGCTGATCGTCGAGTGCCTGACCGACAACGTCAACCGCACCGTCGCGCAGATTCGCGTGCTGTTCCGCAAGGGCCAGCTGGGTGCCAGCGGTTCGGTGGCCTGGGACTTCAACCATGTGGGCCTGATCGAAGCCATGCCCGACGGCGATGCCGACCCGGAAATGGCCGCCATCGAAGCCGGTGCCCAGGACTTTGAAGAAGGTGAAGAAGAGGGCTCGACCCTGTTCATCACGGACACCACCGACCTGGATGCAGTGCAGAAAGCCCTGCCCGAGCATGGTTTCACCGTCTCCTCGGCCAAGATCGGCTACACCCCGAAGAACCCGGTGAGCGCTGCCAGCCTCAGTGCCGAGGCACTGGCTGAAGTCGAGGCGTTCCTCGAGGCGATCGACGAGAACGACGACGTACAGAACGTCTACGTTGGCCTGACCGAGTAAAAGACGGGGCCGCTTTGCGGCCCAATCGCCGGCAAGCCGGCTCCCACAGGTACAGTGCAAAGCTCAGGTTCTGCGCGGTACTTGTGTGGGCCGGCTTGCCGGCGAATGGGCCTGTGTTCAGCCTGGGGAAGCCTGCATGAACCCAACCTTCGCCTCCCTCAGCCTCGCCCACCTGCGTACCCTCGACTGCCTCCTGCAGCTGAAAAACCTCAGCCACGCCGCCGAGCGCCTGGGCGTCAGCCAGTCGGCGTTGAGCCGCCAGCTGGCCCATCTGCGCGAAGCCTTCGACGACCCATTGCTGGTGCGCCAGGGCCGTGGCTACGTGCTCAGCGAGTACGCCCAAGCCCTGGTCGAGCCGCTGCGCCAGGTGCTTGAAGAGCTTCAGGCCCTGCGCCAGCCGGCCGCGTTCGATCCGGCCCGTTGCGAGCGGCGCTTCTGCCTGGCCGCGTCCGACTATGTTGCAGAGCACATGCTGCCGCTGCTGGTGGCGGCGCTGGAGCAGGAAGCACCGGGCGTGAGCATCGACTACCGCACCTGGCAGGCCGGGCAATACGCTTTGCTCGCCAGCGGCGAGATCGACCTTGCGACCACGCTGTTCGACGAATCGCCGGCCAACCTGCACGGTCGCCTGCTTGGCGAGGACCGTGCGGTGTGCCTGATGCGCCGGGACCATCCGCTGGCGGCCTGCGAAGTGCTGAGCCAGGACGACTACCTGGCCTTCAAGCACGTGCGCATCTCCGGCGGTGGCGACAAGGACAGCTTCATCGACCGCCACCTGCGCACCCAGGGGCTGCAGCGGCGCATCAGCCTGGAAGTGCCGTTCTTCTCGGCCACCGTGCAGGTCATTGGCAACAGCCAGGCGCTGGCGACGGTGCCCGAGCATATTGCCTGCCAACTGTGCCGGCTGCATGGCCTGGCCTGGCGGCCGCTGGGGTTTGTGGAGCATACCCAGCGCTACTGGGTGGTGTGGCACCAGCGCCTGCAGGCGTCGGCCGAGCACCGCTGGTTGCGCAACCGGGTGTTCGAGCTGTGGCGCCAGTCTCAGTTCGGCGTGCAGGGTGGGCATGCGGCTTTGCCATAGCAGGTATGCGCCAAGCGGGGTTATTGGCGTGGCGGCAGGCGCCTAGACTGGGGCCCTTGTGCTGTTGGTGATGCCCCCATCGCCGGCAAGCCGGCTCCCACAGGTGCCCAGAGCCTTCAAGCCCAGTGCAGTACCTGTGGGAGCCGGCTTGCCGGCGATGGGGGTGGGCCTGACAGCGGACAACCCACAGGAGACCGCGCGTGACCCCAGAACAATTCCGCCAGTACGGCCATCAATTGATCGACCTGATCGCCGATTACCGCCAGAGCGTCGGTGACCGCCCGGTGATGGCCCAGGTCGAGCCCGGCTACCTTAAAGCTGCCTTGCCTGCCGGCGCCCCGCAACAGGGCGAGCCGTTCGAAGCGATCCTCGATGACGTCAACACGCTGGTGATGCCAGGCCTGTCGCATTGGCAACACCCCGATTTCTATGGCTACTTCCCGTCCAACGGCACCTTGTCCTCGGTGCTCGGCGATTTTCTCAGCACGGGCCTGGGTGTGCTGGGCCTGTCATGGCAATCGAGCCCTGCGCTGAGCGAGCTGGAGGAAACCACTCTGGACTGGGTACGCCAGTTGCTGGGCCTGTCGGGGCAGTGGAGCGGCGTGATTCAGGACACAGCGTCTACCAGCACCTTGGTCGCGCTGATCTGTGCCCGTGAACGTGCCACCGACTACGCCCTGGTGCGTGGCGGCCTGCAAGCCGAAGCCAAACCGCTGATCGTGTATGTCAGCGCCCACGCCCACAGTTCGGTGGACAAGGCCGCGCTGCTGGCCGGTTTCGGCCGCACCAACATCCGCCTGATCGCCACCGACGAGCAGTTCGCCATGCGCCCCGATGCCTTGTTGGCGGCCATCGAACAGGACCTGGCCGAAGGCAACCAACCCTGCGCAGTGGTCGCTACCACCGGCACGACCACCACCACGGCGCTGGACCCCTTGCGCCAGATTGGCGAAATCGCCCAGGCCCAGGGGCTGTGGCTGCACGTCGATTCAGCCATGGCCGGCTCAGCGATGATCCTGCCCGAATGCCGCTGGATGTGGGACGGCATCGAGCTGGCCGACTCTGTGGTAGTCAACGCGCACAAATGGTTGGGGGTGGCGTTCGACTGTTCGATCTACTACGTGCGAGACCCGCAGCACCTGATCCGGGTGATGAGCACCAACCCCAGCTACCTACAGTCGGCGGTCGATGGTGAGGTGAAGAACCTGCGTGACTGGGGCATCCCGCTGGGGCGTCGCTTCCGCGCGCTGAAGCTGTGGTTCATGTTGCGCAGCGAGGGGGTCGAGGCGTTGCAGCAGCGCTTGCGGCGCGACCTGGACAATGCCCGTTGGCTGGCCGAACAGGTTGAGGCGGCAGGGGAGTGGGCGTTGTTGGCGCCGGTACAGTTGCAGACCTTGTGCATTGTGCATCGGCCTGGGGGGCTGGAAGGGGAGGCGCTGGATGCGCATACCAAGGCATGGGCTGAGCGGCTCAATGCCTCCGGTGAGGCTTATGTCACGCCGGCGACCTTGAACGGGCGCTGGATGGTGCGGGTTTCGGTGGGGGCGCTGCCCACTGAGCGCGAGCATGTCGAGCGGTTGTGGCAGCGCTTGCAGGCAGTGGTCAACGGCTGAAATGCTTGGGGCCGCAGTGCGGCCCCTTGCGTCTGTCAGTGGCTCACTGTCTGAAGGCTACCCTTGCGGCTGGCCTCATAGGCTTCCTTGTCCATCGGCTTGGCCTGCGGGTTGCCCAGGTCTTCCATCGCCAGGCGATGGGTTTCCGGCGCGACATACGCTGCCAGGGCACATACGCAGGTGATGAAGAACGCCAGGCCGCCAACCACCAGCGGAATGTTATCCGAGCCTGGTGGCGCTACCAGGGCGAACAACGCCGGCAGCATCGCAGTCAGCATGGTGCCGATGTTCTGGGCAATGGCCATGGCCGACACGCGGTAGCGGGTGTTGAACAGCTCAGGGAAGAAGCTTGGGAACACCGCGTTGTAGCCTTGGTAGACCATGCCCCACATCAGGATCGAGGTAGCGAAGGCCAGCGGCACGTTCTGGATGCTGATTGCATACAGGTAAACGAAGGCCAGCAGGCCTGAGCCCAGGCAACCGGCGATCATGGTCGGGCGACGGCCGATCTTGTCGGAAAGATTGCCCACGAACGGGATAACCAGCACTGCAACGATGTTGCCCACCACTGGGATCCACAGGTACACGCTCTTGTCGAAGCCGATGCCGTAGGCCGGCTGTACCGCGTAGGCCGCGCCGAAGATGGTGGCAACTACCGGGATCACGTTCATCAAGGCCATGAACATCACCAGCACCATGTGCTTCCAGCTGTGGCGGAAGGCCTCGCTGATTGGCGACTTGGCAACCTTGTCCTGCTTCTCTTCCTTCACGAAGGCCGGAGTTTCGTGCACTTCCTTACGGATGATGAAGCCTGCGATCAGCACGATGGCGCTCATCAGGAACGGAATGCGCCAGCCCCAGTCGTTGAACGCCTCGCTGGGCATGAAGTAGGCCAGTGGCAGGAACACCGCCGCCGCCATTACCTGGCCGGCCTGGACGCCCTGCAAGGTAAAGCTGGCGAAGTAGCCGCGCCGCCCGAACGGTGCGTGCTCCATGATCATCGAACTGGCCCCGGAGATTTCACCGGCCACGGCAAAGCCCTGGACCAGGCGCAGCAGCACCAGCAAGGCCGGGGCGAGCATGCCGATATCGTGGTAGGTAGGCAGCAGGCCCACGGCCATGGTCGAAATGCCCATCAGGAACATGCACAGCAGCAGCACGTTCTTGCGCCCGCGGGTATCACCCCAGTGGCCGAGCACGAAGGCGCCGACCGGACGGGCCAGGTAACCCACGCCGTAGGTGGCCAGCGAGGCGATGATCGCCATCTTGGGGTCGGTGTTGGGGAAGAAGATCTGCGGGAAGATCAGTGCCGCAGCCTGGGCATAGATGAAAAAGTCGTAGTACTCGAGTGCCGAGCCTATCCATCCGCTGGCGGTCGCTTTCTTGGCTTGAGAGCTGGAGTTAGCCATCGTTGTCTCCGTTGTTTTTGTTGGTCGCCGCACAGCCGGTGCCGTCAGGCGGCAAGCCAGTGGGTGTGCGATCGCTATCGGGAGTATGTGGGTGCTTAAAGGGCCGACGATCGCGAGCCAAGTCTGTTTGGAGACAACGATCGAGCAGGTGCGGGTTGCAAGGCGAGGGATGTTTGCATAGGTCTGTACCCGTTTTATTGAACTTATTATGTCGTGGCGCTGGGCTTGTGAGCGCAGGTTGTGCCGAACGGCCACTGGGCAGAAAGTGGTGGTCGGTGTGCCTGCGTCTGGTCTCATGGTTGCGCAGGGGTGGCAGTGAATCAATTCGCCAAAACGGGTTTTGTGCGGTAATCGAACGCAAAACTAACCGTTCCGTACAAAGTGATTGCTGCCATGACTTTACCTGCGAATAATTCATCATGCCAAGAAGTCTGATGGTGTGTTGCTTAGCCCCAGCTTCCAGCCCAGTAGCCCCATAACAAGGAATTCCACCATGCAGCGTTCGATAGCCACCGTGTCCTTGAGCGGCACACTGCCGGAAAAGCTCGAAGCCATCGCCGCCGCCGGGTTCGACGGCGTCGAGATCTTCGAAAATGATCTTCTCTATTATGCCGGCAGCCCGCGCGAGGTGCGGCAGATGTGCGCCGACCTCGGCATCGCCATCACCCTGTTCCAGCCGTTCCGCGATTTTGAAGGCTGCCGCCGCGACCGCCTGCAGAAGAACATCGACCGCGCCGAGCGCAAGTTCGACCTGATGCAAGAGCTGGGCACCGACCTGGTGCTGGTGTGCAGCAACGTGCAGGCCGACGCCCTGGGCGAAGAACAACTGCTGGTGGACGACCTGCGCCTGCTCGCCGAGCACGCCGGCCAACGCGGCATGCGCATCGGCTACGAAGCCCTGGCTTGGGGCCGTCACGTCAACACCTACCAGCAAGTGTGGAACCTGGTGCGCCAGGCCGACCACCCGGCGCTGGGCGTGATCCTCGACAGCTTCCACACCCTGTCGCTCAAGGGCGACCCTGCCGCGATCCGCGACATCCCCGGCGACAAGATCTTTTTCGTGCAGATGGCCGACGCGCCGATCCTGGCCATGGATGTGCTGGAGTGGAGCCGCCACTTCCGCTGCTTCCCGGGGCAGGGCGAAATGGACCTGGCCGGTTTCCTCGCGCCGATCCTGGCCACCGGTTATCGCGGCCCGCTGTCGCTGGAAATCTTCAACGACGGCTTCCGCGCCGCACCACCGCGCCAGAACGCCGCCGATGGCCTGCGTTCGCTGTTGTACCTGGAGGAACAGACCCGCCTACGCCTGCAACAGGAGGGCACTGCGATCGAGCCGGGTGTGCTGTTCGCACCGCCCGCCGCCAGTACCTACGACGGCGTGGAATTCCTCGAATTTGCCGTGGACGAAGCGGTCGGCGCGCGTCTGGGCAGCTGGCTCAAGCGCCTGGGTTTTGCCGACGCCGGCAAGCACCGCAGCAAGGACGTACGCCTGCTGCGCCAGAACGACATCAACATCGTGCTCAATGCCGAGCCCTACTCCTTTGGCCACAACTTCTTCGAGGCCCACGGCCCATCGTTGTGCGCCACCGCGCTGCGGGTCAAGGACGAGCACGCGGCGCTGCAACGCGCCACCGACTTCCGCGGCCAGCCGTTCCGTGGGCTGGTCGGCCCCAACGAATGTGAGGTGCCTGCAGTACGCGCCCCGGATGGCAGCCTGATCTACCTGGTGGAGCAGGGCAAGGAAGGCCCGTCGCTGTACGACACCGACTTCCGCCTGGACCAGAGCGCCAGCAGCACCGGTGGCCTGCAGCGCATCGACCACATGGCCCTGGCCTTGCCGGCCGAGTCGCTGGACAGCTGGGTGCTGTTCTACAAGAGCCTGTTCGACTTTGCCGCAGATGATGAAGTGGTGTTGCCCGACCCGTACGGCCTGGTCAAAAGCCGCGCCCTGCGCAGCCAGTGCGGCAGCCTGCGCCTGCCGCTGAACATCTCGGAAAACCGCAACACCGCCATCGCCCACGCGCTGTCGAGCTATCGCGGGTCGGGCGTTCACCATATCGCCTTCGATTGTGCCGACATCTTCAAGGAAGTGGCCCGGGCGAAGGAAGCCGGTGTGCCGTTGCTGGAAATTCCGCTCAATTACTACGACGATCTGGCGGCGCGTTTCGATTTCGACGACGAGTTCCTCAGCGAGCTGGCGTACTACAACGTGCTGTATGACCGCGATGCCCAGGGTGGCGAGCTGTTCCACGTATACACCGAGGCGTTCGAGGACCGGTTCTTCTTTGAAATCATCCAGCGCAAGGGGGGGTATGCCGGGTACGGTGCGGCCAACGTTCCTGTGCGTTTGGCGGCGATGGCCAAGCGGCGCAGCGGAGCGGCGCGCAAGCCGGTGCTGTAACGGCCCAAGGGTTCACGGCTTGTGAGATCGGGCGCTGCCTGTGCAGCGCTTGATCAAGGGGCTCAGGCTGGGCCCCCGCCAATCCTGCCCACCCGATCAACAGCGCGCTTCCTTCCAACCCTCCACTCACGGATAATCCCGTCCAAATCCCAATAAATACCCCGTGAGCAGCTATGAGCAATCCCGTTGCCCCCCTCGGCCAGCCCGAGATCGAAGGGACACGCAAGTCGCGCAAGAACAACCCTGAAAAAACCCGCGAGGACATCCTCCAGGCCGCCATCAACGAGTTCGTCCAGCAAGGCCTGGCGGGCGCGCGGGTGGATGCCATCGCCGAGCGCACAGCCACCTCCAAGCGCATGATCTACTACTACTTCGGCAGCAAGGAGCAGCTGTACGTCGAGTGCCTGGTCAAGCTGTACGGCGACATCCGCAAGACCGAGCACCGCCTGGACCTGGAGTCGCTGCCGGCCGAGCAGGCCATCCAGCGCCTGACCGAGTTCACCTTCGACCACCACGACCGCAACGTCGATTTCGTGCGCATGGTCTGCACCGAAAACATCCACTACGGCGAGTACGTGAAGAAAACCCCGGCCATCCGCGAGATGAGCAGCCTGGTGCTGCAGGCGCTGGGCCGCACGCTGGAGCGTGGCGTGCAAGAGGGGGTGTTCCGCCCGGGCATCGAGGTCATCGACCTGCACATGCTGATGAGCGCGTTCTGCTTCTATCGGGTCTCGAACCGCCATACTTTCGGCGATATCTTCCAGATCGACCTGCTGGATGAGCAGGTCAAACTGCGCCACAAGGCCATGATCTGCGAAGCAGTGATGCGTTACATCCAGGCCTGAGTGCCGTTCACTCGCCCAGCCGTTGCTCACGTGACGGCGGGTAGCCGAAGTAGGCCGCGTAGCACTTGCTGAAGTGCGACACCGAAACAAAGCCGCAGGCCACCGCAACCTCCATCACCGACAGGTCGGAGTACTGCAGCAGGCGGCGGCTCTTGGTGATGCGCAGTTCCATGTAGTAGCGCCGCGGCGAGGTGCCCAACTGGGCCTGGAACAGGCGGTCGATCTGCCGCCGCGAGCGGCCGCTGTAGGCCGCCAACTGGTCGAGGCTGAGGGTTTCCTCGAGGTTGTTCTCCATCAGCTCGACGATGGTGCGCAGGTGCAGGCTCATCGACTTTTTCGCCCCCGGGCCGACCTGCCGGTAGCGGGCGCCGGAGAACGACAGGATTTCTTCGACGCCTTCTGCCAGGCCGTCACCGTAAAGGCGGCGGACCAGGCCGAGCATCAGTTCCATGGCGCCATTGGGGCTGGCGGCGCTGAGCCGGTCACGGTCCAGGGTGAAGCTGGCCGGGGTGATGCGTGTCTGCGGGCTGCGCTCGGACAGGCTGGCGCGCTGCTCGGGGTGGATACTGCAGCCATAGTCATCCAGTACCCCGGCGCGGCCAAGAAACCAGGCGCCGTTCCATAGCCCGCCCAGGGCCTTGCCGTGGGCGGCGCAGTCATCCAGCAGGCGATCCAGTTCAGGGTACTTCAGCGGTGTGCGCAAGCCTCCGCAGATGATCAGCAGGTCAAGTGCTTTCAGTTCGCTGGCAACAAGGTCAGTGGCCACCAGCTCCAGGCCCAGGTCGCTCAGCACCCGGTCGCCGTCCAGCGACAGTGGGGTGAAGCTGAAGCTGTCGGCGCGCAGCAGGTTGGCGGTGACCAGCACGTCCATGGCCACGGTGAAACTGGCCATGGAGAAGTGTTTGAGCAGGACGAAGTCGACGCGGTAGGGCGCCTGGGGGCTGCCCGCGGTGGCCTTGAGCCGCAGCATGTTGGTGGTGCTGGTCTTCTTGCTGAACTGGCGTGGGGTGGGCACTCTGGACTCCGCTTCCTGGATGGCCTGGCGAGTGTGGCCGGTAGCTAGGGGAAAGACAATCGCCTGGGTGGGCCTGTGGTATTGGAGGTCGTATTGAGGCAACTGGGCTATGCTGGCGCCTCCCACCTGGAGAACCTCGATGAAATACGCCGTCGCCCTGTTGTTCAGCCTGCTGCCACTGGTGGCAAACGCCCTGCAAACCGGGGAAAAGCTCGCACCGTGGACGCTGCTCGACCAGCATGACCAGCCCTATACCCTGGACGCCGGCACGCATGTGCTGCTGGTGGCCCGCGACATGGACGGCGCCAAGCTGGTGAAGGCGGCCCTGGCTGAACAGCCCAAGGGCTACCTGGAGTCGCGCGATGCGGTGTTTGTGGCGGATATCCAGCGCATGCCGGCGCTGATCAGCAAGCTGTTCGCCATCCCGGCCATGCGTGATTACAACTACCGGGTTATGCTTGATCGTGAAGGGCAGGTGGCCAGCCGCTATCCTGGGCAGGAAGGCAAGGTGCTGTGGTTGCAGCTTGAGCAGGGTGCGTTGGTCAGCCAGCAGGAGTTCGCTGATGCGAAGGCTTTGAAGGCTGCACTGGAGAAGGCCCAGGCAAGTAAATCCGAATGAACCCTTGCCGCTGGCAGTAACCCAACCCTTTACATGCCAACGGGAGAGTGCTCATGGAAATCGGAACGATCTGGATCATTGTCGCGGCCTTGGTCATCTTGCTGGAGATCTTCGCCATCTGGCACATCATCGGCAGCGAACGGCGCGCGGAGCGCAAGATGCTATGGATCGTCTTCGTCGTCTACGCCCCGTTCCCCGGGTTGCTGTTCTGGGCCTGGCGCGGGCCGCGGGCAGTGAAGGGCAGGGCGGTACTGCAAGAAAAGTGAGGGGCACGGCATCAGGTGCGGGGCGCCTGATGCCGTTCATGGCGCTGAGTTGAGCCATAATCTGGGGGCCGGTACTTTCAACATGAAAGCCTTTCAACCACCCCTGTGCCCGAGCCCCCCATGCTGCCCATCGAATTGCTCACCACTACCCGCGACCAGGCCGACCTGATCCGTAATCTCTATCAGTTCTATGCCTACGAGTCCTCTGACTGGGAGCAGGAAGACGTCGAGGTAGACGGGCGCTTCTACATTCACGAAGAGCACCTGCAGCGCTATTGGCTTGCAAACGGTTGGAGCGCAAACCTGGTACTGGTGGATGGTTTCATTGCCGGTTTCGTGCTGGTCGAGCGCAGCGAGCTGCCTGGCATCAATGCCAGTGAACTGGCCGACCTGTTCATCCTCAAGCGCTACCGCCGGCAGGGTATTGGCCGTGCGGTCGCGCTGCAGTTGCTCAGCGGTGCCGGAGACTGGCTCCTGCGCTGCTATGCGCCGGACCCCACCGCCGTTGCCTTCTGCAAAGCCGTCGTGGCCGACTTGCCGCGGCCGGTGCAGCAAATCGTGCTGGGTGATGACCCGGACCTGCTCACCTATAAGGTTACGTCCGCTTACCACTGAGCGGCGCTGGCAAAAAACTGTGAGCCACTTCACAAAATCCACTCAAGCGGCATAATGCCATTACCTCGTATTCAAGACCCGGTCGCTCTGGCCTGGGGTTCCTTTTCGTGCGCGTTGCAGGTTCAGGGAAATTTTCATGTCGCTAGTCGCAAGCCCCGACATCATGTATCGGCTGTTGATCCAGAGCGTGGTGGACTATGCCATCTACCTGCTCACCCCCGACGGTATCGTCGCCAACTGGAACCCGGGCGCCCAGCGGGCCAAGGGTTACCTTGCCGACGAAATCGTCGGCAAGCACTACTCGCTGTTCTACAGCGAAGCCGAGCGCGTCGCCGGCCTGCCCGAGCAGAACCTTGCGCAGGCGCGCGACACGGGCCGCTTCGAAGAAACCGGCGCACGCCTGCGCAAGGACGGCTCGACCTTTCATGCCCACGTGGTGATCGAGGCGGTGCGCGATGACAACGGCCATCTGATTGGCTTCGCCAAGGTCACCCGCGACATTTCCGAGCGGCGCCAGCAGGAACTGGAGCTGTTGCAGGCCAAGGAGCTGGCTGAACAGTACAGCCAGGAGATGACCAAGCTCTCGCAGTTCCTTGATTCGGTGATCGCCAACATTCCCGCCAGCGTTATCGTCCAGGACCTGGAAAGCCAGCGCATCCTGTTGGCCAACCAGCAGGCCGAACGCCTGTTCGGTGGTCGCGGCAGCAGCATGATCGGCCAGTTGCCGGGTGAGTGCCTGGCACCGGCTGCGGCTGACTACCTGGAACAGCAGCTCGCCCGTGGCGCGCGCAACCCCAAGGGTTATGCTGCTGAAACCCGGGTCGATACCGCCTGTGGCCCGCGTACCTTGCGCAGCCGCGCACTGCTCAGCCAGAACCGCGAGGGCCAGGCCGACTATGTGTTGTTCGTGGCAGAAGACGCCACCGAGGAACTGGCCGCCCACGCCCAGATCCACCACATGGCGCACCACGACGCGCTGACCGGTTTGCCCAACCGCACACTGTTCAACGAGCGGCTCAAGCAGGCACTGGTGCGCGGCCATCAGAACGACAAGCTGACCGCAGCGCTGTGCCTGGACCTGGACAACTTCAAGAACATCAACGACTCCCTCGGCCATGCTTTCGGCGACAAGCTGCTGCGCGCCCTGGGCAAGCGCCTGCGCCGCGAGCTGCGCGAGCAAGACACCCTGGCCCGTTTGGGCGGCGACGAGTTCGCCGTGGTGCTGACTGGCCTGGACGGCCGCGAGGCTGCCTGCAATACGGCGAAGCGCCTGATTGAAGCGATTTGCCCGCCGTTCCAGATCGAAGGCCACCAGTTCACGGTGGGCGTGAGCATCGGCATCGCCATCGCCCCCGATGACAATGAGCAGGCCGAGCAGCTGCTCGGTTACGCCGACATGGCCCTCTACGAAGCCAAGCGCAATGGCCGTAACCGCTACGAGTGCTTCCACGTCGAACTGGATGTCGCCGCCCGCCAGCGCCGCCTGGTCGAGACCGACCTGCGCACTGCGCTGCACCTTGGGCAGTTGCACCTGCATTACCAGCCGATAGTGGACCAGCAGACCAGCAGCGTGACTGGCTACGAGGCGCTGTTGCGCTGGGAGCACCCGACCCGTGGCATGGTCATGCCCATGGACTTCATTCCCATTGCCGAGGAGACCGGGCTGATCCACGAACTCGGCACCCGTGCGCTGAACCTGGCGTGCCAGGAGGCGGCCAGCTGGGACAGTGAGCAGACGGTGTCGGTCAACCTGTCACCGGTGCAGTTCAAGAACGCCAACCTGGTCCATACCGTGGCGCTGGCCCTGGCCGACTCGGGCCTGGCGCCCCAGCGCCTGGAGCTGGAAATCACCGAATCGGTACTGCTGGGCAACAGCGAGGAGAACGTGCGTACCTTGCGCGCGCTGAAAGACCTGGGGGTGTCGATTTCGCTGGATGACTTCGGCACCGGGTATTCGTCGCTCGGTTACCTGCGCTCGTTCCCGTTCGACCGGATCAAAATCGACAAGTCGTTCGTGCATGACATGTGCGACAGCCGCGAGGCGATGTCCATCATCCGGGCGATCACTGAGCTGTCCAACAGCCTGATGATCAAGACCACGGCAGAGGGGGTGGAGTCCGAAGAGCAGATGCAGCGCCTGGCGGCGGAGGGGTGCTCGCACTTTCAGGGTTATTTGTATGGGCGGCCGGTGCCGGCGGGGGAGCGGTTGAAGCAGGTGGCTTTGGCGGTGGGTTGAAGGGGCCGCAAAGCGGCCCCTGGCATTCAGCTGTTCCAGTCCGGCGCAAAGTCTGGGTTCACCACCCGCTGATCCTTTGGCAACCCGGCAATCAGCGCCCGATCCTGATCATCCAGGCGCACATCCAGCGCCGCCAGGTTGCTCAGCTGGTTCTCGCGGCTGCTGGCCTTGGGGATCACCGCCACGCCGTCCTGGTCCAGCAACCACTTGAGCGCCACCTGGCTCGGCAACACACCATGCTTGCGGGCGATGTCCTGGATCACCGGCTGCGCCGCCGCCCGCCCGCGGGCCAGCGGGGTATACGCCGTGAGCAGCAGGTCGTGCTGGCGGGCGTAGTCGAGCAGCGGTTGCTGGCTGAGCAGCACGTGGTATTCCACCTGGATCGCCGCCAGCGGCGCGCCCAGCGTTTCGATCACTTGGCGCAGCAGGCCGAGGGGGAAGTTGGCCACGCCGATGCTGCGTACCTTGCCCTCGTCACGCAGGGCCACCAGCGTCTCGATGCTGCGGGCCAGGTCCCAGTCCTTGCCGGGCCAGTGAATATGGAACAGGTCGACCTGCTCGGTGCCCAGGGCGCGCAGGCTGTTCTCCAGGGATTGGCGCATGGCCTCGGGCGCCAGGCGGTCCCACCAGACCTTGGTGGTCAGGTGGATCTGTTCGCGTGGCACGCTGCTGTCGCGCAACGCCTGGCCAACAGCAGCTTCGTTGTCGTAGGCGGTGGCGGTATCGATGTGCCGGTAACCCAGCTCCAGTGCCTGGTGAACTGCACGCGTGCACTCGGCGCCGGTCATCGGCCAGGTGCCCAGGCCGATGCTGGGTAGGTCGAGGCCGTTGCGGGTGGTGAGCCTATGCATGAAAACTCCTTGTTCGGGTTCGAGGGCCACGTTCGATGGTGCGCGTTTCGCCTGTCAGGGACCACGAGTAGGGAGCTGAAAGTGGTCGATCAGCGAACGGAAAACACATTGGCTTGAACCGGCGTGTCAATTGACCTTCCTTAAGTCGTCGTATCTCTTCTAGAATCCCTGTTGTCGCACTGCCTTCACCTGGCGCTGCATGCCGCAGCGCCGCCATCGAGAACGCCATGAGTTCCAGCACACCGCTGTCCGGAGTCAACCACCCCCTGCGCGGTATCGCCCTGGTGGTGGTGGCCACGTTCCTGTTCGCCAGCCACGATGCCTTGTCCAAATTCCTCGGTGGGCTCTACCCGATCATCATGGTGGTGTGGGCCCGCTACCTGGTGCACACACTACTGATGGCCGGCATATTCCTGCCCAAATCCGGCCTGAATGTGCTGCGCACCCGGCGCCCGGTGCTACAGACGTTGCGCGCGTTGAGCCTGCTCAGCACCAGCCTGCTGTTCACCACCGGCTTGCAGTACCTGCCGCTGGCCGAGGCGACCTCGGTCAACTTCCTGGCCCCGGTGCTGGTCACTGCGCTGTCGGCGCCGCTGCTCAAGGAGCGCGTCACGCCAGGGCAATGGGTGGCGGTGGTGCTGGGCTTCATCGGCGTGCTGGTGGTGGTGCACCCCGGTGGCGCGATGTTCACCCCGGCAATCCTGTACCCCTTCGGCTCGGCGCTAGGCTTTTGCTTCTACCAGTTGCTCACGCGCATACTCGCCGCCCATGACAGCCCCACCACCAGCAACTTCTACGCCGGGCTGTGCAACACGCTGGTGATGAGTGCGTTGGTGCCGTTTTTCTGGGAGCTGCCGCGCTGGGACCACGCGCTGCTGATGCTGGCACTGGGCGGTTTCGGCATGAGTGCGCACCTGCTGCTGACCCAGGCCTTCCGCCACGCCGCGCCAGCTCTGCTGGCGCCGTTCAGTTATTGCCAGATCGTGTTTGCCGGCTTGCTGGGGTTGCTGATCTACGGGCAAGTGCCCGATAGCACCACCTTGCTGGGTATCGCCATCATCTGCCTGAGTGGGCTTGGGGCTGCCTGGATGCAACGCAGGAAGTGAGCCGGTGGCAGGGGGCGCTGTCGCCTGCCCGGCAATCCTGACAGAGCCTACCTATCACCCTCCAATAGCCACTCTATTAGAAGTCTGCCCAAGCTCGACTAGTCTTGACCGTGGCCCTGCGAATTCCCCTGCGGGCGGCGTCAGAGCACCTGGGTGCAAGACCCTGCCGCCACGCCGTGACAGCTTCGCAAGCCCCTGTCGGAACGTGACCGACCTGACCTGATGAGGGGTAGGCATGAGCCCATGTGCTCGGCTCAAAGAACACCTGGCATAGACCGGAAATCTGGATAACCGACCCAAAGGTAACAGCAGATGTCGAACGAATCGAAATGCCCGTTCCATCAAACCGCAGGTGGCGGCACCACCAACCGAGACTGGTGGCCTGACCAGCTCAACCTCAGGATTCTCCACCAACATGGCGCCAAGTCCGACCCGATGGACCCGGACTTCGACTACGCCAAGGCGTTCAAGAGCCTCGACTTCCAGGCGCTCAAGCAAGACCTGACCGCCTTGATGACCGACTCCCAGGACTGGTGGCCGGCCGACTTCGGCCACTATGGCCCGTTGTTCATCCGCATGGCCTGGCACAGCGCCGGCACCTACCGCATCGGTGACGGCCGCGGCGGCGCCGGCTCTGGCCAGCAGCGGTTCGCACCGCTCAACAGCTGGCCCGACAACGTCAGCCTGGACAAGGCCCGGCGCCTGCTGTGGCCGATCAAACAGAAGTACGGCAACAAGATCTCCTGGGCCGACCTGATCGTGCTCACCGGCAACGTCGCCCTGGAATCGATGGGGTTCAAGACCTTCGGTTTTTCCGGCGGCAGGGCGGATGTGTGGGAGCCGGACGAAGACGTGTACTGGGGTTCGGAAAAGGTCTGGCTGGGCGGCGATACCCGTTACGGCAAGGACCAGGTCAAGGCCCAGGCGCCCGGGCAGGGGGACCTGGTGGCCGAACCCGCCAAGCATGGTGAAGAACAGAACCGCGACCTGTCGGCCGAGCGCAACCTGGAAAACCCGCTGGCCGCCGTGCAGATGGGCCTGATCTACGTCAACCCGGAAGGCCCGGAAGGCAACCCCGACCCGGTGGCTTCGGGCAAGGATATCCGCGAAACCTTCGGCCGCATGGCCATGAACGATGAAGAAACCGTGGCCCTGATCGCCGGTGGCCATGCCTTCGGCAAAACCCATGGCGCAGGCCCTGCTGATAACGTCGGCCCCGAACCGGAGGCCGCCGGCCTTGAACTGCAAGGCCTGGGCTGGGCCAACAAATTTGGCACCGGCAAGGGTGGCGACACCATCACCAGCGGCCTGGAAGTGACCTGGACCTCTACGCCAACGCGTTGGAGCAACGAGTACCTGAACAACCTGTTCAACTTCGAGTGGGAACTGACCAAGAGCCCGGCCGGTGCCCATCAGTGGCAGCCCAAGGAGGGCAAAGGCGCTGGCACCGTGCCGGATGCCCATGACCCAGGCAAACGCCACGCACCGTCCATGCTCACTTCTGACCTGGCCCTGCGCTTCGACCCGATCTACGAGCCGATCGCCCGGCGCTTCAAGGACAACCCCGACCAGCTGGCAGACGCCTTCGCCCGTGCCTGGTACAAGCTGATCCACCGCGACATGGGCCCCCTGGCACGTTACCTCGGGCCGGAAATGCCCAACGAGGAACTGCTCTGGCAAGACCCGCTGCCCAAGGCCGATCAAGCGTTACCCAGTGAGCAGGACATTGCCGCGCTCAAGAGCAAGATACTGGCGTCGGGATTGAGCGTCGGTGAGCTGGTATCCACCGCCTGGGCGGCCGCCTCGACGTTCCGTGGTTCCGACAAGCGCGGTGGCGCCAACGGTGCGCGCCTGCGCCTGGCGCCGCAGAAGGACTGGCCAGCCAACCAGGGCACGGGCAAAGTGCTGGCGGCACTGGAGCAGATCCAGGGTGAATTCAACAACGGTGGCAAGCACATCTCTCTGGCCGACCTGATTGTGCTGGCCGGTACCGCCGCGGTGGAAAAGGCCGCCAAGGATGCCGGCTACGCTGGCAACGTGCAATTCCGCCCGGGCCGCGTCGACGCCTCCCAGGAACAGACCGATGTCGAGTCGTTTGCCGTGCTCGAGCCACTGGCTGACGGTTTCCGCAATTTCACCAAGGCGCGTTACAGCGTCAAGGCCGAGAAACTGCTGCTGGATAAAGCCCAGTTGCTGACCCTGACCGCGCCGGAACTGACCGTGCTGATCGGCGGCCTGCGGGTGCTCGGTGCCAACCATGGCGGCAGCAAGGACGGCGTGTTCACCGACCAGCCTGGCACCCTGAGCAATGACTTCTTCCGCAACCTGCTGGACATGGGTGTGGAGTGGAAGGCCACCTCGGGCGACAACGAAAGCTTCGAAGGCCGCGACCGCAAGACCGGGCAGGTGAAGTGGACAGGCACCCGTGTGGACCTGGTGTTCGGCTCGCACGCGCAGTTGCGGGCGCTGAGCGAGGTGTATGGCAGCAGCGATGGCAAGGACAAGTTCGTCAAGGACTTCGTTGCGGCTTGGGTGAAGGTGATGGAGCTGGATCGTTTCGACTTATAATGCGGGGTCTAGGGGTGATGTTGTCATAACGCTGGCATTACTCGCAAAAAGTGCCTCTGCGCGCCCTCCGGCTCCGACGTCAGCGGAGGGCATCCAGCGACCATAAACCTTGGCGATCATGGTCCAGTCTTTGTGGCCCATTTGCTGGGCAACCCACATTGGGTTTTCGCCAGCGCTGAGCATCATCGAGGCGTATGTGTGTCGGCTCTGGTAAGGGCGCCTCCACCGTACGCCTGCTTTTTTCATAGCAGGAACCCAGATCACTCGGTAGATGTAGCCAGCATGCCGCCATGGCTCGCCAGTGATTGTGTTCAGGAATACGTGCTTTCCGGCCAGAAAGGTCAGCTCCTTCTGCTTGAGCAGTGCCTCCCTTGCAGGGCCAAGTAGCTTAACCGTTCTCCGGCTTGAGGCGGTTTTGGTCGACTCGGGAACCTTGGCTGCCCTAGTCTTGGCCCGGACAATTCGGATCTCACCAGCGATCCAATCGATATCCCCCCATTCCAGCGCAATCAGCTCGCTAGGACGAAGCCCCGTCCAAAAGGCGAACTGAAGCTGCGCCCATGTCTCTCCTCGTGATGCCTTGAGCAGAGCTTCTTGCTCTTCCCGGGTGAACGGGTCCACATCGTCCTCTTCTTTGACCTCCTCCCGATTCTTATATGCCCATCCAGAAAGAGGATTCGTCTCAATGATTTCGTCCTCTACCGCATCATTGAGAGCTGACCGAAAGCAGGTCTGAACAGTCGTCAGCCTCTTGTTCGACACTTTGTACCCGGAAAACTGATCTTTGATCACCTTCTTGTTCAGCTCTCCGAGCGAGAGATTCCCGAACATTGGCTTGAGCACCGACCTGATGATCGACCGGTACAGGGCTGTGGTGCTCGATTTGAAGTTCTGCGTCTTCCGCTCCAGCCATTCGTCAAGGTAGACGCCGATATTCTGGTTCGAGCTGGTCCTGGCGAACTGGGCAGCACGCTTTGATCGCGGGAATGTGGCTGCGTAGTCGAACGTTCCGTTTGAAATGGCGTACTCGATGGCAGCCTTATGCTGCTCGGCCTTTTTCAGGTTAGCGGCGGTGGGCTTGAGCTGGACCCGTTCCCGGCACCGGACGCCCTGGTATTGGAATGTGATTTCGATACTACTTGAAGACGCGGGCCTGACGCCTCCCCCATCTCTACCCATGAGTAATACCCCTCAACGTCAATTAGGATTCTTCCATCCGGCGCTTTGCGCCAGACCATGTGCTTCGGCCATTTGCCGTCACGGATTTTGGTCCTTATGGCGTCGGGTGTGTAGCCGGATTCGCGAGAGAACTGTTCTACGGTCTTGTATCGGACCATGTTAGGGCCTCCTCAGGCCGTGAAGTGGTGCCCGACCTTCGCCGCACGGGCGGCTTCCTCGGTGCGGAACATGAGCCGGGTTTTGCCTGGGCGGCCTTCCGATTCGTACTCGGCCTCAACCCACCAGTGTCCGAACATGCGGTACGGCTCGCCGAGGATCTTCGTGACGTAGCAATCGATCAGGTTCATGGATGCCTCCTTGGTCAGTCCCAGTCGTGGCTGACGCCTGGCTTGATTGGTGGCGTGCACTGGAGGGAGCCAAGCTCCAGCAGGGTGAAGTGGCCATCCATCCAGCCGGCGGTGTCGATGTGGAAAACATTGCCGAGCACGGCCGGCTGCCGGAGCGGGGTGTGTCCGACCACTACGGCGCTGATGCCAGATACTGGTTCGGTATTGCCCTCATTGATCCGGCTGCGGGACCACTGGGCGACGGCCTGAACATGGTCCACCTCTGCCGGGGAGCCAGTCTCAATGCTCAGCTTGAAATCAGGCCAGCGACCGTATGGCACGTCCGCGTGAACGATTCCGACAATCCCGCGCGCTGTTTCGACCTCGATGGCCAGGGGGAGGGCTTCAAGCGCCACAACAACATCGGCCCGCTCATCCTGCGATAGCGCGTAGAACCAGGCTCCGCCGTTGCAGAAGTGCAGGTCGGTGCTTCCTTCGCGGAAGGCCGATACGGTCATTTCCTCGTGATTGCCGCGAATAGCGTGAAACCAAGACTGATCAAGCCATTCCATGGCGGACAGGCTTTCCGGCCCACGGTCGACCAGGTCGCCGACACTGAAAAGCCGGTCAGCTGCCGGGTTGAAGCCGGCTGTGTCCAGGGCACGCTGCAGCCGGGTGAAGTGCCCGTGGATATCGCCGACCGCGAAATCGCGGCCAGCCGTGTTTGCGGCGAAGCGCTTGATGCGCACCACCTCGATGTTTTCGAGCATTGGTGTCTCCACGCCGCCGGTGGCGGCAGGTTGGTGGTCAGGTCGTGGCCTGCGCGATGGTCTGTTCGAACCGTGACGCCAACTCAGCGTTGACCTCGGCTTTGGCCAGGCTGTCAGCAGTGCCCTTGGCCCTGTGCAGGGTTTCGTACTTGCGCAACTGGGCGGCGGCTGCGGTCAGGTCGGCCAGAAGCAGGGGCGCCGCGGCGATCAGCTTTGCGTTGGCCCGGCGCAGGTCCCGGCTGAGTTCCGCAGGGCCGATCTCGGTGAAGGTCACGCAGTCGCCGCAGTCAGCGATCATCCAGCCGTCAGAGGGGAGCGCTTTCACGCCATCGCCGCTGTCAGCGCCGAGACCGGTGAAAACCTCGGTTTCGTTCAGGACTTCCCATGGGCCGGGCGTGTGTTTGTGTTTCGTCATGGCAATAGCTCTCCATGCCCGCGCATGTCGGCGGGCTTGAGTCGTTGGGGATGGGGGAAGTTTCGGCTTAGCCGCAGCGGATGCGCGGGGAGTGGAACGTCTGCGGGCGAGCAGGGCGGACAGCCTCGAAATAGAGGCTCCACATGTCGTCCCAGGCTTCCTTCATGGTGGTGCCCTGGCCGGTCACTCCCATACGTCGGCACCACCAGGAGCCGTTCCAGTAGGTCATTCGTGCTTTCATGGTCGCGGCCCTTTGTAGATCAGGTAGGCCATGTACATCAGGGGCAGGATCATGGCTGGGCCTCCTTTGCTGCCGCCTTGCGCTGGCGCATCAACTGCTGCGTGCCTTCGGGGTAGGTGATCTCGACAGCGCCCATGGCTACAGCCTTGGCGCGCTTGCTCAGGCAGATGTCGAAGTGCTCCTTGATGGTGCCGGCGTGCTGAATCCACTTGCGCTGCACGCCGATCTTGTCGGCCATTGACAGCAGTTCTGCGGTGCTGTCTGCGAACATGTGGCACATCTTCATGCGGCCGAAGCCGGCGTTCATGTCGTCGACGTATACGGTCATGCGCATAGCTCCTTCGGCACCTGAACGGTATCACCGAGCTTGGCGGCGACGTAGGCGCGTGTTGCTGCGATCAAACGGTTTTCACCGCTACCGAATCCCGCCCGGGCATCGCCGTCACCGAGATCGATCCAAACCTCTGCGCCGCGGCCGCCGCCAAGCACTTTGGGAACTCGGCGTTCTTCTGGGTCGATGCGTTCAATCAGTGGCCCGCCCAGCGCCCAGTCTTCCCACGGGTTGTAGCGTTTGGTGTGCTCGATGGCCTGGCCCTGGTACCGTGCGAACACCCGCCAGGGGTTGCCGTACTGCGGCTGGACCAGTTCAAGGTTCAGCCCTTCGGCTTTGCCAACGGCCCAGCCAAGCGCTTCGCCCACCAGGTCTGCCGTCTTCACTTCGATCAGGTCGGTCATGTGTGCACCTCAATCGCAACGTCGTCGTGAATCCACTCGATGTCGAGCAGATCATCCTCAACAATCTGGCTTTCCCGAAGATCGGCCATGTCCACTAAGTCCTGGGCTTCATCATCAGGTACACCCTCAATGACCTTCCGGAAGTTGACGACGGCCTTCCCGGTCAGAATGACTGTCTTGCTCACAGCTGATACCTCTCATCAATCCAGCGCCCAGGCGCCAGTGCGGGTGTAGGTTCGGGTTGTGTTTCGTGCGGGGAGAGCTGGCGCTTGTTGCCGGCCTGCAGCTGGCTGTCGGGGATGCAGCTGATGCCGACGCCATTTAGCAGGTAGCAGGTGACGCCGCGCTGGCTGTCGCGCTGCACGTCGATGACGTTCTCGGTTGCGCTGGCGCCGGTGGCCAGCAGCAGGAGGCAGAGGGCGAGGCGGGTCATGGCGTCACCACTCGACGACCCCACCAGCATGATGGCCCGGCGTCTGTGTCGTAGATGGCCAGGCAGAACCAGCCATCACCCTCTGGCTTGCTTGGATCCCAGTAGCTGCAATCGGGGTCGCCAGACTCGAAGTAGCGTTCTGCGATGTCCTCCGGTGCGTCGGTTTCGAGTTCGACTCGGACTACCTCAAGCCCCTGCTGGGCGACCCAATCCCTGCTTTTCTCGACGTCGCCCTCGTCGAAGTCGGGCAGGTCAGGGTGCTGAAACATGCCGTATTCGTCACGGCGCACCACTGCTGGCCTGATCAGGCCTTGGCGGTCGAGGCGTTCGATCTCTGCGAGTATCAGCGCACCAGCCTTCACCAGGTCGCGGCGCCGATCAGCGCTTGGCTTGAATGTTCCCGGCGCCCACGGCCAATCGGTGCTCATGGTGCCAGGCTGACCTGCCAGCCGTGCGTAGACGCTCGCCGCCCTGGCCAGTTCGCCGCTGGTGTAGCCGTCATCGCGATACAGCGAATAGCCTTCGTCGCTGACCTGCCGCTGGCGCTCGAGCACTACAGCAAGCGCCGCGCGGTTGAGGATGATTCCACTTTTCTCGGGCACGATGATTCCTTGGCCGCCATATCGCGGCAGTGAATAGAGGGGAGAGGGGTAACAGCGGAAAGAGTACGGATGTACTACTGTCAGGATTCGGCGGCGATCAACGCGGTTTGGCCGCCACACGCATCGCACGCGCGGTCAGTTGGTTGCTCAGCCTGGCATGCTTGGCACGACCATGTTGGCGAGCTTGGTCCTGCGCTGGCGGATAGGGCAACAGCGATCCGGCGTAGCTCGTAGGCGGCATCCTTCAATCGTGCATCAGCAACGTCAACGGCATGGTCAACCCGTGCTCTGGTCATTTTCTTGTCTTCGTCCTGAAGGTCTTGCAGAGCGAATAACGGTGCGCTGATTAGGTTAGCCGCCATGCGGATAAGGTCGCCAGACTTGTCGCGCAGCAGCGCATCTCGCTCGGCCAGCTTGTCGCTCAGCTCCTCGATGGCGGCCAGGTTCTTGATGCCATGGCTCCGCGAGTAGAAACGATCGAGCTTGGCGCTAAGGTCGTCGCGCTCCTCCCGCATGTAGCCAAGCTCTACCCGCAGCCGATCAACCTCGGCGGCACCGGTCATCGGCCCCAGATCAACAATCGGTAGCCCAGTATTTGCCGCATCCCTCTCTGCCTCTTCTTTGGTCCACCAGATGGCAGTACCAACCATCCAGGCTATTGGCTCGGGGTGGGGCTGCGGGGCTGGAAGTAGGTCGGCCAGGGCGATATCGGGCGCTTTGCACTGGGCGGCATCTATGGCAGCCATCGCCAAGTCGCGGTCGCGCATGCCGTGCACGCCTTTCAGGCGAGTGATGCACGCTGTGGCGGCCTCGACCTGCTGTTCTGTCCAGATGCTGCGCTCTACCAGCATGTAGCCTTCGGGCACACTGACCATCTCGTTGTTGCTGGATCGGTTTTCTGTGGGCATGGGGATACCTCTGTCGTTCACAAGGCCAGTTCGGCCTGGCTCTCGCGCTGCCAAATAGGGGAACTGGTGTGGGATTCGATTCGATCGGCGATCACGCTGGCGCGCTGGCCGGCCGATGGTGGGGTGTACATTCCGAATCGGCTGATGCTGCCGCCATTCACCGCGGCGTTCGTGCTGTCAGCGGATGCCAGGGGCAGGCTTTGGAAGATAGCCGGGTCAAGCATTCGCAGGCCGTGCAGGCGGCAGATGGGGCGACCCAGGTCGTCGCAGATCGCATCCATCGCTGCGCCCATGCGCTTCCACCAAGCGGCGGTACCGGGTGATCGCCACTGCCCGGAACTTCCCAGGGCGACAGTTCGCCAGGCCTTTGCCAGGCGCTCCAGCCGCTCTATCGACTCATGCATGTGCCAGACCGGCACGCCCGGCAGGTGGCCAGGCCATTGCTCGAGCAAGCGGTCGTTGGCTTCTTCGTCTCCGTCGATCACATCTGGGATCAATGCCCAGTCGAAGCCAGGGTGCCGGTGCCAGTCATCCACCCAGCGGGTATAGCCTTCCACGTCGACCTGACCGCCTTTCTTCCACACGGTGAAAGCTCCGTTGTCGAAGACGAAGGTCTGGCAGGCCTCGGCGACGATGCCAATGTCGTCCTGGCGGGGGAATGGCACCAAGGCGTGCCTGCCGGCAAGCAACCGCGCCGCGTCTTGCCGTGATCCGCCGATGGGCGTGCCGTGATAGTGGATCATCCGCTCAGCCTCACCGTTTCAATCTCGACGCCCTGGTGCACCGCTTTGATCACCTGGTCGCCGCCGAAGCGCTCGGCTAGCTCGTCGGCGATCTGCTCCTGATAGCCTTCCTTGATGAGCGCGGTGGCCGTCTTGATGTGCTCGACGAGGATCATCTGCGGGCTACGGATCTCCAGGCTGTAGACGATCACCTCGGCGTCGTTCGGGCAGACCGCGGTGAATGTGTGGCGATAGATGTTCATGGGCGGTCCTCGCCGGTGTGGCGTGATCGTTGAATAGGGGAAGGCGCTGACTGATGGCACAGCGCCACGTTTTGCGGGAGGTGTGGATCTTTGCTATAACGCCCGGCCATTTCACAGGAAGGAACCTCATGAAACGCACCATCATTGGAGCAATTCTTGTAGCTATCACTGCGCTGTCGCTTAGCGGCTGCTGGGATTCCGAGACTGAAAAGCCGGCGGCCGGCGAAAAGCTCTGGAACATCCCCAAGCCAGACCGGAGCAAGGACGAGGGCTTCACGCCATGAAGCGCTCTATTGCACTCGCCATGCTGGCATTGGTCAGTTCCGTAATGCTCAGCGGATGCTTCGAGTCAGAAGCCGAGGAAAAAGCCAAGGCCCAGCAGGATTCTAGCGACAAGCTCTGGGACATCCCGCCTCCAAAGACCCCAGATCAAGGTTTCAAGCCATGATGCGCTCGCTTGCCTTTATGCTCACGGCGGCGGTCACTACAGGACTTGCCGGCTGCAAAGAAGACGCCGCCGACACTGCCGCCTACGAGCCGACTACTGAACACTGCCAGCCCGATTACCTGAAAACGCTTCCAGACAACAAGGCTCGCGAAGATCTGGTCGAGAAGTGCATGACTGGTGGTTCGTACAAGAAGTCAGAGCCGAAGACCTGGTAACGTCGGTTCTTCGTCATCCAGCGCCGCCTCATCAGGCGGCGTTTTCGTTTGCGGGCAGCGCCGGAGGGTCAGGCCGTAACGCGCTCGCCGATGACCTTTGTGCTGAAGGTGATCTCGTAGTTGAGGGTCAGCTCGAATTGGCCATCGCACACGTCGCAGGCCATCGTTTTGTCGCCGTAGTCCTCGGTTTCGATGTGAATGACTGAGGCGCAATGCGGACACTTGCAGTCGTCCTGATACTCGAAGTCTGAGTCGTCGTACTCCGCTTCAGCAAACTTGGCCAGGGCCCCTGCTTTGGCAGCAGCGTCCAGACGCTCCTGGCAAGGCTTGCAGTTGAACCCATCTCGTGTACCCCATGGGATGTCCGTCAACTGGGAGCGGTGAGTTCCGCAGCAGCTGCATACGTTGTGCGCGTCGCAGACGATGTAGCTCCACTTGCCCGCTTCACCGTTGCACTTATTGCAACCGGAGACCCAATACCAGGCGCCGTCGATGCGTTCGGCATACAAACCCTTCTCTGGCGGCTCAAGCTTCACCTCGGGCAGGCCGTTACGATGCGGACGATCATGATCCTTGCCATTCCAGATGTTCGTGTGGCCGGAGCGGGTGCGCTCGGTCCATTCGCCCGGGATCTCGGCGATGAGGATCTTGGTGTTCTTGTCCATGGCTTTCTCCATGCATGCGCCGCCCTCCGTTGCCGGATGCGGCATGGTGGCAATTTGGTTTGAGATGAGGTATTGGTTGAAATTTAAGTCGGGATTGTGAAGCATGGACAACGCAGCGCGGAGCCTTGATGTCGAAGTCCTCAAGCAGTTTCAGGGATTTTTGGAGGGTTGCTCTGGCCGGACAAAGTGGGCCGCAATTAACGCAATTTCCCACCTCCGCAAGTCCGTAGAGATCTCGAGCATTGACCCGGCTATGGCGGCGTTTCGCGCCGTGTGCGCGGAAGAAGAGGCTGCCACTGCATTAATCAACTCACTGAAAGATGTGGGCTATGAGGGCGCAGAAAAACTCCACTTCCGAAGACACGACGATAAGCATGCCGTAGTTCTGTTTGTAGGTACGGTCATGCAGTGGTTTCAAAACCGCAAAGCTCAGGCAGGCGAGCAGTTAGGCGAGCACCGCATTTTTTTTGATGATATTGATGGCCGCATCGGTTTACGTGTAGCTATCCAACTCGGCCGTTCGAATACCGCGGTTCATCCGACACCTCCTTTGCATCTCGTGGTCCAGGGGGAGCGGACGCTAGCGGAAGAATTTCAGGCTGAGATGAAGGAGCTTTTAGGGCTTGATAAAACCCACGAGATCAGACGGCTTATAGATCAACGAGCGAACTTCAGGAACACGCTCCTATACGCAACACCGGCAGGCATTCCGAAACCTGCTGGGGACGTTAAAGCGTTCATAGACAAGCAAATAGGGATCGTTAACCATCTGCTGATAGCCTTGGCATTGATTGACCCATGGCGACAGCCGAATTACCCCTTATCTGGAATAGTTTCCGTATCAATCGATGTTTTTGTGGATCTCATGAACCGAGTCAGCAAAGAAAAGACTTGATTTAGGGCCTGAGTATCTCATCCCCCGGGTCCTGCTGAATCATCAGCATGCTCTTCCGGTCGAAGGCCAGGGCCATGCGTGGCGATATACTGATCTGATGGCGGGGCGGTGTGATGAACTTCGCCCCGTGCCTCTCGCCCAGTGCGTGGACACCATGTATCAGCGCTTCCATCATTCGTCCAGGGTTGAGGTCTGCCCATCCGCAGATCGCGGCCAGGTGCTGGGAGGTGCGTGGGCGAGCGTTCAGACGTAGCACCTCACTGCGCGCCACAGATCGGTGAGCCTCGATTTCGTGGCGCGCGATCCTGAACAGTGCGTGATGCCCGAGCGCTTCGATGTGATGAATCATCAGCGTCATCGCCTCGCCTTGTTCCTCGATGCCGGCCCACTCCATCATTTCCAGCAGGGCCTGTTTAGTCCCTGGTCGAACCTTCAAGCGAAGGTCTTCTTCCTGCAGGCGCTCGGCTTTCTCGCGCCGTCGCTTGTCGCGCTCTTGCGGTGACATCGCCATACGGCACCTCCTTCAATCCGCTGGGCGGTAGGTTGAACTGCTCGCGCCGCCTGTGCAGTTGCAGCGATCGGCTGATTCTTCGGTTCATGCGATAACTCCATGTCGCAGTCGTGCCAGCCCCCGAGCCACCAGGCGCTGTCGACCGACATTTCGGGGTGAGGCTGATACGCCCGGCAGCGACCGGCAGCACGAGCGGTCCGGCCTTGGTAATAGGGGAGTGGGTGGATTTTTTCAGGCTTCACTCTTGGCATGCCGAACCCCCGTGCCTTTGCAGCGGAAAGTTGATCCCGAAGGCCACCAGAATCCGTTCCAGCTTGCGGTTTCCGATGCCTAGCTTTGCCGTGGCTCGACAGCGGGACATCCCACAGTCGCGCAGAGCAATGATCTGATCTGCGAGATCCCGGTCTGCCTTTTCTTGGGCTACGGGGTCTTTCACCGGCTTGGGCTGTCGTGGCGGACTGGCGAACTTGAAGCCTTCGCGTGCCGCCACACCCCATAGCGCGCTCTTGGTTTCTCCGAGAAGTTTCGCTACCTCGCCACAGGTCATGGTCTTGGCGAGTTCGGCAACCTTTTCGGCGCGGGCCCTGGCACGGCTTTTATGCTGGCTTACTGCCTTATGCTCAGCTGGCTTGGCCCGTTTTTGCTTGGGCTTTGGATGCTTGCGCTCCGGCAGTGGCCGGTAGGTAAAGCCCTCCAGCACGACAAGCTGGCCGCCAGACGCGAAGAAGGCAGCCTTCGCTGCCTCCAGGTCTATTGATGGGTTCATGCTGCCTTGCTCCTCAGCTTGGCCTCAAAGCCGTCCACCAGAAGCTTGAACTGCCAGAGGTCGGCCTCCAGTTGCTCGATGTAGTCGTCGTCGCGCTTGAATTCGGCCCACCATAGCTGTCGGCCAACTGCCTCCAGGGCAGGGCAGTACATGCCGACATGCCAGAACTTGCGGCCAGTGATCCACATGCAGCCTTGTACCTGGTCCATGATCCCGCTGGCGTCGTTGTCGATGTGGAAGGCCCGTAGCTTGTCAGGAGCAATGAAGCACTTGTACTCGCTGCCACCGTCCTCGCCGATCAGGCCGTCTGCGCTGGCACCGAACGCGCCATCATCGGTTGTCACGAAGCCGGCCCGCTGAACGATCAGGCCCGTCTGCATCTCGTGCTCCATCCGGGCCATAGGCTCAAGCTCGTGGCCGCGCTTCATCTGCCAAGTCTCGAAGCCATTGTCCAGGGCCTCACCGGCGATCCGCTCAACGGCGAGGTTGAAGGCGTAATTCAGCGCAGCTTCGGTAGGCTGGCCGACCGGCTTGCCTTGCAGGGCCAGCTGGATGGATTCGGCGCGTGGCGCGGTCTTGTAGCCGGCCACAGCACGGGCCTCGCCTTCGCTTGCGCCGGCCAGCATTGCGGTAACGTAGGCCTGCTGCTTCTCGTCCAGGCCTCCGGTGCGCGACCGGGCGACACCGAACATGCTTGCGGTGATGCAGCCGGCGCGCGCCCGGTGCCACTCGGCGCTGCCTTGTTCGCATTCGATCAGGATCATTGCGGTTCACCCTCCAGAGTTGCGGGTTCGAGCTCAAGCAGTTCTGCGCGGCGTTTCTCCACCTGCGTCTTGAACTGGCTGTACGCGGCCATGTCCTTGGCGGCCTTGATGTCGGCCAGACCGGCCTGCCAGATCTGCTGCAGCGCGTCGACCGACTGGCACGACACAGCCTGGTCTATCCAGCGCCGCGCAAGATCGGCATCGGCCTGAGGCTTGCCGTTGATTGGCGAAAGACCTTCGTTGCCCTCGGTGTTGAGGTAGTGGATGGCCTCTTCCAGGCGCTCGGTCTTCGGCCAGTACTTGTAGGCCCGCTTCACGCAGGTTTTCTTGGCCATCTCGCCCCAGTCTGTAACCCATGGGCAGGACTTCTGCTTTGAGATCCAGGCCTTCCAGGCGCTGGACCGGTCACGGATCGCATTGACCTCGTCCACGCTCATGGTCTCGGTCAGGTAGTCGCCGTCGGCGGTCTTGACCACCACATAGACGCCGATCATCTCGCCGCGATCCTTGGAGAACGGGTTGTAGGAGTGGGTTGGTGGCTTGTCGAAGCCGTTGAGAGCGAAGTTGTCGCTCGTGTAGACGAGTTCCGACTGGGCCCAGCGGATGGCGCCTGTGTTCATGGCCAGATCCATCAGGCCGATGTAGCTGATGTCGAGGCAGATCCTGCCGTCTCGTGGCACCAGGTAAGCCTGCTTCTTGGCCGGGTTCAGGCTAATGCCAATGGCAGCGATGTTGGTCACTGCATTGACCACCGACTGCCGGTTCTGCACGGCCAGCTTCATGGAGTAGTCGTTGGCGGTGATGGTTTGGATCGCGAATTCAGCCTCGCGCTCGAAATTCAGCGAGCGGTCGGTCAGCACCGAGGCGAAGGAGTCGCGGGTGCCGTAAATGTCCTGGGAGATTGTGGCAACGGCGTTGCTCATGATCGCCTCCGGTTGATAGTTGATGAATGCCAGGTCACCCAGGCACGGAGGTACGCTCCAGGCCCTGGCTGCGGTGGATGGTTGCGCGCTCTCGCCGCTTACGCTCCGGGTAGGTCCGGTTATCCCCTAAGGGCCCGCCGGGCTCGGGTGCGTGTGATTCAGGGTGTGACTTTGGCGATGGTGCGCTCGAAGCGCAATGCCAATTCGGCGTTGACCTCAGCCTTCTTGAGGCTGTCGTCGGTATTCTTTGCGCGGTGCAACGCTTCGTAGCGACGAAGGGTCGACGCTGCTTCAATCAGGTCGGCAAGCAGGTCAGGAGCAGTAGAGATAAGCGCAGCATCCGCTCTCCAGTCAGAAACAGCGGCCGAGCTGCCATGCACAGCTTCGCCGCCTACGATTGTGCAGATTTTCGTTTCTTGGTGAGGAAGACGGCCTCCAATAAACCAAGGGCCTGGCGTGTGCTTTTGTTCAGGCATACGAATCTCCCGCGCCATCCATGCGGTGGGCGCTGATTATGTGGTTACTGTGTGATGGTGCCGGCCAGAGCGCTCAGGAGGAGCCAGCCGGTGCAGAAGGTGAGGGCGATGAAGGAGCCGCGCCAGGTAGCGATTCGGCGGGCGCGTTGGAGGCTGGTCATAGCTCCACCAAACGACCGCGAGGATCAACTCCCCAGTCGCCTTCCATGAACGCGCTGGCGTCGCGAGGTGGTTGTCGCCAGCTGCCTTTGACGGGGCATTCCAACTCGCACACGAGGGTTTCGCGCGGTAGCTTGAGAACGTCTCCCAGGCCTTCGACCTGCTCGTCAATGAGCGTTTTCACGATTGGCGTAGTCATGCAGCCTCCTTGCGCCCATCAACGATCTTGTTGAGGCGCCCGCAGTAGTGGTTGAACTCTTCGATGGTGATGCGCTGGTCGGCCATCATTTCGGTTAGTTGCTTCTGGATCATCACGGACCAACTCACCGGGGTTGATGGGTCGGCCAGCGTTTCTAGTTCGTTGTCGAGCAGAACGTGGGGGCTCATAGGCGCGCCTCGTCTGCCTCGTACTGCAGGCCCTGCTCGGCGTATTCATCAAGCATTGACTCAGCGATCTCGTAGAGCTTGCCGTTGACGTGGTCGCTTGGGCCAAGGATGTCAGGGACCATGCTTTTCACTGTGCCACCGGCCTGCGCCTGAAGCAGGAGGAGGGCCAAGGCGTTGAGGTCGTCCTTCTCAGCCTCTTGTAGAGCACGAAGGTGCTCGGCGACCTTGGCCACGAACTGCTCTTGGTGGACGCCGACCGGGCCGCCGAATCGCTGCGGGATCAGCACGTCGCAGCCGCCGACCAGTTCCTCGGCCTTGCTCTCAATCCAGTTCTGCGCCGCTTCCTGATACGCCGAGTCGTCGTCAGGCTCAGCATGGTCATACCGCCATTGTGCTGCTCGAAGTGCGCCCATGGTCGCCTCCAGGTGGTGGGTTACTCGGTGGGTGGGGAAGGGAGGGGCATCCAATGCGTCGCGTACGGGTCGTACCAGAATCCCCAACCTTCGGTGTCGTCGTAGACGTATTCGGAAAGCGCGACTTCGCCGGACTCGCAGACGATCAAATAATCCGCCTTGATCTCCTCGGGCAGCCTGTCGCTGCACTTGATCCAACCGCTCATGGCTTACCCCGTGCTTTGTCTATCGTCCGCTCAAAGCGCGCAGCAAGATCACCATTCACCTTGGCCTTGGCATCGCTCTCGTTGGTTTCCTTTGCCCAATGGAGGATCTCGTAACGACGCAGGGTTTTCGCTGCCTCTTCAAGGTCGGCGAGAAGTTCAGGCGCGGCGGCTATCAGCTGTGCGTTGGCGGAAGCCTCTTTGCAGGAGTAGACGCCGCCTTTGCTGGCTCGACGGTGAATCTCCGCAATGGTGTCGTCATTGCCGCTTGTCTCGATCCAGCGCTTTCCGTGATCGTCCTGGACATGCCAAGGGCCGGGAGTGTGCTTGCTCATCGTGTGAACCTCGGTAGCCAACCGCATGAGGCAGGCGCCAGCGCAGGTGACCAAACCTACTGCGCGCCGTGAGAGCGCAGGGCTGGAGCCTGTCTGATGCGGTCGAAGTGAAGGGAGGGGATGCAGAGGCCGGGCGCTACCCCGGCAGCTGGCTTGGCGTGGACCCATCCAGCGGCGCAATTCGTTTACCCCCAGAGCGAGGGAAGGGACGTCCACAGGTGCTTCGGTAACCGCGCCCGGAGCTGGGCGCTTCTCTGCATCGGTGATGTGACTTGGCGGGGATTCGAACCCCAAAGACTTACGCCAGCTTCGGCAGCGCTACCTGACTGGCCGCACCAGCTTGGTGTGGCGCCCCTGATCCGCCGAGGCAAACTACAAGCCACATCACCGATGCAGCCTGCGATGGGGAGCAGGGCATCGGGCCGTCTTTCCGGCTGTCACGCTGCCTGTGCTTTAACGTCGAACTTGCGCAGCGATTCCCGACGGCCAGTTTTCGTCATGCTGGCGTGGCGTTGGTTGCCTCTTCCGGCTCTTCGGTGGTGCACGACTTGCCGCAGAGCGGACAGTAGTTCGCGACCACCGAAACCGTTTTGTTCACGCGCTTCATGCCGCCGGTTTTCTTCGGCGTCATGTAGTGGCCTGTGACTTCGACGCAGAATCGGCGCATGGCCTTTCCGGTCTCGACGTTAAGCGAAAGGTTGTGGCCCTCTGCGCGCATATAGAAAGGCCCGGATCCTGGCGTCTCCTCAGCAAGCTGGTCCGTAACCAGCTTCACGGCATCGCTGATGCAGGTGCAGCTCATCGTCTTGCCCTCCAGGGCGGTTACTCGTTGTTGAGCCACTTCAAGACCGTTTCCTCGCCGATAGCACTGAGGAAATCGTTCGGGTCTACGTTGCTGCTGGCCAGCCATTCGGAAATCTCTGCCTCGTCCATGGTCTCCAGCAGCTTGCCGGCACCGATGCGGTTCACGATCTCGTGAGGTTCCAGGTCGTGCAGGCGGTCGTCGATATCCAGCTCGGAGGCAATCTCCCGAGGCTTGGCGTCAACTGTGACGCGCACCTGACTGTTACGCCCCACGCTTTCAACGCTGACGCTATCCGCGTCGAATGTGATGCTCATGCTTTGCCCTCCAGGGCGGTTGATTTCCCAGCAGCCACTCGTGGGAATGGCTGCGAGTGAAATCGTCATGCTGCGAACAGTTCTTGCTGCTCAGGCACCGGCATCAGGTAGGCCACCAGTTGCTCAGTCGGCCATTCCGTGACGTCCGTCCAGTCGGGATGCATGATCTTGAACACCGTTGGGTGCAGCCACTGGCCCTGCTTCTTGTCCGGGCTGATGCAGAACTTGAAGCCCTGGTCTTTCAAGTGCATGTCGTGTTCCTCCAGTGGATTCCCCCTGATGCGCCCCGCTTGAGGCGCACCGGGGAATCGGCTGTCATGCGGATTACGCCGCAACCAACTCGTTGAGCGAGCGGCGAACGCTGTCCATGTTTTCGCGCATCTCGATCGCGGTTTTCTTGTCGCCCTTACGCAGAGCTTCGATTGCCCAACGCTTGTATTCCGAGATGAAGAATTTGAAGTCTTCGATCATCGCGGCCTTTTCGGTAATGAACTGGCCTTTCTCGTTGCGGTAAACCATCTCGTTTTCCTCCAGTTGATTTCCAATGCCGGCTCAGTGAACCGGCATCAGTAAATCGTTCTGTCCCATTACCGCCGGGGTGGCGGGGCGCATTGCTTGCCGGGTCTTTCGTGCCTACTGGGCGTAACGGTTCGAGCGTTTCGCTCTCGATCAGCCGTACAGGGTTCTCCCTGTCGTGGGCAGCCTTTCGGGGCTGTCTGATCGCCGGTCGCCGGTAGAGGCAATGCGGTCTATTCACCAGTTCCAGAGCTGGCATGGGGATCGAATTTATTGCTCGCGCTGTGCCGTTGCCGGGATCGATCCGCGAGGTTCCCATCAATGTGAAAGAGCGGTGAGGCTTGAGGGCCTCTCGAGGGGCTGTGTAGCGCCTCGTTGTTGAGCCAAGTAAACGCGATGTTTATAAACACGTCAACACCTTTTGTTTATTTTTGTTTATCGAGTAAACGCCCAGGTCAAATCGCAGGCACAAAAAAGCCCGCACTAGGCGGGCTGTACTGGGATTCTTGGCTGCTACCAGAGGACAGATGACCAGAAGACTTTCCCCTTGATGATGATGTTCTGGTCGATCATCTCCTGCGCGGTGTACTCCTCATCCGGATGCTCGTCGCGGTTAAAGCTACGCATGCGGATGCCGCCACCAGGTAGGCGGTAGAGGGTTTTTACCCTGAGCTGGCCGTCGTGGTCGATGGCGTACATCTTGCCATCTACAACCGCGGTGCTGCCCTGATCAACGCCGACGGTGCTCTTGTCGGGAAGAACCGGCTCCATGCTATTGCCGCTGACCGTCACGCAAACAGCATCCCCAGGTTGAACGCCCTGGCGGCGCAAGGTTAGCTTGCCAAAGCGCAGCCTCTGCTTGTGAGACTGCTCTACTACTGTGCGGCCGCTTCCGGCAGATAGCTCAACTTCCTTGAGAAACGGCACCTCAACCTCGTCATCATCCAGTGGCGTGTCGTCGTCCCAGGCATCGATTGGACCTAGAAGCCTTGCATTTGAGGCAGGCACATACGGATCTGGCGGGCCCCCACTGATTGGGATGGTTCCATCCTCTAGCCATTCCACCGAAACCTGCAACTCTCTGGCCGCCAGGAAGGCCGCGCGCGCTGGCAAGCCACGCTTGAACCAGTTGTTCAAGACCTGGGGCGTCACGTTCAGCTGGTCAGCCAGCATCTTTGGGGTCAAGCCCCGCTCATTCATCAGTTGTCGCAGGCGATCGCCTGAAGTCTCGGTATTCATAAACAGGAAGTTTACCGGGCTTGCGTTGTTTATTAAATAAACGTATTGTTGAGATATGTTTATTCGCCTAGGGCGGACTGTTTATGGAAATCACACCTCTGGAGCGTGCAATTTACGCCGCCGGCTCGGGCAAAGCCCTGGCTGAGCTTCTGGGCGTTACGCCGATGGCCGTTTCCTACTGGAAGACCAGAGGCGTGCCAGCTCGCCAAGCACTCCCTATCGAGAAGGTCACCGGTGTTTCGCGGCATGAGCTGCGCCCGGATCTGTACCCGTCTGAAGCCGCTTAATCACTTTCAACCGCAAGGAGCAGTACCCGCATGTACGCAGACCAATCCCACAAGCGTGATACGCCTCGGAAGGTCCGTTTCAACAAAACCCTGGACCGCATCCTGGCCCGGGCAGCAGAGCGCGCAGAGATGCAGCACGCGACCTACCTCTACGAAATGATCGAGTGGGCCGTGGAAAACGGTGCGATTGAAGCGCTGAGCAAGGACGACAAGCAGTCTAGCGCGGCCTAGGGGCCCTATGGAGGTCACGTGCCCGAAATCGACTACGAGCACCTGAGTGATGGTGCGAAGAGAAAGATCAGTGCCTTTGCCCTGAGCAAGGGCTTGAGCATCGACCAGGCGCTTGAGGCAGTAGCCATCGAGTTCCTGGCCATGGGCGGACCGAGTCGTCTCGGAAGGCCAAAAGCACAGGTAGTCCAATTGGTCCAGAAAGAGGGCCTCAAAAGTGACACCTAAAAACGCAGGCGCAAAAAAACCGGGTGGCCGCCCGGTTTCTTGTACTGCATTCGTAACGCTTGTGTGAGGTCATCATATATGCACCAGACCATCCAAAGCAATACCGTGGCCCTCGCGCCACAAAATGCGAACCACGATTTCGTGGCGCGCACAGTAAACCTGTTCAATTTCGAGGGGTTCGACGTTCGTGTCGTGCTTGTTGATGGTGAGCCTTGGTTCTCTGCCCGTGATGTGGCCGAAGGTCTCGGCTACTCCAATCCACAAAAAGCCGTGCGCGACCACTGCAAAAGCCCGCGTCCGGTGGGGGTGAACGATTCGTTCACCCTTGGCCCGTCGGCAAACATCATCCCCGAGCGCGACGTATACCGGCTGGTAATGCGCTCGAAGATGCCTCAAGCCGAACGCTTTGAGGAATGGGTGGTGAGCGAAGTGCTGCCCAGCATTCGCAAAACGGGTGGCTATACCGCCCCCGCCCAGCCCGCCGACCTCAGCAAGCTGGAAATCCTCCAGATGGCGCTGGAATCGGAGAAAGCCCGCGTCCTGCTCACCGTGCAGGTCGAGGCCCAGGCCAAGAAGATCGACCACCTGGAAAACCTGTTCAAGGAAGGCATGAGCCACGTCCAGTTCTGCAAGGGCCTCAATGGGGTCAACGTGATGCAGGTCGGGCACTTCCTTGAGCGCCGCAACTGGCTCTACAACGAGAGCAAGTCCGGCACCCGGTACCGCGTGGCCGCCTATGCCCGCGACAAGTACATGACCGAGCACCAGCAGGAGATCACCCCGCACGGGAAAGAGGCGTTCATCAGCTACACGCCGATCCTGCTGCGTAAGGGGGCCGTGCGCCTGTACGAGCTGTACCTGGCTGGTGAGCTGCCCATGAAGAAGAACTGGGATGGCCTGCACACCCACGACAAGGCCGTGCGGGGTGCAGCATGAGCATCGACAAGGCACAACTCAAGGCGATGGCCGAGGCTGCGAGCAAAGTTCCAGACTGGTACAGCCCTCAGTCATTCGGACTATCCCGTGTTACTGGCGATGCAGAGCGCGATTTTATTGGCGCTGCAGGGCCGACCACGATCCTGTCCCTGCTGGCCGAGATCGAGCGGCTCAAGGCTGGCGTGGATTCGGACTGGGCAGAGATCGAGCGCATTCAGTTGCTCTATAGCGAGCAGTTCCGAAAGGCCCGCGCGCTCCGCATTGAGCGAGATCAGCTCAAAACCGATAACGAGGCGTGGAGGCTTACTGTTGAGGCTGAGCGTCGCATCAAGCGCGGCATCTCTGACGAGAACGAGGCTCTGCGCATGCAGGTCAAGGAGCTCGACCTGCTGTTTGGGCGCTATCTGCTTGGCATGCGTGCCGCCGTTGTGGAGTGGCAAAAAGGGAAGGGCGCCGATGCCGCGATGCAGTGGATCTGGAACGGCTTGCGCGGCCCTGGCGAACTGCCTCCGGAAGAAGAAACGCAGGCCCAAGCCTACTTCGACCGCGAGGTGGTGAAGATCGAGGAAGGCCTGGAAGAGGTTTACGCCTACCGCGACAAGCGCCGCAGCGAAAAAGCCCAAGGGGGTATTTGATATGCAGTTCACCCTCACCATCAACCAGGTGAAGGCCTTGGAATGGGGGCTCAACTCCCAGCAGGCGCTGCTGTTCTCGTTCGTCTATGGCTGCCCGAGTTGGGCAAAGCCTATGCAGACGCCGGACGGGATCTACTTCGCCCTGAGCAAGGCCAAGATCACCGACGAGCTCCCGCTGCTCACCGGCAAGCCTGATACCGCCTATCGCATGCTGAAAGCCTTGGAAGAGGTCGGACTTATCGAGCTTTCCAGCACGTCCAGCATCACGCTGTTCCGTCTGACGGAGAAGGCCACTGAGTGGAACCAGAAACTGGATGGGTCGGAAAAATATCCGACCCCGCCTACTGGTACCAAAGGTCGGAAAAAAATCCGATCTACCTCGGAAAAAAATCCGAGCATGGTCGGAAAAAAATCCGAGCCAAGGTCGGAAAAAAATCCGACAAATCAGGATACCAATAATCAGGATACCAATCAGGGTACCAGTCAGTGTTCGCAGGAAGGTTCGGACGAGCCGAACCAGCCTGCCGGAAAAGTGGTTGCACTGATCCCTGTTGGGGGCGAAGAGCCGCGCTGCGAAATCCCGGCGGACATGCCAGGCCCGAAGGATCAGTCCTGCAAAACCTTCAAGGCCTGGGCCAACTACGCCATGGCCTACCGCAAGCGCTATCACACCTGGCCGGTATGGAATGCGAAGGCAGGCGGGCAGATGGGCCAGCTGATTGACCGCCTCGGGATTGAGGTTGCTCACCATGTCGCCGCGTTCTACCTGCGGATCAACGACGCCAAGCTGATCAACGGCTGCCACAACCTGGGCGACCTGCTGGCCAAAGCCGAGGCCTACCACACCCAGTGGGTGACCAATCGCCAGATGAACGCCACGACTGCCCGCCAGCAAGAGCAGACCCAGGCGAATATGAACGCGGCGCAAGAGGCGGCTGACGCAATCCGTAACAGCCAAGGGGGTAAGCGCAATGCTTTCCTCTGACCAACAAGCCGAACTGGCCGTGGCCATCTGCGCCACCGCCGAGGCGATGGGGCAAGCGATCAGCGCTGGAGGCGCTCAGCTCATCGCTGAGGACCTTTCGGCGTATGAGCCTGGCGTCATCATCGGCGCACTGCGTGCGTGCCGTAGAGAGCCTGCTGGGCGCCTTTCGCTCGGCATGGTCCTCAAGCACATCCATGCGGCTGACAGCCGGCCGGGGAAGGATGAGGCATGGTCCATCGCGCTGGCGGCCAGTGACGAGCACGAGACCGTTGTGCTCACCACTGAAATCCGCCAGGCCATGATCGCATCCGCTCCGATCCTTGAGGCTGGCGACAAGATCGGCGCCCGGATGGCGTTCATGAGCGCCTACGAGCGCCTGGTCAGCTTCGCCCGCGCCGAGGATCAGCCGGCCAAGTGGGAGGTCTCGCTGGGCTACGACCAGGGCCGCCGCGTGACCGCGATCGAGTCGGCCGTCCGCGCCCAGCTCATCACCCATGAGACCGGGGCCAAGTACCTGGCCGACCTGCGCATCGCGCCAATCACCGAAGACGGCCAGGCCATTGCCGGCCTGCTCACTGGTGAGGTGCGCGCCAAGGTCAGCCCCAAGGTCCGCGAAAAGCTGGCGGAGGTGCGCTGCATCCTGACCGCCTCGAAAGCCAAGAAAGACCGCGAGCGTGCCAAGGAATCCCAGCGCCGCCGGGTCGACACCTACCTACGCAAGCGGCAGACACGCGTCGCCATTGCTCAGTTGAACATCAAGCGCGCCGGGCAGCCGGCCGGGGAGGGGGTGTGAGCCTAGTTCGAGAAAACCTGATGACCCGCGAAGGCTACTCGCCGTACTGCGGTGGAGAGCTATGTCCGCACCTGATGCCGCGCACCACCTGGGATGGCGAGCAGTTCAAGTGCCGGTGCGGCTGGCGTTCGCAGTTCCCGGCCGACTTCATCGCCGAATACAAGGCCAAATGGCACGCGCAGGAGAAGCACTGATGGACACCAACAAGATGCGCGAGCAGTTTGAGGCAGCTTTTGTCGAGGAGATGGTTGCTCGGTGTGGCGAAGGATTCAGGTCGTCGGTGAAATTCTTCTTCGTCGAGAAAGAACCTGACGGCACCTACTCGAACCCTATCGCCCACGCTGGTTGGTGGGCCTGGCAGGCCTCCCGCGAGGCCGTGGTGGTGGAACTGCCCAAGGTAGTTGGCTTCGAGGGAGCGTATGACTCGCACCGCCATCATGAATTCGTCCCGAGCATGATCGACGTTGAGGATGCAGACGAGATATTCGGCCTGTGCCGCAGGGTTGAAGCCAAGGAAGCGATCGAGGCCCTGGGCCTGAAGGTGGCGCCATGAGAAATATCAAGACCCGCGAAGGCTTCGAGTTCTGGGATCGGCTCAACGCTATCCCGCGCTTCAGCTTCCTGCTTGCGCCCTCTGGCACTCGAATCCAGAAGTTCGAGGACATCAGCGGCAACTGGATCGACGTGCACGAGGCGCAGAAGGTGATGGACGCCGCGCAGGATGAGATCAACGAGCTGCGCGAGCGCTTGGAGCGGCTTCAGCCGAAGGCGGTGGTGTCATGACCGACTTCGTGATGCACAGCATGGCCGACGCCAATCGTCTCTTCGGCATCCTGCAGGCCCAGGACTTCACCCGACCGAAGAAGATCGTGATCAAGGACCAGGACCGCAGCAGCGAGCAGAACAAGAAGCTCCACGCCTGCCTGTCCGATATCGCCAAGCAGGTCGAGCACGCCGGCAAGAAGTGGGACGTCCTGATCTGGAAGCGCCTCCTGACGGCCGCCTGGCTGCGTGAGAGCGGCGAGCAGCCTCAACTGATACCAGCGGTAGACGGTAACGGCTTTGACGTCATTTACGAACGCACAAGCAAGCTCAGCGTGAAGCAGTGCGCCGACCTAATTTCATGGGTTGAGGCTTTCGGGGCAGAACACAGCGTTCGCTGGACGCAAAAGGACTACTGGGACGGGCGCTATGACTGAGGAAATTTGGAAGGACATTGTCGGCCTGGAGGGCTGGTACCAGGTTAGCGATCTAGGCCGGGTTAGATCTGTTGACCGGGATTTCGTAGATAGACGTGGCCACAGAAGGTTCTTCCCTGGGGCAATGATCGTCATTACGGATGATGGTGCGGGCTATCAAAAATTCCTGTCTCACAAGGCTGGCGTGAAGAAGAACCTGACCGTTCACACCTGCGTTCTTGAGGCATTTACCGGGCCGGCCCCGGCCGGGCTTGAGTGCTGCCATGGCAACGGAAATCGCAAAGACAACAGGCACTCGAACCTTCGCTGGGGCACCAAGGCCGAAAACGCGAAAGACAGGGAGCTACACGGAACAGCAATCAAGGGCGCTGATAGCCCGAATTCGAAGCTTACCGAGCAAGACGTCACCTCGATTTTGCGCTCACCAGATTCACATGCAGAGGTTGCTTCCCGGCACGGCGTAACAGCCGAGCTTGTAGGCCTCATTCGCAACGGGAAGGCGTGGAAGCACATTGAGCGTCAACCTGGCATGTACGCGAAGCGCAAAAAGGCGTGGCTGGTTAATGGGAAGGCTTACGACACTCTCCCTGAGGCAGCGGCGGCCGAGGGCATTGCTCAGCACGTTCTCCGCTACAAGTGCCAGGGCCGTACAAGCAATGGAAAATTTTATCCACCAGCCCCCGGCTTTGGCTTTGTTGAATCAAGCGCTTCGCAGGCGGTGCCGGAATGACCCGCGTAGCCCTCAAGGAAATGAAGCAGAAGACCTGCAAGGCCTGCGGCGACAAGTTCCGGCCATCGCTCTCGACGCAGAAGGCGTGCAGCGTGGCCTGCGCCCTGGCCCTGGCACCGCAGGGGCGGGAAACGGCTCGCAAGGCCATCGCCCAGCGCGAGCGCCGCGAGATCCAGGTGCGCAAGGAGAAGCTCAAGAGTCGGGCCGATTACATCAAAGAGGCGCAGGTCGAGTTCAACGCCTTCATCCGCGAGCGCGACAAGAACGAGCCCTGCATCTGCTGCGGCAGCTATGGGCCGGACGAAGACTGGCTCACCGGTGGCAAGTGGGACGCTGGTCATTTCCTCGGTCGCGGCGCCTATCCGGAGCTCCGCTTCGACGAAGACAACTGCCACAAGCAGCTCAAGTCCTGCAATGGCGGCTCGGGCAAGTACGCCGCCAAGGGCCGCACTGTTGCCCAGGGATACCGCGAGCGACTGATCCAGAAGATCGGCCAAGAGCGTGTCGATCGACTTGAAGGGCCTCATGAGGCCCAGCGCTACACCATCGATGACCTCAAGGCCATCAAGGCTCACTACCGGGCAAAGACCAAACAGCTCAAGGAGGCTGCATGACACTCGCAATCGGATTTATTGGCCTGCAGCTCGCCGGGTCGGCTTTGGTCTTGGCGATGGGGTTCGCCCTGGCCCGCAAGCGTGAGGCGCAAGAGGCGCTGGTGGAGAAGTGCAAGCGAGTAGGGGGTGTGGCGTGACCTATCGAAACGTAGTGGCAGCAGTAGTGCGGGCCCTGGCCGCTGAGACGATCAATAGCGCGGGTGGGTGCGACTTCGAACCGAAGGTGCAGTGCGCCAAGCAGAAGGGGGAGATCGTGGGCAAGGAGGCTGCTTTCCTCGTCGACTGCATGGTGCATGCCCGGCTGCGCGCCCAGCTCTCGCCCGAGCAATGGCTTGTCCTGGTCGCCCAGTATTCGACGCACACAGAGCGCAAGCATGCCGCGATCATCTCCATCGCCAAGGCTATCCGGTCGCCTGCTCCCGAGCGGTTCAGGCATGCAGCCGTCGTGACCTGGGCCATGCCCAAGCTGCCAGGCCAGGAAGGAAAGCGGTCAACCAACATCCTGCCGGCCGGCTGGTACTGCATGGACAACTGGCTGGATGAGCCGGTCGCTGAGCGCACGCAGTACCGCTGGAAATCGGCCATCTGCAAGGACCTGCGCCGCCGGGTGGATGAGGCCTTGAGCGAGGCGCAGGCCATCTTGGATGGGGAGGGGCTCATTGCTCAAATTGCCGCTTGACGACTAGTGGCAGAGTGGCATACATTTATCCCTATCTTGTCCTTCTTGCGTGTTAAGAATGACGAATTAGAGCCCGGCCACTGAGTCGGGCTTTTTTGTGCCCAAAGAGGCCCTCAAAAGTCCCCGGAGGCTGAATGTCCAGGTCCACATGCTGGAGCCTGCTGGCATTCGCCATGGCCCTACTGAGCTACACCGCCCACCGCGACATCAGCGCCAATATCTTCCTGGGCGTCCTGTTCATCATCCAGGGCCTCAAGCACCGAGACGGTGTGCACGAAGCCCACTGGGATCGAATATCCCTGCTCTGCACCCTCCTGAGTGCCGGGATCATCATCTTCGCCCTATACAGTTCAGCCACCGGCATGCATTGGGCTCGACCACGGCCTTGGTAGGCCAAGACTAGGGACCAGACATGGCCGACGCTTTCACTACAGCCGCGACCGCCGCCGCTGCACCGCTTGCGGTTGGCGGGACCGGCATCACCATCGCCGCGATGTTCCCGGGCGTCGACCTGTCGGCGGTCATCGGCGCATTCGGCGGGGCCTTCTTCTTCGTGCTATTCGCGAAGGACATCAGCAACTGGCAGCGCATTGGCTACCTGATCGTGGGATGGATCGGCGGCTACTTCGGTGCCGCCGAGTTCCTCGCCCAGGCCTGGACAAAGACTTCGGGAATTGCGTCCTTCATTGCTGGTCTGTTGTGCATCGTGATCTCCATGAGTCTTGTGGAGTCCATTCAGACAGGCAAGCCGCCGCGATGGGCCCAGTTCGTCTGGGGCCTGCTCGCCAGGAGAGGGCAGCAATGAACGAAGTCCACATCTACGCATTGCTTCAGGCTGCCTTCAGCGGCGCGAGCTGCTTCATGATCGCGTTCAAGTACCGGCGTGGGAATTCGGCCTACCACTTCTTCCCGAGCCTCTTGGCGTTCGGCCTGGCTTCCCTGTTCGGCCAGCAGTGGCTGAGCATCATGGGGCGGGTGCTTTTCTACGGCGAGTGGCCGATCGTGTCCCCGTTCAACACCGGGATCTTCGCCATCATCTTCCTGCTGATCTTTCGGGCGCGCGGCAACGTGGCCCAGGCGTTCAACTTCCAGCGCTGATCCGCGCCACAAAATCGAGGTGCGCCGTTTCGTGGCGCGAAACATCATGTCACAGCCGTGGAATTGAAATGATGGCACGACAGCCCCATCACAGAGATTCCAATCCCATGGGAGTGACATATGTCCAGCTTCAACGTAGGTGATGTGGTGGTGATGCGCAGTGGTGGCCCGAAAATGACTGTCGCTGATGTCGGCGATTACAGCGGGTCTGGGCTTGGGCCACAGAACGGCGTCAAGTGCCAATGGTTCGAGAAGACCAAGATGCATGAGCAGGTCTTCGATGCGGGCGTGTTGAAGCCATATGCTGCGCCGTCGGTTGGCTTCATGGTTGGCCGCGGCTGATACGACTGCATATCCGTGACATCGAAGGGTCAAGGCCACACCAGGTCTTGGCCCTTTTTCATTCCTCTCAGAAAAGCAGGCTCTAGCGTCCCGATTACATCCGTGTGATGCATTGAGATCTCAAGGATTTCCTATGGCGCTGACATCAAAACAGCAGCGCTTCGTCGATGAGTACCTGATTGACCTGAATGCCACGCAGGCCGCTATTCGTACGGGCTACAGCAAAAAGACTGCTCGCCAGATGGGTACAGAGAACCTGTCAAAACCTGTCATTCAAGAGGCTATCGCCCGAGAGATGGAGGCGCGGTCAGGGAGAGTGGCCATCACCCAGGACATGGTGCTCAAGGAGCTGGCCAAGATCGGCTTCAGCGACATCCGCAAGGTGGTTCGCTGGGGTGAAACGATGGTCCGCATGGTTGAAGGCGAGGAAGAGTGCGCTGAGGACATGGTGCCTTACCACGGCCTGGCCCTGATCGATTCCACCGAGATCGACGACGACACGGCCGGAGCCATTGCCGAGGTCTCCCAGGGGAAGGACGGGCTCAAGGTCAAGCTGCATGACAAGAAGGGCGCTCTGGTTGATATCGGTCGGCACCTGGGCATGTTCGGGCATGGCGGGCCATCCGAGCTTGATGCTGAGCTGAAGCGGCTCGAGATCGAGAAGCGCAAGACCGAGCTTAAGGCTCTGCAGGCCGGGTCGCAGTCTTCCAATGCCCAGCTGCTGGCCGACCTGATAGCGAGACTGCCAGGATGAACACAGGCAACCTGATTCTCGATCGACAACTTGCGCGCTGGTACAAGCTCAAGGATCACCCGGTTCAGCTGGCACTGATGGCCGCTGTGCCGTCGGGCATTCGCTTCCCTCTGGTGCCAGCAGGCCGCCGTAGCGGGAAGACTGAGCGGTTCAAGCGGTTCCTCGTGAAGCAGGCCACGGCCTACAGCGGGCCATACTTCGCCGCGGCACCGACCCACGCCCAGGCCAAGAAGATCTTCTGGGACGACCTGAAGGCCTTCACGCTGTCCAGCATGCACAGCCGCAGGCCATCTGAGTCGGACCTGATCATCTACCTCGAAAACGGTAGTGAGATCCATGTCATCGGCCTGGACAAGCCACAGCGGATCGAGGGTATCCCCTGGACCGGAGGTGGCATCGACGAATTCGCCGACGTGAAGCCGGACGCCTGGGAGGCCAACATCCTGCCGGCGCTCAACACGGTCAACCCGACCATGCCTGACTACCGGGCCTGGTGCTGGCTGCTTGGCGTGCCAGACGGTCTGAACCACTACTACGACCTGTGCATGCAGGCCGAGAGCGGGCAAGACCCGAATTTCAGGGTGTTCCATTGGAAGTCGGCCGAGATCCTGCCGCCCGACGTGATGGATGCCATGAAGCGCGCCATGTCGCCCAAGCAGTTCAAGCAGGAGTTCGAGGCCAGCTTCGAGACGGCATCCGGCCGGATCTACGAGGACTACGGCAAGCACAACCAGACATCCGCCACCATCGAGTCGCACGAACAGTTAATGTGGATGCATGACCAGAACTTCACACCTCTGTCGTCAGCCATCGGCGTGAGGCGCAACAACGGCAATGACCTGTATCTACTCGATGAGATCGTGCTGACCAGCGCTATATCTCGCCAGGCGGCCCTTGAGTTCGTCGAGCGATACAAGGACCACAAGAACAAGCATGTGCTGATCTACGGCGACCCGGCGGGCAAGGCGGGCGAGAAGCACGGTCACGCCTCGGACTACACAGACATTGAAGCGGTGCTGAAGGCGGCCGGCTGGCGCTATACGCGCAAGGTCAAGCCTGCACACCCAGCCATCAAGGATCGGCAGAACGCCGTGCGCGCCAAGATCCTCACTGCCTCAGGCGAGAGCAGCCTGTTCGTAAATCCCACAACCGCACCCTGGTGCCACAAGGGCCTGGCAACCGTCCAGCTCCAAGAAGGTTCGACGTTCCAAGAGGACCAGAAGAACCAGTACCAACACATCACAACCGCGATCGGCTACTGCGTCGACGTTGAATGGCCTGCGAAGGGCCGTTTCTCCTACGAAGGTGTTTCCTAATGGGCGTCGTTCAATTCTTCAGCGACAAGCTGGTCAACCTGGTGGCCGGCATGGGCACCGGGCGGGACAAGGCGGCGGGGTCGACCTATGCCCACGTCGTGATGAGCGACGAAGAGCTGATCAACGCCTACCGCGGGGCCTGGCTGCCGCGCAAGATCGTCGATATCCCGCCCTTGGACGCTACCCGCCGTTGGAGAGCCTGGCAGGCGGACAAGAAACAGATCGAGAAGATCGAGGCCGAGGAGATTCGCCTGGGCGTTCGCGCCAAGGTGAAGCAGGCCATGACCCGCGCGCGACTGTTCGGCGGGGCGGCCATCTTCATCGGCACAGGTGACCGGGACTTGTCTCAGCCGCTCAACCCTGACCGCATCAGGGCGGGCGGCGTGAAGTACCTGACGGTGATGAGTCGTCGGCAGCTCTCGCCAACCGAGCTGGAGCAGGACCCGCAATCGGACCGGTTCGGGCTGCCCAAGGCTTACACGTTGACCGGCAGCAGCACTACCGTTCACCCGTCGCGCCTGGTTGTATTCATCGGCGCCGAGAATCCCGAGCCTGAATACGCCACCGGACTTGAATTCGGCTGGGGTGATTCAGTGCTCCAGGCGCTGGTCAATGCCATCAAGCAATCCGATGGCACGATGGCCAACGTCGCGAGCCTGGTGTTCGAGGCCAAGGTCGACGTGTTCCGTATCCCTGACCTGATGAGCAGCCTGCAAGGTGACAAGGGGTATGCGAACCTTGTGCTCGAGCGCTTGCGCCTGGCCGCCACCGGCAAAGGGATCAGCGGCTCGCTCGTCATGGACAAGGACGAAGAGTACGAGTCCAAGTCGGCCAGCTTCGGCTCCTTGCCTGACATCATGGATCGCTTCCTGCAGGCGGTGTCTGGTGCTGCTGACATCCCGGCCACTCGACTCCTGGGTCAGTCGCCATCGGGCATGAGCTCGACCGGAGAGTCTGACCTGCGCAACTACTACGACCGCATTCAAGCGATGCAGGAGCTCGACCTTGCTCCTGCCATCAGCCTGCTCGATGAATGCCTGATTCGCTCCGCGCTGGGCTCTCGCGACGCAAAGATCCACTACGTCTGGAACCCACTATGGCAGCCAACCGCTTCCGAGCGCTCGGAGATCGCCAAGCGTACCGCCGAGACGATCAAGGTACTGGGCGAGACCAATCTGTGGGCTCCGGACGCGCTGAGCCAGGCGGCCACCACGCTACTGGTCGAGCAAAGTGTCCTGCCAGGGCTTGAGGCTGCTGTCGAGGAGTTCGGCGCCGAACTGGATGAGGGCGAGGAAGAGGGCGTCACCGAGACAGCCGGCAAGCCGGACACCACCGAGAACGATCAATAGCAGGGAGGCAGCATGCCAGACACTCTACCCACGGTAACCGGTGACGGTGGGCCGCGCGAAGTCGTGCCCGTGATGCTGATCGGCCCAGGCGGGACTTATGCAGGCACTCGGCAGCTGTACGCCCTCGGCTATCAGCAGGTGCCGGTCGCCATCGATGCGGTGGCTCCGGCGCCTGTTCCTCCGGCTGGAACCATCGTCGCCCTGATGAAGGTCGAGGGTGCACCGGTTCGCTACCGAGACGACGGCGTAGACCCCACGCAGGCCATCGGCATGCCGCTTATGATCGGCGAGTCGCTGGTCTACGACGCGGTCATGCTCGACATGCGGCTGATCGCGCAGCAGGCCGGGGCCATCGTCAACATCGCCTACTACGGAGCAAGCCTCAATGCCTGAGATCAAGCCTCCGCCGAGCCAGACGTTCGTTCGCCTGCCGGTGCTGCGTTCGGTAATGAGCGGCAGCAAGGTTGCGCTCCAGGTGATGGGTTCGATGGACGTACCGGTCAGCGACACGCAGGGCATGTACATCGGGCCGAACGGCTACACCACCGACCTCACCCAGGCCCAGGACTTCGCGCCGACGGTCAGCGAGGAGCAAGTGGTGGTCGAGTCGCCTGGGGCTCCAGGCAAGTCGGCCTATCAACTCTGGCTTGACGACGGGCACCAAGGAACGTATGCCGACTACGAGGCGTACAACCGCGGCCAGCCCGGGGTCAGTCCTACTGTCGAGCAGATCCAGGCAGCGGTCAGCACCTACATTGCAGCCAATCCACCGGCAGCAGGCCAGAACGCAACGGACGCCCAGGTATCCCAGGCGGTATCGGTCTACCTCGGGGCGCACCCGCCCGCCGATGGCAGGTCGGTCGAGATTCAGGTCGCCGACGGCTACATCCAGGCACGCCAAACCGGCGGGGCCTGGGGAAGCCTGATCGCGGTCTCGTCGCTGGCCGGCAGCAACGGCAAGTCGATCGAGCTGCAGAAGACGACAACTGCGATCCAATGGCGGCAGTCTGGCGGCACCTGGGCTGACCTGGTGCTGCTGTCAGCCATCACCGGCCCGTCATCCAAGGTCTCGCTCGGCACGGTCATCGTCACTCAGACCGCCAACCTGGCGCTGTCCGCTGGCATCCGGAGTGTCACGCTCACGGTACAGGGTGTTCAGAAGGACGACGACATCCTGCTATTCCCAACAGCTGCGCTGCCTGCCGGGTACGCCATCCACAACGTCGTGGCCAATGCCGCCAATACGCTGGTCGTGACTTTCTCAGCCCCGCTGCTGGCATTGGGCGCGAGCTTCACCATCGCCTGCCGGGTAGTTGCCCTGAGGTAAACCATGATTCTTCAAGACTCTGTCACCGCTTCCAATGTGCGGCGGACGGCTGACGGCTACCTCACAGCGAGAGCCAAGGTCGCTCGCACCGGAATCCAGGACTACCTGGGCACCGAGATAGACCCTGACAACAAGCACGGCTTGCGAGATGTGCCAATCGTCAAGATGTACCGGCCTGAAAGTTCGGTATTCCACAAAGACGCCATGCGTTCCTACGCCCATCGACCGATGACCAATGGCCACCCCGGCGGCAAAGGCGTTGATGCGAGCAACTGGAAAGAGCTCGCAGTAGGCCAGACCGGAGGAGATGTAATCCGGGACGGCGAGTGCGTAGACGTGCCGCTGGTCCTCATGGATGCGGCGGCAATCGCTGACTACGAGGCCGGCAAACGGCAGCTTTCCATGGGCTACAGCTGCGAAGTCATTTTCCAAGATGGCTACACCCCGGATGGTGAGTATTTCCACTGTTCCGCTGGGCCAATGAACATGAACCATCTCAGCCTCGAGCATCGAGCTCGCGCTGGAGAAGAATTCCGCATCGGCGACACCCAAACCCAACCCCCACAAGGAGGCCATCAAATGGCTGATTCCCTGCGCACGGTCATTGTTGATGGCCTGTCCGTTCAAACCACCGACCAGGGCGCCCAGGCGATCGACAAGCTGACCCGCCAGCTGTCCGACTCGGCGACCACCATCCAGCAGTTGAAGGATGCTCACGCCGCCGACCTGGCCGCCAAGGACAGCGAGCTGGCCAAGAAGGACGCCGAGATCGACGGCCTGAAAGCCAAGCAACTCAGCGATGCCGACATCGACAAGCGTGTCCAGGCGCGCGCTGACCTGATCGGCAAGGCCAAGGCCATCCACGACGGTGACTACGCCGGTAAGGGCGAGGCCGAGATCCGCAAGGCCGTGGTTATCGCCAAGATCGGCGACGCCGCCATTGCAGGCAAGAGCGAGGCCTACATCGACGCTCGCTTCGACATGCTGCTCGAGGACGCTGCCAAGAACCCGGCTGGCGACCCATTCCGTCAGCACATGATCCAGCAGGACGGCAAGACCACTGGTGACGAGGCCGAAAAAGCTCGCCTGCAGATGATCGCTGACATGCAGACCGCCCACCTGCCCAAGGCCTAAGGAGACCCCGCCATGGCTATCTACCAAAACAGCTACACCGATGCACCCGCCAAGGGTGTGCCCGGCCTGGTCGCCAACGAGGAGAAGTGCAACAAGATCTCCCGCACCGTCTCGAATGCCGAGGGCATCGTGTTCGGCGCTCCTGGCTTCCGCGTGGCAGGCGCTGGCAATGATCACAAGATCGCCGCCACTGGCACCCTGTTCCTCGGCCTGGCCGTGCTGACCGCTGCCGTGCCGCCGGTTGCCACTGGCTCGACGCTGGTTGACGGCTACCCGCAGGACTTCACTGGCGCGTTCATGACCGAAGGCCAGATGTACGTCACCGCCGGCGCCGCGGTTGTCCCGGGTGATGACGTGTACTACGTCGCTGCGACCAACCGCTACGTCACCACGGCCGCCGAGGGCGCTGTGCTGATCCCGGGCGCCTTCTTCGACACCACCGGTGCGAACGGCGACATCGTCGAAATCTCCCTCAAACATCGGAGCGCTTAACATGCCTCAAGTTTTCGAAGACGCGCAGTCGGCGTTTCCGTTTGTTCTGGCCCAGGGCCGCAACATCGAAACCCGCATCTACACGCGCCGCTACCCTGCGTTCAACTACGCGGCGAGCATCCCCGTAGTGACCGAGGGCGCCCCATGGGCCATCGGCACCACCTTCTTCACCGTCGATACCGCGGGCGAGGCCAAGTTCCTGTCTGGCTCCGGTACCGACATGCCGTTCAACTCGGCCACCCATGATCAGGCGTCGCACGACTTCGCCATGATCGGCTCTGGCTGGGAGTGGAACCTGGAGGAGGTCAACCAGGCCCAGCTGTACGGCATCAACCTGAGCGGTACCAAGGCCGATTCGGCCGCCGACAAGGTAGAGCGCCTGCTGAACAGCATCGCTTTCGTGGGCAGCGCCGAGAAGCGCTGGACTGGCCTGCTGAACGACGGCAACGTCTCCCGCGTGGACGCGGCTGCATCCGGTACCGGTGGCTCCACCTACTGGTCGAGCAAGACCGTCGACCAGATCATGGCCGACATCAACGGCGTGCTGGGCTCGATTCGCACCAATACCGGTGAAGTCGAGTGGGCCGACACCCTGCGCCTGCCTCCTGACGCGTTCCGCTACATCGCCACCGCCCGCCTGGGCGCCGGTGATGGCCTGATCACCGTGCTGGAATACGCGCGCCGCAACAACATCTACACCGCTGAGACTGGCCTGCCGCTGGATATCGCGCCGCTGCGTGAGGCCCGCAACGCTTCCGCTGACGGTGGTGGTCGCCTGGTCGCGTATCGCAAGGATCCGGAAGTGGTTCGCTTCCACCTTCCGATGCCACGTCGCGTGCTGGCCCCGCGTCAGAAGTCCATCATGGGCTTCGAGACTGGCATCATCGCCCGCACCGGTGGCACCGAGATCCGCCTGCCAGGCGCGGTCGCATACCTCGACGAAATCACCGCCCCGGTGGCCTGATAGGAGAGCGTCATGAAAGTGACCAACAACTCGAAGGCTCCGCAGGGCGTGCACACCGTTAACGGCGTGGTCTTCCTGCTGCCTGGCCAATCCCGTGACCTCGAACTGACCGAGCCCGGCCACAAGCAGGCTTCTCGTCTGGACTTCCTGAAAGTCTCCGGCGCAGCGCCGAAGGCCGAGGCAGGCGAGGATGGCCGGGAGGCGCTGTTCGCCAAGCTAAAAGCGCTGGGAGTCGAGGCTGGCAAGAACTCCAGCGTAAAGACCCTGCAGGAGAAATTGGCAGAGGCTGAGGCGAAGGCTGATGCCAAGGCCAAGGAAGACATCATCGCCAAGCTCACCGAGAAGGGCGTTGCCGTTGGCGACGACGTCACCCTGGAAGAGCTGCAGGCCGAGCTGGCCAAGCACCAGTAACAACCCCGGGCGGTTCGCCGCCCACTTATTTGAGATACCACGATGCCCGATTTCTACGGAACATTGGCTGGCGCCGATGCGTACCTGGCTGCCCGCGGCAATGCCGCCTGGGCCGCAGCCACTGACGAGGTCAAGCAGGCTGCCCTGGTGCGGGCATCGGGGTATATAGACGGCATGGTCGGCCAGGCCGCCCCCAATACCGCTGGCTGCGTGTACGTGTTCCCAGGCCAGAAGGCTGGAGGCTACGGCCAGGCACTGCAGTGGCCGCGCACCGGCGCCATTGACCGTATGGGCGACCAGGTGCCAAGCGACGTGGTGCCTACTGCCATCGAGCAGGCCACCTATGAGGCAGCCGCCCGCGAGCAGGCCGCCCCGGGCAGCCTCAATCCCGACTTCGTGCCGTCCCAGGTGGTGCAGCGCGAGAAGGTCGGCCCGCTCGAGCAGGAATTTGCTGTGGCCAAGAACGGCAACCCCAGTATCCGCCCGGTGATAGGCATCATCGATTCACTGCTGTACCCGCTGCTGATCGTGCGCTGCCCGGCGCCGGCGGTGTACGTCGTATGACGGCCGTCGAGATCCTGCGAGCCATCGAGGCCCTGGAACCGGGCATGCAGCGGGCCTACCTCGACTCGATCCGCGCCGCAGTGGATGCTGCGGTGATCGCGGAGGTCGAGCGGCTCATTGCCGAGGATGACGAGCAGGGCCTGGTGGCGCTGCTGAGCCTGGGCGCGCTGGCAGTCTTCGCCGAGGCGATGCGCGGCGCGTTCCTGGTCGGCGGCCGCTTCGAGATGGTCGCCATTGTGCTGCCCGCGCCGCTGCGCCGGGAGATCGGGCGGAAGGAGTTCGACCCATCCACCGAGCAGGCCCAGGCCAGGATCGCTCAGCAGGTCCAGCAGGCGCGCCAGGCGTCCACCGACGGTGTGCGCGATGCTATCCGGGCCGTCATGGGCAGCCGGCGCACCATTGGCGGGCCACAGCGCACCGCACGCCAGGCTGCCCTGGACTTGGTCGGGCGCACCAGCCCGCAGACAGGGCGGCGCACCGGTGGCGTGCTGGGCCTGCCGGGCAACATGGCGCAGTACGTGGTCAATGCCAGGCAGCAGCTGCTCAGCGGCGACCCCGACGAGATGCGCAAGTATTTCGCTCGCACCCGGCGCGACCGCCGCTTCGACGGCATCGTCCGGCGCGCGCTGGAGGCCGGCAAGCCAGTGGCTGCCGCCGACGTCGACAAGATTGCTGGCCGGTACTCCGAGCGACTGCTGAAGACGCACGTCGAGATGCTGACCAGGACCGCCGCAGCCGAGTCGTTCAACGCCGGCCGCGATCAGGCCTGGGAGCAGCTGGTTGCCCAGGGTATCGACCGGGCGAAGATCGAGAAGGAATGGCGCGACCGGGCCGACGAGAAGGTTCGCAACAGCCACCGGCACATGCGCGGCCAGACCGTAATACTGGGCCAGGCCTTCCGCACCAACAGCGGCGCGCTGCTGCGTTACCCGGGCGACTCAAGCCTGGGTGCCGGCTACGACGAAACCGCCAACTGCCGCTGCTACATCATCTACCACCTGAGGCCCTGACCCATGGCTGACATCTACGACCGCAGCCGGGCGCTGGCGGTGCGCATGCTCGCGCCGCGGGCAAAGGGCGGGAAGGGCGCCGAGATGACGCTACAGCGCCGCCAGCAGGGCCCGTACGACCCCGAGGCGGGCGGATCAACGTCGCTAACGGTTGAGCACCTGGGCTCAGCCTTCCGCGACACCTTCGCCTTGCGCGACATCGACGGGACCGTGATCAAGCAGGGCGACGTCAAGCTGCTGGTCTCACCCGAGAAGCTCGACGGCAGCGACCTGCCGGAGCCGACCACGCAAGACCGCATCCTGTTCGATAGCAAGACCTACACCGTCATTGGCGTGAAGCCGTGGGATTACGCGGGCCTGGCGGTCGGCTTCGAAGTGCAGGCGAGGGCATAGCATGGCCAGTCACATGACATCGCGCTTCGGCGGCCTGAATGGCTCGTTCGCCCAGCAGCTGCAGCAGTTCCGCGACCAGACCGTGGAAGACATGGACGAGGTGTTCCGCCGCGTCATGATCGAGATAGGGACAACGATCATCCGGCTGTCACCGGTGGACACCGGTCGATTCCGCGGCAACTGGCAGTTCACCGTCGATGCCCCGGCCAGTGCCAGCCTCGACAATTACGACCCGCAAGGGCATGAAACCATCGCCAAGCTGGTGGCCGACGCGCAGCACCTGAGCTACGGCCAGACCGCCTACCTGGTCAACAACCTGATTTATTCGATCCCTCTGGAATATGGCCACAGCGGTCAAGCGCCCAAGGGCATGGTCAGGATTACGCGCGATCGCTTCCAGCAAATCGTCGAGCAAGCCGTTCAAGAGGTCACCGCATGAGCCATGCACGCGCCCGCCAGGCCATCGAGATCAAGCTGGCCGCCTGGGCAGTCGCGCGCCCGATCCGGGTGGCGAACTTCGGCCAGGAGTTCGAGGCCGAACCCGGAGAAACCTACCTCCGCGCCTTTCAGCTGCCAGCCAGTACGCTCTGCCGCTACCTGGCCGGCGAGGCCTACGAATACAGCGGGATCTACCAGGTCAGCATAGTTTGCCCGACCGGACAGGCCCTTGGCATTGCTGAGGCGCTTATCGCAGCGCTGTCAGAACTGTTCCCGGTCGACTCTGAGCTCATCCGCAGTGGCTTCGAGGGCCTGATAACCGAACCGGTAGAGCAGGGCCCAACTATCACAGAGTCGGCGACCTACACGATCCCGGCCAGCTTCACCTACCGCGGCGTCGCGGACCGGTAAATCTTCAAGGGGCGCACCGGGCGCCCAACCAAACACGCAGCCTAGGCCCGTACAGCCGAACGGTGGATGTTCGTTCATCCGTCCGCCCCGGCTGCGTCTCTATTCGCCCGATGAACGAGGTGTTATCGATGAATGCAAGTAACGTCATTCCGTTTCACTACCAAGGCCAGCCAGTGCGCTTCAACAGCGAAGGCTGGATCAACGCCACCGACGTGGCAAAGCGATTCGGCAAGCGCCCAGTCGATTGGTTGAAGCAGGACGAGACCAAACAATACATGGCCGTCCTAGCCGAGGCGCTTAATTGTGACCCCGGATCACTTTTAGAAACGCGTCGGGGCCGATACCAGAGCGGCACCTGGCTGCACCCAAAATTGGGCGTCTCTTTCGCGAGATGGCTGGATCTGAAGTTTGCCGTCTGGGCTGACTTACACATCGACGCCCTCCTGCGCGGCGAGCTCAACGAGAAGCAGCAGTTCGACCGCGCCTGTCGTGCGCTGGATGATGCCAAGCAGGTCGCAAGCCTCAGCGGCCGCGAATTGGCCAAGTACCGCTGGAAGAAGCCGGGCCTGGAGCATCAGGTCGATTACTGGCGCGACCAGTTGCAAATGACTCTCGGCCTTGACGCCGCTTAATAGGAGAAGGAACTGATGCAGAGCGCCGATTATGTGCCGGGTGTATCCGGCTGGAAGATGGAAAATGGCCTGATTGAGATGAACGGAGGCCCGCATGGTCCCGTTCGGATCGGCAGCCTGGATGCCGAGGAGGTAAAGCCAACCGACGAGCAGCTTGCTGCTATCTGCCTAACCCGGCAGGACTTGGCCGAGCCCTTCATCGTCGTGGATGGCATCACCTACATCAATGAGGGGTGCATCCAAGAAGCTAAATTTACATCCGAATCGACTGACGCAAAGGGGCAGCCACTTGTAGAAATCGACTTGAAAAAAGGCGAGATCTCCATGCGAGCTGCTGAGTCGAAAGCGCAACTCTATGCGCAATTTTCCTCGTCAGGCAAGCTAGTCATGTCAGGGCTTGGCCCAGGCCTGAGCATCTTCGAGAAAGCCAAGTCGCAAGGGTTTTCGTCGGTTCAGGATTATCTTGCAAGCTTCATCGCCGAGAGCCAATTGGGCGTAGATCTCTGCTCCCAGATCGAGAAGATCAGCGCCAGTGATGGTATTGGGGTCAGCCAAGAGCAACTCGATACCGACGAAAACTTCATCCGCAGAATCCAGACCGCTGCCCAGCGAGGCGCCCAAGAGGGCTGCCGCCTGGTTCTCGACGAGCTCAAGCGCTCACGCTGAGCAACCACCTGAACTTCCAGCCATCTACCCGCCGCGTGCGGGCTTTTTCGTTTCTACCAAGAGGAAAACACCATGGCCGCACGCTTCCCGCTGCCGAACGGCGCTATTATCGAGATCGCCTCGACCCTGGGCGCCGCTATCCCCTTCACCGCGATCACCAACGCCGCGCCACCAGTAGTCAGTGCTGTCGGTCACGACCTGGACGCCACCGACGTCGTGCTGATCGATTCCGGCTGGGCAAGGCTCACCGACCGCGCCGCGCGTGTCACCAACCCGATGGCCGATAGCTTTGGCCTGGGCAGCATCAGCACCGCCAATGCGGAGATCTACACCCCCGGCGCAGGCCTGGGCTCTGTTGTTCCGGTCTCGGGCTGGGTGCAGATCTCGAAGGTAACCGGCTTCACCCCTTCGGGCGGTGAACAGCAGTTCGCCACCGTCGGTTATCTTGAGGACGATGATGACCGCCAGTTCCCGACCAACCGCAACCCGCTGAACCTGTCGATCGTGGTCGAGGACCAGCCGGCCGCCGCGTACGTAGGCGCCGTCGAGGGCTTCGACGAGTCCAAGGAACTGACTGTCATCCGCTTGAAGCTGCGCAACGGCGACCAGATCCTGTACCCGGGTTACGTCAGCATCACGCCCACGCCGACCATGGAGCGGAACAACATCATGACCCGCACCATCAGTGTCGGCCTGTCTGGTCGCCCGCTTCGCTACCTGGCAGCGGCCTAAGGAGACCTCATGGCGAAGATCAAGATTGCGCAGAACCCCACGTTCAGCGCTGCGGTGAGCATCCCCCGCGTAGGCGCCGAGCCGGTGTCGGTCGACTTCCAGTTCCGCTACTTCGATCGCACTGATCTGGCCAAGCTGTACGACGGCTGGAATCAGGCGGCCGAGGAGAATGCCGAGAAGGCCAAGACCGAGGGCTGGACGCTCGAGCAATTCACTGCGCGCCAGTTGGAATTGCAGGCCGAGCAGATCAAGGTTGTCACGACCGGCTGGAGCTTCGACGACGAGTTCACCGACGAAGCCATCGCGGCCCTGGTGTCGACTTGCGTCGGCGCGCCTCAGGCTGTTCTCGATGCCTATCAGGAAGCCTACAGGCCGGCCCGCCTGGGAAACTGAAGGCGGCGGCGCGAGCCCTGTACGAGCAAGGCCCGTCCGCCGAACAGCTGGCATTCCTGGGCCTGACCTTGGACGACATTGAAGTCGAGGAGGTGGAGGTCTGGCCGGATGTATGGCCGGCCTTCTGCCTGTTCGAAGCCCTGGGCACTCAATGGCGCCTGGGTCCGGGAGGTCCGTCTGGCCTCGACTACACCGCCATCCCCGATACCGCCAAGATGATTGGCCTGAAGCGCCGCGAGCTGGCCGAGGCATTCCACGACCTGCGCGTCATGGAGAACGAGGCGCTGGCGGTGATGGCTGAGGCGGCGGAGTAGAGCAGCAGCGGCCTAGCCGCAGGAGAGAAGCATGGGCAAGACCACAGAGACCATCCACTGCCGAGTTGATACGTTCAGTCTGAGCGCGCGCGAGATCACTGCCGCACTTCGCCTCAAGTACGGCAATGATCCAGCTTTTGATGATGGAGAAATGACCCGCATGCATCTGGAGAAGCTTCTGCCAGATGTTGAAGGCTATGGAGATACCACCATCGAATTCACGACGGTGCTCAGCTAGGCTGCTTGGCTTCCTGCGCCTCCTCTAAAGCCAGCAGCCTTTTATCGATATCGGTAATCGCAGCTACGAGCCGATTGAAGCAGTCAGCAGCGCTCTGCGCGTCTGGCCGCCCAGATCCGACCGACCTCATCGTCTGGTTGAATTTTTGGACCGCCGAATTCAATTCGCTAACGACCTTTTTGCTGTTTTGCATGGAATTTCCTTGTAGCGCATGCCCCAGTCCATGGGCTTTCCGGCAACGGACCAGGGCGGTTCGTTGGAGGTGCAACGCTACTACGCGGGATGATGGCGCGGTACTGGCTTTCCATCCACGCTGGATGCACGGACAGGGTGATGGCGTGGTAGATTCGCATCTTCAAAAAGGAGGATGTGCATGAAGGGCATGGTGCTGGTTGGCGTGGCAAGTTTGGCGCTCGCGGGTTGCTTCGATAAGGGTGAAACCAATACAGCGCTGTCAGGCGCAAAGAAAGCTGTGTCTGAGATCAAGGTGTCCAATGTGTCGCCGGACATGACGGTAAAGTCATGGTGGGCATTGAAAGACGCTGGCATTCGTTTGAATGACGAGCTTTGTACAGAGCTCGTCAAGTCGCGTGCGGAATTGGAAGAAAAAACCAAGGCTATCGCTGACGACGAATTGAATTTCGGTACGACATGCTCAACGGTTACCGATAGGTACGAGCGGAAGATAGAGTCTGTTGATGTCCAGTCAGATACTCGTGCAATTGTCACCGCATTGATTAAGAACACGACCCCGCCTGATCCTGGGGCCTCCCTTGATAGCGAGGAGCAGGCAAACAAGGAAAAGGGCTATGCGTTTAAATATCTCCTTGAGCGATCAGACGCAAACTCTGGCTGGTCAATTTCACAGGTTTCAAAAATGGCTTTTTACTCGCGTTCCTGGGATGACGTATACAAGAAGCCTAAGCCTTACAATCATATTTACGTGAACGAAAATGATCAGTAAGCACTGATAGCATCAAACGAGCCGCCTTAGGGCGGCTTTTTTGTTGGTGGAGAATATATGAGCCAGGGCGATATTGCTGTTCTGAAAGTCAAGGTAGAGTCAGCTGAAGCGGAGGCGGCCGCTGAAGACCTGGACAAGCTGGCAAGCGCGGGAGAGCGGGCCGAGAAGTCTGCGGCCGGAGTCGGCCTGCAAGCGAAGACGACCGGTGTCTCAATCAAGGACTTGTCTGGGAGTGCCCAGGCCGCCGAGCGCGCCATGGATGGCTATTCACGGCAGGCCCAGGCCGCTGGAATGTCGACAAAGGCGTACGTTAACGCTTTGCGCGGCGTCCCTGCCCAGTTCACCGATATTGTTGTATCTCTTCAGGGCGGCATGAATCCGTTTACTGTCTTGCTCCAGCAAGGCGGGCAACTGAAGGATCAGTTTGGCGGAATAGGCCCGGCCGCCAGGGCCCTTGGAGGCTACGTCGCCGGCCTGGTAAACCCTTTCACGATAGCGGGCGCTGCAGTTGCAGGACTGGGGATTGCTTATTACAAGGGCTCTCAAGAGGCAGATGAGTTTCGCAAGTCTCTTGTGCTCACTGGCAACGCAGCGGGAAGCAATGCTGGCGCTCTGGCTGACCTTTCCAGGCAGATCAGCACAACTGTAGGCACCACCGGCGCCGCCGCCGATGTGTTAGCGCAATTGGCTGGCAACGGGAAAATTGCTGGCGACAGTTTCGGTGTCGTGGCGACAGCGGCTCTGCAAATGCGCGATGCTACCGGCCGCGCAGTAGAGGAAACTGTCGCAGAGTTCGTCAAGATAGGTAAAGATCCTGTCGCGGCCGCTCGCGAACTCAATGAGCAGTACAACTTCCTCACTGCGAGCACCTACGCCCAGATCGTTGCCCTTAGGCAGCAGGGGGACACTGTCGGTGCTGCCAAGCTGCTCACAGATACCTACGCGCAGACCATCGATTCAAGGACCAGGGAAATCACTGAGAACCTGGGATGGATTGAGCGGGCCTGGCGTGGAGTTTGGGGTGCGGCAAAGGGTGCGGGAGATGCCGCGCTTAGCTTCGGACGATCGCAAGGATTGGCTGATCAGCTGGCCGAGGCGCGAGAGGAGTTGGGCAAGCTCGAAAGGAGTGCTGAGGGTAATCCCATAGTAGCGAGCGGGTCTCAGGCGAGATCAGACCTTGAGGTCGCCAGAAGTCGGGTGGCTGCGCTTGAAGGGCAACTCAAAACTCAGCAAGCAATTGACCAGGCCCAAGAGAACTACCGCCAGCGGCAACGCGACTCCATTCTTGCCCAGGAAACCCTGAACGGCCAACTGCGCACCACCGCAAGCAATCAGGAAAAGCTCGCGACCAGGCTCAAGGAAATCGATGCTTTGGCCAGCAAGTCGGCGAAAGGCGACGGCGGCCGAGTCTACACCGAAGCCGAGCTCAATCAGCTGCGCGAGGCCGCCCGCGAGCAGTTCAAGGACAAGCCGGGCCCGAAAACCCCTGCCTATCGCGAGGACGCCGGCACCAAGGCCCTCGACCAGGCCCGCCAGCAATACTCTGTCCTCCAGCAGCAGAACGGGCTAATCGGCGCCCAGGTGGGCGAGATGCAGAAGTTGGGAGAGGCTGGCCAGGCCCTGGTGCGCTGGGAGCAGCAGCTGGCCGACATCAAGGACAAGCAGACGCTCACCGCCGACCAGAAATCGCTGCTGGCGAACCAGGACCTGATCACCGCCCAGCTGAAGCGCAACGCCGCGCTCGAGCGCGAGATGCAGCTACGCAAGGTGGCCACCGAGGAGGCGCAGAAGCTTGCGGCCTTCGAGAGCAACCTGAACAGCCAGTTGCAGCGCGCCTCGGTGGGCCTGAGCAACAACCTGGCCGGCATGGGCCTGGGCGATGTCGCCCAGCAGCGCCTGCAAGAGCGCTTCAGCATCGAGCAGCAGTACCAGCAGCAGATGGACAACCTGCTGCAGCAACGCAACGAGGGGAGGATAAGCGAATCCCTGTACCAGAAGGAAAATGCCGCACTGCAAAGCGCGCTGGATCAGCGCCTGGCAATGCAGGAGCAGTACTACCTGCGCGTCGACGAGCAGCAATCCGACTGGTCGCTGGGCGCGCGCGCCGCGTTCAGCACCTACCTGGAGCAGGCGCAGAACGTCGCCGGGCAAACGCGAAACCTGTTCACCAACGCCTTCAGCAACATGGAAGACGCCGTGGTCACCTTCGTGAAGACCGGCAAGCTGTCGTTCAAGGACTTCGCTGACGGGGTGATCGAGGACCTAATCCGCATCCAGGTGCGTCAGGCGGCGGCAGGCTTCCTTGGCTCGGCATTCGGTTTCCTGACCGGTGGAAGTCAGGCGTTGGGGCAGGGCACCATGACTGGCTACAGCGAAACGATCGCCTCTTCAGGCTTCTCGGGCGGCGGCTACACGGGTGACGGCGGTAAGTTTGAGCCGAAGGGCGTGGTGCACGGCGGCGAATTCGTCCTCCGCAAGGAGGTGGTTGCTCTGCCTGGCATGCGTAACTACCTCGAAGGCCTCAACGTCAGGGGCTATGCCTCGGGCGGATTCGTGACACCGCGCATTGCTTCAAATGCGTCGTCCTACGCCGGCAGCCAGCCTGATGCGTCTACGGGGCAGATGCCGGCGATCCACCAGGACATCACGGTCCAAGGCACCGCCGACGAAGCGACCCTGGCCCGGATACAGCAGGCCGCACAGAAAGGCGCTCAGGACGGCTACAACCTAGTCCTTCGCGACTTCAAGATGAATGGCCCGGCGCGGCAGCTCATCGCCCGCAACCGATAGCAAAAAGGAGTACTGCATGGCTATCCAATGGCCGGCATCGCTGCGCCCGTCTGAAATGACGTGGGGCTTGGTCAACAACAGCCGCGCCTTCACCTCGACGCTCTCGAACGCCCAGCAGATTGTTGGGCAGCCGGGGGCGTATTGGCAGTGCACCATTACGTTCGGGCTCCTCACGCGAAAGCAGGAGCGGCAGCTGACTTCGTTTCTCGGGGAGCTGGATGGGATGTTCGGCACGGTCAACGTGCCGGCATTCACTCGGCGGCGCGGTAACAGTGTGGGAGCGCTCAAGGTCGTCAGCGGCCCGTCGCAGTCCCGCTCAATCCAGGTTGGCGGCGCCACCCCGAACGCGCCGGTGTTCTCCGTCGGAGATTACATGACGGTCGGAGGCGAGATGTTCGAAGTGATCAAACCAGCCGTGGCAAACGCCCAAGGGCAGGCAGTGGCGCAGGTGAACAAGCGCATTCGCCAGACCTTGGAGGTTGGTGCCGCCATCGAATACCTCAATCCGTACTCAGAAATGCGCATGACCCAGGACACCTGGAGCATGACCGTGCGCCAAGCCGTGTCGAACGGCAGCTACCAGTTCAGGGAGGCCTTCTGATGCCCTCGACGTTCCCATTCAGCCAGAGCGTGGTCGATATCATCGCCACCGGCAAATTCCTCAGCGTGTACGCCTGCCAGCTCGACTTCGAGGATGGCCCGGTCTACGCGCACACCGGTACCGGTGACCTGGTGATCGGCGGCATCACGTATCTGGGGGTAGGGCAGTTCGGCGAGGTCGGGCAGTCGCAGGAGAGCGACAACTCGAACTCGCCCATGTCGATCGACTTGGCCCTCACCGGACTGGACAGCTACATCATCACTGAGACCAATATCCGGGGATGCCGCGGGCGCTCGGGCAAGCTGATGTTTGTCGTGTTCGACGAGCAGGGCAACTACGCCGCCGACATCCTGTTTTCCGGCCGAATGGACGCCGCCACCTTTTCCTATGCAGGCAACGGTGAGGACGGCAACAAAATCACCGTCCCGATCGTTGACCGTATGGCCGAGTGGAGCCGCACGGGTACCGAGCGCTTCACCGACGAGAACCACCGCGCCCGCCACCAGGGCGACCGATTCTTCTACGCCATCGCCCAGATGTCCGAATGGCCCATCTACTGGGGCTCCAAGAAGGACGCCCCGACGTTCACCTACGAGAAATAGCCATGCGCTACCGAGACTGGACCACACGCCTCAGCGAAGTGATCAAGGCCGCCTTAGAGCGGCCTTTTTCATGGGGCGACTTCGACTGCTGCCTGTTCGCTGCGGACTGCGCGGTGGCTGTGTGCGGTACCGACCCGGCTGAGGCGTATCGCGGCACCTACAAGACCGAGGCGGGAGCGAAGCGGGCTTTGAAGAAGCGGCACGGCAGCCTTGAGGCTGCCTGGGATGCATGCTTCGCCCGTGTGGCGCCGGCATTCATCCAGCGCGGTGACATCGCGATGTACGAAGCGCCCGGTGGCCGGTCCATGGCCGTGTACTGGGCAAACGAATTCTGGGCGACCACTGACGACGGGGTCACCCGCGTGGTGTGCGACCCGCTAGCTGTCTGGAGAGTCGAATAATGTCCGGTGGCGTCAAGAAGATTGCTCAGGTAGCTGTTGGTGCTGTGATTGGCTTCGTCCAGGGCGGCCCGGTGGGCGCAGCTATTGGCGCCGGCATGGCTTTCTACATGGCCGAGCAGCAGGAAAAGCTCAACACCAAGTCGCCTCTGCGCGACAACGAGCCTTCGGCGCAGACCGTCCGCTCCTCTAAGGCGCCGGCGCGCTTCATCTTGGGCCGCGTCAGCACCGGCGGCGTGCTGGTGTGGGCGCAGGAGCAGGTTGGTGGCCAGACCGATGGCGAGTGGCTGCACCTGGTGTACGTACTCTGTGAGGGCCCCGTCGACGCTCTGGAGAACATCTACTTGGGCGAGGAGGAGATCGCCACCTACGGAGAGCACGCCTCTTATGAACTGGTCGTCAACCCGACCCAGGTGAACGCCTTCCTCAAGGCCAACTGCCCGGACTGGAAAAACGAGCAAATCGGGCGCGGCCTATCGGTCGTTCGACTGTCGCTCAAGTACAGCGCCGAGAAGTTCCCGTCTGGCATCCCTGACGCACGCTTCATCGTGCGCGGCCGGAGCGACATCTACGACCCGCGTACAGGGATGTCCATCTACACCGAAAATACTGCACTGCATATCCTGTGGTTTCTGCGTAACCGCTGCGGCGTACCGGACGACGAGATCGTCTTTGAGACCTTCGCCAGCGGGGCTAACGTCTGCGACGAGTCTGTCGCCAACCCCGACAACACCGCCAGCCCGCGCTACCGGAGCAGTTGCGTGATCGGCGCTGACGAGCAGCGCACCAGCGTGCTCCAGAAGCTAGAGGCCGCGTGCGGCGGCCGGACCATCCGTGTCGGTGGGCGCTGGATGTTCCAGGCCGGGGCCTACTACGGCCCCTTTGACTTCGAGATCACCGAAGACATGGTGGTCGGCACTATCACTGGCAGCACCGAGCCGACTAATGACGCCGCGATCAACACCGTCCGCGGCACCTTCATCGATACCTCGCAATCGTGGACGGAGACCGACTATCCGGAGGTCAGCGTTGCCGAATGGGTGATTGAGGATGGTGGCGAGGCGGCAGAAACGCTGTCCTTCTCCTACGTCACCGACGCCTACCAGGCCCAGCGCTTGGCGAACATCGAACTGCGGCGCCGTCGTGCGGGCGGTACCATCAGCATTCCAATGAATTTCCTGGGCTACAACTGCCGGCCAGGCCGGGCCGTGCGTGTGAACCTGCCATCGCTGAACATCCTGGGAGAGTTCATCGTCACTAACTGGAGTATGGGCGCGGACCAAGGTTGTACCGCCCAGCTGCAGCAGTATGATGCAGCGCAGTTCGACGATGCCGTGGGGCAGCCTTACAACCCCATCGGCTTCATCAGCCTGCCAACCGGTGGGCTGGGCAGCCCGACCAACTTGGTCTGGACGACCGATGGCACCGCCGAGGTTGTGCAGGGCGTGCTGTCTTGGGTTGCGCCGGCGGGCGTCGTCACTGGCTACGCGGTCACCGTGCGTCAAGGCAATACGGCCGTCCAGGCGCAGCAAGTGCCGGCAACGACGCTGCAGCTGCCACTCTCGGGCCTTCCGTCTGGCAACTACACGATGAGTGTCGCCGCCCTGGGCCCGCTGGCGCGCTCCGGCGAGGCGAGTATCACGGTCAACATCGATGGGCCGCCCATACCCGAGGCATGCACGGTACAGTCCACCATCGACACTATCACGCTTTTCCCGAGCAACCCGTTGCACAGCCTGAATGGCGGCACCTACGAGTACTTCTTCAGTGAAGACCCGCAGACGCCCGCCGGGCAGGCGCTTTACTTGGGGCAGGGGTTAAGCCTGACGCACACGGGACTGGCCTTCTTTACCAACTACTACTACTTCATCCGTTCGCGTAACGCGTACGGTGTCAGCGGCTTCCTGAAGATCGCGGCGTCCACGTCGAACGACGTTACAGCCATGTTGGATGCATTGGCTGGGCAGATCGAGGATACGCAGCTCGGGCAGCATTTACAGGAGGAAATTGAGAAGATTTCGGGGGATCAGCCAGGCTCTGTGAATGATCGGATCAGCCAGGCCAAACAGGACCTCGAGGACCAGATCGGTGAGATCAGCGACCCGTTTGAGTATGTGGCCACTGACGCCTATGCCAAGAACGACGCCGTGCGCAGTGGCCAGCGCCTGTACATGGCAATCGCGCCGGTTCCCGCAGCTGCAGACGGAAGCAACTCGCCGCCGAACCCGACCTACTGGGTTGATATCGGTAGTGTCGCGGAAACTGCAAACGGCCTGGCGCAGGCGGTGGATAAGAACACCGCCGATATTGCAACGGTCGATGGCAAGCTCACTGTCACGGCCACCATGCTCCAAGCTGTACAGTCGGCCTACCGGGATGATGCCGGGGAAGGCGAACTCACTGATGCGCTTCGGGGCTGGGACACCTTGGCCAAGGTGTCCGATGAGTCGCGCACCCGGGCAACTCAGAACGAAGCGATGGCATCGCGGATTACCGGTGTAGAGGCGCGAGTCGACGGCAACACCGGCAGCATCCGCAGCCTGGAGCAGACAGTCGTCACGAATGAGCAGGCTACGGCCAGCAGGTTTACGGACGTCAACACCAAAGTCGGAACCAACTCGGCCAGCATATCGGCCCTGGAGACGACGGTCACCGACAATGAGTCGTCGACAGCGTCCCGTTTACAGACGCTCAACGCCCGTGTCGATAATGCGGAAACGTCGATCGGCAACGAAGAACTGGCTCGGGTATCTGGTGACGAGGCGTTGGGGCAGCGCATCGGCTACATGGAGGCGTCGTTCACCGCTCCCCAAGGTGAGCGTGACGACAGCGGCGAAGGCGAGCTGGCTGGCGCACTGAAGGGCTGGGAGAACACCGCCAAAATAGCCGAAGAGTCGAAGGTGCGGGCGTCCGAGATTGAAGTCCAAGCCCGCAAGACCGAGACGCTGGAGGTGTCGTTCAACTCCGGCCTAGACAAGACCAATGGCGAGCTTGGGAAGACGAACGTTGATGTCCAAAGGACCTCTGCAGCGATCCAAATCACCAGCCAGGCGCTGGCTGCCCTGGACAACAAAGCCAGCACCATGTGGTCGGTGAAGATGCAGGTCAATGCCCAAGGCCAGTATGTAGCCGCAGGTATCGGGCTTGGCATCGAGAACGGTCCGGCCGGGCTGCAGAGTCAGTTCCTGGTCTCGGCTGATCGATTTGCTGTGGTCAACGGTGTCAACGGCACATTGTCATCGCCGTTCGTGGTTCAAGGCGGCCAGGTATACATCAACCAGGCCTTCATCAACTCGGCTTATATCCAGAACATCGTCCTCGGGATGACGCTGCGCTCCCAGGCTGTAGATTCTGCCGGCCGGCCGTTGATTGAACTGAATATGGTCACAGGCGCGTTTACCGTCCGCGGGCAGGACGCTGACGGCTCCGTTCTTCTCAACAACAAAGGCATCTACGTGTACGACGCCAACAGCGTTGAGCGCGGCGCCCTGGGGAGGCTGTCCTAATGGCTCTCTATGGCGCACGCACTAAGGATTCGGCCGGTGTGGTAACTCTGGACACGACGGTAACCACCGTGCGGTCTGCCTACACCACGCGAGTGACCGGCCGCGGGAGCACCGTCGACCAGTACTTCGCAATCCCACAGATCAAGGCCAGTTCGTTCGTGGTGGTGACTCCGGTGAACCCCGGGGGCGAGCTACCTGCGGCATGGTGGACAACTGGCCAGTTGCAGCTGAGACGCCCCAGTACCGGCACCTTCAATGTGACGATCCTTGAATACAACGGTCTCCCGGACAAAGTCGCGTTATACGGATTGAGGACGCGTAACGGCTCGAGCTTCACACAGATCGACAACGCAAACCGCGTGCTGACGCTGGCCAGGAATGGCGCGTTCACCATGGGTTTCCTTGGTCCAGGAAGCGCGGTCCTGGATCGAACTGTCACCTTCAGTTCGCCTATCACCACGGTGGACCAGCCGTTTGTGTTCTTGAACCTCGATAGTCCAGGGATGGTTTACAAGTTCACCATGCGAGGGTCCGCAGGGAACTGGACGGGTTTTTCACTCAGTTGGTGGCCTGGCGTCAGCAACACGCAGAAATTCGTAGTGAGCTGGGTTGCGGGGGTATTCGGCTCCTCGGGCTCTGCTGGGGATTACGCACTGAGGCTTCGGGATGAAACTGGAGCGCAGATCTTCGTGACCACCGACAACCTGATCCTCATGAACGGCTTTCCAAGCAATGACCGCTTTGTGAGGAGCGGGTCTGATCTCGCTGATCCCCAGTACTACTGGACAAGCTACCGCATGCCCTGGACATCCAGTGCCCAAGATTACTTTCTGGCCAACTCGGTGATCGGTGGCCCGTTTTTTGACGGTTCAAGTTCATACGACAACCCGGTTGGATTCATTGGAACTGATCGTTCATTTCTTCAGGCCTACAGCGCCGCCAACAGCCAAACCTATGGCTCGGCGAATAACGGCCGAACTCTCTTCGCTGCCCGCTTGATGCGGCCGATCTAAAAGGAAACCCTATGCCTTGGTACAGAACTGGCACCGTGGCGATCACGGCTGGCCAAAATACGGTGACCGGTACCGGCACCAACTTTTCGGCAAATGGCAGGGTAGGGGATGCCTTCCTTGGCCCGGACGGGCGTTGGTATGAGGTGACCAACATTGCCAGCGGCACGGTGCTGAGCATTCTGCCGGCCTATCAAGGCGCAACGGTGAGCGGTGGTACCTACGCCATCACGCCGGTGCAGGGCTACACCAAGACCCTGGCCGACAAGTTCAACGATATCGCGAACACTTGGGGTTCGACTCTGGCTGGCCTCGGCTCTGTCTCGACCGAGAACGTGGTGCCAGTGAACAAGGGCGGTACCGGTGGCAATACAGCGGCCTTGGGGCGCAGTGGCCTTGGCCTGAAGTCGGCCGCCGTGGCTGAAATTGTCGGTACCGTCAGCCAGAGCGGCGGAACCCCGACCGGCGCCATATTTGAGCAGGGCAGCAACGCCAATGGGCACTACATCAAATACGCCTGTGGGGCGATGATTTGTTGGGGTGAGGCGACTTATACCAGCGGTATCACAACCGCAATCGTTACGTCCGTCTTCGTTTCGGCCGCTGGCTACACAATCACCTGGCCTGTGGCATTTGCCAGTTCGGCTCCCGTTGAGCTGAGCGGCGGGGTGACTGGCGGTTCATATCGGGTTATCTGCGTCCCTTATCGAGCGAACACCGCTAACGGAACAATGACCTTCCAACTCTACATTTCGTCCACAGCAGACGTGACATTCTCTTGGAAGGCCATCGGGAGGTGGTACTGATGATCATCAAGCTTTCTCCAGTCCGATCTGACCTGCAGCTCGCAGTGGTCAAGGCCGGCGAGACCCTGGAAGTGAACGGCACGTCGCTAGACTTCTCACGCTTGACCGATGGTGCGACCTTGCCTGCTGAAGCGGTCGGCTGTGAGTTCGTGATCGCGCCAGTTGAGCGTGTGAACGGCGACCTGGTGCTGACTCTAATGCTGCCGCACTCTGCCGATGCGCCTGAGATTGCCCGCTTCCCGGTGGACCTCCACCCAGCCGACGGCCAAGTGCAGCTTCCTGGTCTGGACATGGGCGAACGCCTGGCTGCCACTGCCGGTGTGATCGATTGGTCGCAGGTAATTACTGCCGAAGCAAAGGCACAAGCCGCTGCAGAACAGATGCTTGCCGCAGCTGTTGCCGACCTGGCACAGCGCCGGGCTGTAGCCGATGCCGCAATCGCCCCGCTGCAGGATGCGGTCGACATCGACGAAGCGACGACGGACGAAGAGGCGCGCCTCAAGCTCTGGAAGAAATACCGCGTCGCGCTTAGCCGGGTGCCCGAGCAGGAAGGCTACCCGAACAGCATCGAGTGGCCCGCACTGCCGGCCTGACCCGACCGAATCCACCGACCGCCGCCTGGCGGTATTTTTTTGCCTGGAGAAAACCCATGCGTACATCGCAGCGCGGCTTGTGCCTGATCAAGTCGTTTGAGGGCCTGCGCCTGCAGGCCTATCAGGATGCCGTCGGCGTCTGGACCATCGGCTACGGCACCACCCGGGGCGTAAGCGCTGGCATATCGATCACCAACGAGCAGGCCGAGCGCATGCTGCTGAATGACGTGCAGCGCTTTGAGCCCGAGGTTGAGCGCCTGATCACGGCGCCATTGAGCCAGAACCAGTGGGATGCGCTGATCAGCTTCACCTACAACCTGGGTGCTGCCAACCTTGAGTCGTCCACGCTTCGTCGACTGCTCAATGCTGGTGACTATGCCGGCGCTGCGGAGCAATTTCCGCGCTGGAACAAGGCGGGTGGCAAGGTGCTTCCTGGGCTGGTGCGCCGACGCGCAGCAGAGCGTGAGCTGTTCCTGGAGGCTGCGTGACCTGGGTTGCTGCGGTACCGGCCTGGGGCTGGTGGCTGATCGCTCTGATGTTGGTCGTCGGCGGCCAGCAGTACCGGGTGGTGGTGGCGCAGGGCGAAACCAGCACTGCCCGTAGCGAACTGGCCGATTACCGTCTGGAGGTTTCCGAGCGCGACCGGCGCGCCGCTGCCCAGGACAGACAGAAAGAACAACGCCGCCAAGCAGTGGCGGACGAGGAGGGTGAGAGTGCACGACAACAACTGGAACTGGCCCAAGGCCGCGCCGCTGCTGCTGAGTCTGCTGCTGGTGGCCTGCTCGGGGAAATCGCCCGACTGCGCGCCGGGCACCGAGCCACCTGCGATACCATCGCTGCCCAGCAGCGCCAGGCAGGAACCTCTGCCGTCGTGGTGCTTGGGGGATTGCTTGAAGAAGCTGACCGAATGGCGGGAGACCTCTCGACAGCGCTTGAGCGAAGTCGAATAGCTGGGCTGGCCTGTGAGGCTGTCGCCGATGGAATCCGCCATGGCGGTGAGTAGGTTTATAAAGGAAGGGAAGCGGTCGGCAGAACGCCGGATGCGGGAATGGCAGTGCTGCCATAAAGTTGGCATTACAGAGCCATGCAGGCCCCAAGAGGCCCTAAAGGATGACTTGTCGAAACGATGCAGCCCTTGTGTTTAAAGGGCTGCAAATTTGCCACGCAAGCTGATGGAGCTGGATCGTTTTGATTTGAAATAAACGCGATGACTGGGGCTGCTTTGCAGCCCAATCGCCGGCAAGCCGGCCCCCACAGTTACACCACAAAGCCTGAAGGCGGTGGAGTGCTTGTGGGGGCCGGCTTGTTTGCAATGGGGCAGTGGCCATCGCGCCAATTCCAGGTCGGATAGGTACAAAAGCGTCCTCGTTCGTTCTGCTGCAATGCATCTCAGGCGGCCGGCCTGAAACAGCGTGCTCACAACGACAAGGAACACCGACCATGCAAATGCCCCAGACCCTGAAGATCCGCAACGGCAACAAGGCCAAACCGACCTTTTCCGCACAGGAATATGCCGCCCGGCATGCCCGGTTGCGGGCCTACATGGCCGAGCAGGATATCGAGGCGGCGATTTTCACCTCCTACCACAACGTCAACTACTACAGCGACTTCCTCTACTGTTCGTTCGGTCGCCCCTATGCACTGGTGGTGACCCACGACAAGGTGGTGTCGATCAGCGCCAACATCGACGGTGGCCAACCTTGGCGTCGCACGGTCGGCACCGACAACATCGTCTATACCGACTGGCAGCGCGACAACTACTTCGTGGCCATCCAGCAGGCGCTGCCGCTGGCGTCGCGTATCGGCGTGGAGTACGACCACCTCAACCTGCAGAACCATGCCAAGCTCGCTGCCTGCTACCCAAGGGCCGAGCTGCTGGACATCGGTGCGCCCTGCATGCGCATGCGCATGATCAAGTCCGCCGAAGAACAGGCGCTCATTCGCCACGGTGCGCGGGTGGCTGACATTGGCGGTGCGGCGGTGGTCGAGGCGCTGCAGGACCAGGTGCCGGAATATGAAGTGGCACTGCATGCCACCCAGGCGATGGTCCGCGAGATCGCCCGCAGTTTCCCCGACAGCGAGTTGATGGACACCTGGACCTGGTTCCAGTCGGGGCTCAACACTGACGGTGCGCACAACCCGGTGACCAGCCGCAAGGTCAACCCGGGCGACATTCTCAGCCTCAACTGCTTCCCCATGATCGCCGGCTACTACACCGCACTGGAGCGTACGTTGTTTTTGGGCCACTGCCCGGACGAGCACTTGCGCCTGTGGCAAGCCAACGTCGAGGTGCACGAAGCAGGGCTAAAGCTGGTGCGACCGGGCATGCGCTGCTGCGATATCGCCCGCGAGCTGAACGAGATCTTCCTGCGCCATGACCTGCTGCAGTACCGCACCTTCGGCTATGGCCACTCATTCGGCACCCTCAGCCACTACTACGGCCGCGAGGCAGGGCTGGAGCTGCGCGAGGATATCGATACGGTGCTGGAACCGGGCATGGTGGTATCGATCGAGCCGATGATCATGCTGCCCGAAGGGCTGCCGGGGGCAGGGGGCTACCGCGAGCATGACATCCTGATCGTCAATGAAACGGGTGCCGAGAACATCACCAAGTTCCCGTATGGACCGGAGCGCAACATCATTCGCAAATGATGACAGGTGCCGGCCTCTGCGCGAACGAAGAGGCCGGCACAAACAACACAATAACAATTAACTGTATGACCTTCAGACCCTGCCTCCAATTAGAAGAACCAGAGGGTATCCGTCATGTCCAGCACCACCCTGAATGCTCCCACCCTCGCCGGTGCCTCCCAAGGCGCCGAACGCCAGGCCCTGCGCAAGGCCGCCCGTGCCAGTTTCATGGGCAACTTCGTCGAATGGTTCGATTACGCGGCCTACGGCTACCTGGCGACCATCATCGCCGCCACCTTCTTTCCGCAAACCGACAAGACCAGCGGCCTGCTGGCGACGTTCGCGGTATTCGCCCTGTCCTTCCTCGTACGCCCGCTGGGCGGGGTGGTGTGGGGCCATTTTGGCGATCGCCATGGGCGGCGCAACGCGCTGTCACTGTCGATCCTCATCATGTCGATCTCGACCTTCTGCATCGGCCTGCTGCCGGGGTATGCGCAGATCGGCCTGTGGGCACCGTGCCTGCTATTGCTGATCCGCCTGGTGCAAGGTTTTTCCGCTTCGGGCGAGTATGCCGGCGCTGCGGCGTTTCTCGCCGAATACGCACCGCCTGGCCGACGGGGGCTGTACACCAGCATCGTGCCGGCCAGCACCGCGGCCGGGCTGTTGTTCGGTGCGGCATTCGTCGCGGCCTTGCATGAGCTGCTCAGCACTGAAGACTTGCACAGCTGGGGCTGGCGCCTGCCATTTTTGCTGGCGGCGCCGTTCGGCCTGGTGGGGCGTTATATTCGCATGAGCCTGCAGGACACACCCAAGTTCCTGGAGATGGAACAGCGGCTGGAAAACAAGGCTTGCATGACGCCGGCGCCGATCCGCGAACTGCTCAGCCGGCACCGCCGCAGCCTGGCCATCGGTATCGGGGTTACCTGCCTCAATGCTGTGGCGTTCTACCTGCTGCTCAGCTACATGCCCACTTACCTGTCGAATGAAATGGGCATGAGCGAGCGTGACTCGTTCATCGCCTCGACGGTTTCGCTGGCCACCTACATTGGCCTGATTTTCCTGATGGGACGCCTGTCTGACCACTTTGGCCGCAAGACCATGCTGGTGGTTGCTTCACTGCTGTTCCTGGGGTTGACCGTGCCGCTGTTCAAGCTGCTCGATGGCCAGCCGCTGCTGGTGGTGCTGGCGATCCAGATCTTCTTCGGGGCGATGCTGGCGATGAACGACGGCACCTTGCCGTGCCTGCTCGCGGAAATTTTCCCCACCCGCGTGCGTTTCAGTGGCTTTGCCTTGAGCTTCAACTTGGCCAACGCCTTGTTTGGCGGGACGGCACCGTTCATCGCCACCTGGTTGATTCATGTGACCGGTAGCAAACTGGCGCCGGCCGGGTACCTGCTGGCGGCAGCGTTGGTGGCGCTGGTTGCCATGTTGATGTGCCGGGAAACGGCCCATGATGAACTGAAAGACTGAGGTATCAGTGCAACGATGCCTGCCGCCGTTCCCCCAGCGGTGACAGGCCAAAGAAGCGGCTGTAGCTCTTGGAAAAATGCGCCGGCGAGCTGAACCCGCACGCCAGCGCCACCTCCCGCACCTGCACGTCGCTGCGCAACAGCAATTCCCGCGCCCGCGACAGCCGCAACTCCAGGTAATACTGGCTGGGCGTGCGCTGCAAATACTTGTGGAACAGCCGCTCGAGCTGGCGCACGGTCACCTCGTTGAGGCTGGCCAGTTCCTCCAGCGCCAGCGGCTCCTCCAGGTTGGCCTCCATGATCGCCACCACTTGGCTAAGCTTGGGCTGGGCACTGCCCAGCAAGGTGCGCAACGGTACGCGCTGCCGTTCGCGCTCGCCGCGCACACGGTCGCACAGCAGCAACTCGGCCGCCTTGGCGGCGATGTCCTGGCCACCGGCTTCGCGGGCGACCAGCTGCAGCATCATGTCCATGGCCGCAACGCCACCGGAGCAGGTGTAACGGTCGCGGTCCAGTTCGAACAGTTGGCTGGATATGACGATCCCGGGGAAATGCGCCTGCAGGGCCTCGATGTCCTCCCAGTGGATGGTGCAGCGATAGCCTTTGAGCAGGTCGGCTTTGGCCAGCAGGTAGCTGCCGGTACAGATGCCCCCTAGCGGTACGTGCTGGCGGGCCAGTTGGCGCAACCAGTCGATCAGTGGCCGGTTACCTCGGCTGCGGTCGATCGGGTTGGCCCCGACCACGAACAGGGCATCCAGCGGCGGGGCCTCGGCGATGGCATGGTCAGGCAGGATACGCATGCCATTACTGGCCATCACCGGCGCTTCGCTGGCAGCGAGCAATACGGTGCGGTAGAGGGGGCGGCGGGCTGCCAGGTTGGCCATGCGCAAGGTTTCCACCGCCGACGCCAGGCCGATGGTGGTGAAGTTGGGCAGCACCAGAAAACCGAAGGTCTTGGCTGGGCAAGGCGAGACGATTGCAGAAACGGGGTGGACCATTGCGATCTTCCTGTGCAAGCTGAGGCGTGATTCGTCGGGGGCAGTGAAAAACAGGCCTCGCATGTTTCTTGTTGTTATGGGTCGTTGCCCGGTCGATCTTACACCCCGGCGTGATGGCCAGGAATGGACCTGAATGCAGACAGAAGGTGAAGCTACTTGAACCCCGAATCCATGCTGGCCGCGCTGCCAGGTTTCGCCATCGCGCCGCAGGCCATCGAGGTTCTGCCCGATGCCGCGGCCTATCGCACCCGCTTGCTTGAGCGCATCGGCGCTGCGACCCGGCGCATTGTCATCGTCGCCTTGTACTTGCAGGAGGACGAGGCCGGGCAGGAAGTGCTGGATGCCCTGTACCAGGCCAAGGCGGCGCGGCCGGGCCTGGAGATCGTCATCGTGGTCGACTGGTTTCGCGCACGCCGTGGCCTGCTGGGCGCCGGGCGTCAGCCGGGCAATGCCGCCTGGTACCAGGCCCAGCGTCAGCTGCGTGGGTTGGACGTGGTTATTCATGGCGTGCCAGTGCAAACCCGTGAGTTGTTCGGCGTGCTGCACCTCAAGGGCAGCGTGATCGATGACTGTGTGATCTATACCGGCGCCAGCCTGAACAACGTCTACCTGCACCGTTTCGACCGTTATCGCCTGGACCGTTACCACCTGTTCCAGTCGCCTGAGCTGGCCGATGCCATGGTCGCCCTGGTGCGGCGGCTGCTGCACCACACTGCAACGCCGCGCCTGGACCTGCCGGCGCCACCGGCCAACCGTAGCCTGCGCGGCGATATTCGCCGCTTGCGTGCACGGCTGCGGCGCATGGCGTATGACGCACCGGCTGCCGTTGCAGGGCAGGGCCTGCGGGTGGTGCCATTGCTCGGCGTTGGCCGTGGCAACCCGCTTAACCGCGCGGTGTGCGCGCTGCTGGCTGCGGCGCGGTCACAGATCATCATCAGCACGCCTTATTTCAACCCGCCCCGGGTGGTGATGCGCGAGATCGACCACGCCCTGGATCGCGGCGTGCGGGTGGAACTGATTGTCGGCCACCTTACGGCCAATGATTTTTATATCGCACCCGGCGAGCCGTTCAGCGCCAGTGGCGCGTTGCCCTATCTGTATGAAGACAACCTGCGCGCCTTTGCCCGGCGCCGCCATGCCAGCATCGTCAGCGGCCAACTGGTGGTTCGGATCTGGAACGACCCTGGGCATACCTTTCATGCCAAAGGCGTCTGGGTCGACCAGCGTTACTCGTTGCTGACAGGCAACAACCTCAACCCGCGCGGGTTCAACCTGGACTTGGAGAACGGGCTGCTGATCGACGACCCGCAGGGCGAATGGACGGTGCCGCGGGAAGTGGAACTGGAGGGCATTCGCCGGTTTGCACCGAAGATCGGCTCGGCGCATGAATTGGGCGTCAAGGCAGAGCACCCCAAAGAAGTGCGCAGGTTCTTGCGCCGCTTGCGTTTCAGCCGGCTGGAGCCGTTGATCAAGCGGGTGTTGTGAGCCGTTTTTACCTCTCTGAAAAGTCATGGCAAACGAATACAATCAGCCGTTTTCCACGTTAACCAGACAGGCCAACACTTTCATGGCGCTTGATCCACCCACGATGCTGACCATCACCATCGCCCTGGCTGCCGCCGCAGCCTTGTACCTGGCGATCGAGTGGCGCAGCGTCCGCGAACCCTCGCTGCTGTTCTGGAGCGCGGGTTTCGCTACCATCACCATCGGCTCCACCCTGGCCCTGCTGCGCGGGATCGGCTTGCTGTTGATCGGTATCTGGTTCGCCAACGGCTTGCTGGTGGTGGCGCATGCGTTTTTCCTGCTGGGGGTGCTGCGCTTTACCCAGGCCCGCCTGTCGCGGGGCTGGATGCTGATCGTCGTCGCCTGGTTTGCCTTGCTGCTGCTGCCCGTGGGGCCTCAGTGGTCGAAGGTCATGCTGATGGTCAACTCGCTGCTGGTGGCGCTGCTCACGCTCAAGGCCAGCCTGCTGTTGCGCCCGCACGGCAAATCGTTGAGCGTGGGGGCGGTGCAGTTGCGTTATGTGCTGCTCATCCATGGCCTGTTCTATGTGGTCAAGGCTGTCATCGCGGTGACGCCTGGCACGCTGATCGACCTGGCGACCTTCGGCGGCCTGATCATTCAGGTGTCGCTGGTTGAGGGAGCCATGGCGATCATGCTGATCGCCCTGTCGATGACCGGTACTGTGCGTTATCGGCGTGAAGAGCGGATCGCCCGGCTGGCTGCCCGCGATCCGTTGACGGCGTTGTACAACCGCCGGGCGCTGGAAGTCCGCGCCACGCACCTGTTCAAGGACGTGAGCCCGGCCCGGCCTGGGGCACTGCTGCTGATAGACATCGACAATTTCAAGCTGGTCAATGACCTGCATGGCCACGCGGCGGGCGACCGGCTGCTGGTCACGCTCAGCGAGATGATCCGTGCGGTGTTGCCGGAGCGGTCATTGGCGGCGCGGCTGGGCGGGGATGAGTTCGTCATCCTGCTCAGCGATGCCAGCAGTGAGCGGGTGGTGGAGCTGGGCGGTGTTTTGCGTAGCCAGTTCCAGCAATTTGCCGAGCAGGCAATGCCGACCCCGCAGGCCGTGACCCTGAGTATTGGCGCCAACCTGTTCGACCATCCGCCGGCGAGCCTGGCCGCGTTGATCGAGCAGGGTGATGTGGCGCTGTATCAGTCCAAGCGTGGCGGGCGTAACAGCATTCGCCTGGTTGAACGCAGCGAGATGAACCCGGTCAGGTAGCCTTTCAACCGGCCCTCACAGGTACCCCGCTGCTGTCAAGCTCAGCGCAAACCCAGTGTGAGCCGGCTTGCCGGCGATGGGCCGCAGTGCGGTCCTGTTGTCCTCAGGTCACAACCTGATAGCAAGGTACATACTCTGCGCCACCGGGCAGCTTCATCCGGTGCTGGTCGACAAACGCCTGCAACAGGCGCCCCAGCGGCTCCAGTACCGCACTTTCCCCGCGGATCTGATAGGGCCCGTGCTCCTCGATCAGGCGGATGCCCTTGTCCTTGACGTTACCGGCAACGATGCCGGAGAACGCCCGGCGCAGGTTGGCGGCCAGTTCATGCGGCGGCAGGTCGCGGCGCAGGGCAAGTTCCGCCATGTTGGCGTGGGTCGGGTCGAACGGGTGCTGGAAGCCACCGTCGATCTTCAGCAGCCAGTTGAAGTGGAACGCGTCGTTGCGCTCACGGCGGAACTGCTTGACCTCCTTGAGCCCTTCGACCATCTGCCGCGCGACCTCGGCCGGGTCATCGATGATGATCTGGTAGTGGCGCTGGGCGGCCTCACCCAGGGTGGCACCAACGAAGGCATGCAGCTGCAGCAGGAACGGCTCGGCGCTGCGCGGCCCGGTCAGCACCACCGGGAAGGGCAGGTCCTGGTTGTCTGGGTGCATCAGGATGCCCAGCAGGTAGAGGAATTCCTCGGCAGTACCGGCGCCCCCTGGGAAGATGATGATGCCGTGGCCGACCCGTACGAAGGCTTCCAGACGCTTCTCGATGTCCGGCAGGATCACCAGTTCGTTGACGATCGGGTTGGGCGCCTCGGCGGCAATGATGCCCGGTTCGGTCAGCCCCAGGTAACGGCTGCCGTGCATGCGTTGCTTGGCATGGGCGATGGTGGCGCCTTTCATCGGCCCCTTCATCACGCCCGGGCCGCACCCGGTACAGATGTCCAGCTTGCGCAGGCCCAGTTCGTGGCCGACCTTCTTGGTGTACTGGTATTCCTCGCTGCTGATCGAATGGCCGCCCCAGCACACCACCATTTTCGGCTCCACGCCCGGGCGCAGGGTGCGTGCGTTGCGCAGCAGGTGGAAGACGTAGTCGGTGATGCCCTGGGAGCTTTCCAGGTCGATGCGCTGGCTGGCCAGTTCGCTTTCGGTGTAGACGATATCGCGCAGGGCGCTGAACAGCATCTCGCGGGTGCTGGCGATCATTTCACCATCGACGAAGGCATCGGCGGGTGCATTGAGCAGCTCCAGGCGCACGCCGCGGTCTTGCTGGTGGATGCGTACCTCGAAGTCCTTGTAGGCCTCGAGGATGGTCTTGGCATTGTCGACATGGGCGCCGGTGTTGAGGATGGCCAGGGCGCACTGGCGGAACAGGGTGTAGAGGCTACCGGTGCCGGCTTCACTCAGTTGCTGGACTTCACGTTGCGACAGCGTCTCCAGGCTGCCTTTGGGGCTGACGGATGCATTGATGACATGGCGTTGGGGCATCTAAGTCTTTCCTGTGCAGGTAAAACATCCTTCTTTGACAACACCATAAGTCATGCGAAGAGCTTTTGCACACCCAGCGTAATCGCCAGCCCGCCACCGAGCAGCCACAGGTTGAGAATCGCCCCGGTCACCAGCGCCCGCGGGCCGGCCTGGCGGATCTGGCTCAAGCGTGTCTCCATGCCCAGTGCGGTCATGGCCATGGTCAGGGCGAAGGTGTCCAGGCTGTTGACCGCTTGGGTCACGCTGCCTGGCAATACCTGCAGCGAGTTCACCAATACCAGCGCGAGGAAGCCGAAGGCGAACCATGGCATGGCGATGCGGCCGTTGCCCTGTGCCTGGCCCGGCAGCCGGGTACGGCTGATCCACACACCCACCACCAGCAGTACCGGCACCAACAGCATCACCCGGGTCATCTTGACGATGGTAGCGATGTGCGTGGCCTCGGGGCTGACATTGCTTGCCGCGCCCACCACCTGGGCAACCTCATGAACGGTGCCGCCCAGGAACAGGCCGGCACCCAGGGTATCGAGTGGCAACCAGCCGCTGTTGATCAGTAGCGGGTACAGGAACATCGACAGGGTGCCGAACAGCACCACGCTGCCCACTGCCATGGCACTCTTGTGCGGTGCGCTGCGCAGCGCCGATTCGAAGGCCAGCACTGCTGCGGCGCCGCAAATGGCGCTACCGGCGGCGGTCAACAAGGCGGTATCGCGGTCCAGTTTGAGCAGCTTCATGCCGCACCACAGGCCGATCAGCAGGGTGCTGACCACCACCAGCAGCGAGACCGCAAGGCCTGACCAGCCGACTTCGGCGATTTCCTGCAGGCTGACACGCAGGCCGAAGAAGGCCACCGCGATGCGCAGTAGCCCGCGGGCAGAGAAATTGATGCCCGCCGCCCAACTGGCCGGTACGCCATCACGCAGGGCGTTGCCGTAAAGGGCTCCGGCGACGATGCCGACGATGAGCGGGCTGATGCCCAGGTTGGCGATGACGGGCATGGCCGCCAGTTGGGTGACGGCGAACGCGAACAATGCGACGAACAGGATGCCGTTGAGCCGCCCTCGGGTAGAAAGGGTAGGGGCAAAGGCAGGGTTGGACGGTACCGTGGCCATTTGAGTCCTCCGGACAGTGATTCGACAGGGCCTACTTTAATTTGGTTATAAGCTTATAAAAAATCGTAATTCAGGATGGCAAATATCCGCTTAGCTGATATTTTGCATTTATGACCCCGGAACAACTGATAACGTTTGCCACCGTTGCCGAGCATGGCAACATCAGCCATGCAGCGTTGGCCTTGCATCTGTCGCAGCCGGCTGTCTCCGGCCAGCTCAAGCTGCTGCAGGACGCATTCGGCGAGCCCCTGTACCAGCGCGCCGGCCGCGGCGTGCGGCTTACTGCGGCCGGCGAGCAACTGCTGGCCCATGCCGAACGCCTGCGCGAAACCTTTCGCCAGGCCCAGGCTCTGCGCGACGCCATGCGCGGGCTGGAGCGCGGCACCTTGCGCATCGGTGCCAGCACTACGCCCGCCAGCTACCTGCTGCCTTACCTGATCGCCGACTTCCATGCGCAATACCCCGAGGTGCAGGTGAGCACCTTGCACGGCAATACCGCAGAGATCGTCTCGGCGCTGGGCAGTGTGGACATCGCCCTGATCGAAGGCCCGCCCGGGCAGGAACTGCCGCTGGGCACGGGTGTCACGCCGTGGCGTGAGGACGAAATCGTCGCCATCGTGCCAAGCGCTCACCCGTTGGCCAATCAGGCGGGTCAGACGCTGGAGGCCTTGGGCAGCTACCCCTTGGTGCTGCGTGAAAGCGGCTCCGGGGTTCGGCAGATCGTTGAACGGGCATTTGCGCGCAGTGGCGTGGCCATGCGCGTAGCCTTGGAAATTGCCGGGGTCGAAGGGGTGAAGGAGGCGGTGCGGGCGGGGATGGGCATCGGCTTCGTTTCGGCGATGTCGATCAGGCATGAGGGTGGCGCACTGCAGCGCTTGCATATCGCCCCGCAGCCGTTGGTCAGGCACTTTTCCATCCTGCTGCCGCATGCGGCCACGCCCTCGCGGGCGGCGGCGCGGTTCATGGCGCTGTGTACGTGACACTCATGATATATGACAGTGCTCAAGCCACTTTGAAGACATGTTTAAGGTACGCCACGAAGTTCTCATCGCGGCATTGAGTCTTGCCTGGGCTGTCACTGATCTTGGCTACCGGCGCGCCATTGCAGGCCGTCATCTTGATCACCATGTTCATGGGCTCGACGCCGGGGATATCGCAGGTCAGGTTGGTGCCGATGCCAAAACTCACATTGATGCGCCCGTGCAAGGCGCGGTACAGCCCAAGCGTCTTGGCGAAATCCAGCCCGTCGGAAAAGATCAGCGTCTTGCTTTGCGGGTCGATGCCCAATCTCTGGTAGTGGGCGATGGCCTTTTCTGCCCAGGCCAGCGGGTCGCCCGAATCGTGGCGCAAGCCATCGAACAGCTTGGCGAAGTACAGGTCGAAATCGCCCATGAACGCGTCCATGGTGATGCAGTCGGTCAGCGCGATGCCCAGCAGCCCACGGTATTCGCGCACCCAGCACTCAAGCGCGGCAGCCTGGCTGTCGACCAGGCGCGGGCCGAGTTGCTGGTGGGCCATGAACCATTCGTGGGCCATGGTGCCGATGGGCTTGAGCTCGTATTCGCGGGCCAGGTGCACGTTGCTGGTGCCGACGAAGCGCCCCGGGAAATCGCGTTTGAGGGTATGTACCACGGTTTCCTGTACACGGTACGAGAAGCGCCGCCGGGTGCCGAAATCGGCTAGCTGCAAGCCCGCCAGCTCATCGGCACTGGCATGGGCCTTGAGCCAGTCCAGTTTCTGGTACAGCCGCTCGCCCACCTGTTCCATCACCACTTCGCGATAGCGGTAGCGGTTGCGTACCTCGCTGATGATCGCCAGCAGCGGGATCTCGTAGAGAATCACATGCAGCCACGGCCCGCGCACGCGGATCGCCAGTTGCCCGGCGTCATCCAGGCCGACCTGGACATAGCGCAGGTTGAAGCGGAACAGGCTGAGGAAGCGGATGAAGTCCGGCTTGATGAACGGGATTTTCTCCAGATACGCCAGTTGGTCGTGGGTGACTGTGACGTCTGCCAGTTGCTCCACCTGATAGCGAATTTCAGCCAGGTAAGGCGAGAGGTCCTCGCCGTTACGGCAGCGAAACTCCCATTCCACTTCGGCGTTGGGGTAGTTGTGCAGCACCGCCTGCATCATGGTGATCTTGTAGAAGTCGGTGTCCAGCAGGTTCTGGACGATGCGTGGGCCGAAAACGCTTTCGCTCATGGGCGGTCTTCCTTGATCAGAGAGAGCTGGTGGTCGAGCGCGGCCTCGTCGCCGCAGAGGATGACGCCCTCGGCGGCCAGTGCGCCGCACGCGCTGATGGCACCTTCCTGGGTCAGGGCGCGGCAGGCAGGCAAGTACAGGAGTACCTGGAAGCCCGCCTGGCGCAGCTGCCGGGCGGTGGTCTTGACGCAGTAGTCCAGGGCCAGGCCACCAACGATCACCGCGCCTACCTGCTGCACCTTGAGGTATTCGATCACGCCCGTGGAGCGGCGCTCGGCCAGGTCGTGGTAGCAAGCACCGTAAGGGTGCAGGTCGGGTTCGACGCCTTTCCAGACGAAGTAGTCGTAATCGATGGGGGCGGGCAGGCCTGGCAGCAGTTCGAAGCCGGGCGTACCTGGCACGCAGTGGCTGACCCAGGTCAGGTCGGCATTGGCCAGCGTCAGCGGTTGCAGCATTTGCCCAGGTTCTGTGACCACCCACGCGGCATTGGCCGGGTGCGCGTCCTTGCTGCCCAGGCGCAGGTCGGCGCGCAGGGCCATGGTGTTGAGGTCGGCGGCGATTTCATTGCCTTCGGGCACCGGCAATTCCTGTGGGGCATTGACGGTGAAGCCGTTTTGCGCGTCGACATCGAAACTGGCGATTTTCATGGGGCTCTCCTCGCTGGTCTGGCTATATAATTCACCTGGTGATATAAGTGTGTCAAGCACATGTCCTGCAGTTATCGATGCTTGCCCAAGTTAAGCGCTCTGGTGGAATATTGCGTCATTGAGCAGTGGAGCCTTTTAGTGAGTACAGCCGAAGTCCTGGCCAGCGTCGATATCGTCGCGCTGCGCCTGGCCCCCGAAGCCCAGCATCTGCAAGTGTTGTTGCATCGCCGCGAGCGCGAGCCCCATGCCGCTCAGTGGGCTTTGCCCGGCGTGCTCGTCAATGGCCGTACCCCGGACACCAGCCTGGAGGCCGCCGCTGAGCGCGCGCTGGGCGAGAAGGCCCGGGTGCTGCCGCGTTACCTGGAGCAGGTAGGCACCGAAGGCAATGCCTTCCGCGACCCGCGCGGTTGGTCGTTGAGCACCTATTACCTTGCCTTGCTTGACCCTCGGCAGCAGGTCGAAGGTGACCAGTTGGCCTTTTTTGACCTGGACAGTGTGTTGGGCCGCAAGGTCCTGCTGCCGTTCGATCACAACCTGCTGGTGGAGCGCGCCCGCGAACGGTTGGCGAGCAAGACGGTGTACAGCAGCCTGCCGCTGAACCTGCTGGCCGAGAAGTTCACGGTGCTCGATGCATTGGGGGCGGTGCAGGCGTGCCTGGGCCAGGCCGTGAACAACACCTCGCTGCGCAAGCGCCTGGAGCGCCTGCGTGAGCTGGGTTGGGTGTGTGATACGGGGGAGAAGAATCAGCCGCGGCTCGGCAGGCCACAGCAGTTGTATCAATATACGCCGCAGGGAGATCGGCCATTCATGTTCGACCGGAGCCTGTTGCCCGAGGGCAAATAATGGCGCTTTCTATTCTTTGTATTATCGCTGCGTGCGTTGGTGACGCGTAATCAGGATCTGGACAACGGCTGCCACGATGCAGAGCAGGCCGATTTTCCAGCCGCCCTCTAACCCGAAGTGTTCGGATGCTTTCCCAGCAATGATAACGCTGATGAAAATGGCGACAGGTAGGATCAATTTTTTCATTTGGTGTTCCAACGGAAAACGACAAAAAACCCGAGCGGTTTACGCCGCCCAGGCTGGTGGAGGGCATGTCCGTCATGGCGCTTGTTCGGCGCTGCCCTTGGTGGTCGTTGGCAGATTTTCAGCCGGTATCCTTTGGGCCGGCTGACATCCTGCAGCGCAGGTGCCGCACCCATTGCTTGCGCAAGTTCCTGCCGCGGACGGTCTCAAACGGCGCCACAGGCTGCGCGCGCAGCCAAGCAGCACAAGCGCTACGATTGCGTACTGAACCAGGAGGCTCATGAGGCAGCCCGAACGATGCAGTAGGTCAGCCACGCCATGACGTACGCTACAGCAAACATATAGCCGAACGCCAAACCTACCTGCCGCCAACTGGCAGTCTCCTTACGGATCACCGCCAAGGTCGACATGCATTGAGGCGCGAATGCGAACCACACCATCAGCGACAACGCGCTGGCCAACGAGATCTGGGCCGACAAGGCTTGGCCAAGCGACGACACATCCTCGGCGCCAGCCACTGAATACACCGTTGCCAGCGTTGCCACCGCCGTTTCTCTGGCTGCGAATGCCGGGATCAGTGCCAAGGTGATTTGCCAGTTGAAACCCAGCGGCGCAAAAAGCGGCTGCAGGGCTTTGCCCAGATAGCCCGCCACGCTGTAATCGATAGCGGCTCCGGCAGCACCCACAGGGGCACTTGGGAATGTAGAGATGAACCACATGATGACCGTAAGGGCCAGGATCACCCCCGTGAGTTTCTTGAGAAACAGGTACCCACGCTCCCACAGTCTCTGGGCCAGGTCCCGTGCGCAGGGCATCCTGTAGGCAGGCAGCTCCATCATCAGCAGCGGTTGCGCCATGGCCGTTGGCCTCAGCTGCTTGCATACCCAGCCTACGGCCATGGCACCAATGATCCCCAGTAAATAGAGCGCAAGAAGTACCAGCCCCTGCAAGCCAAGCACCCCGGCTATGGTTTTGTCGGGTATCACGGCGCCTATCAGAAGCGCATATACCGGCAAGCGTGCCGAGCAGGTCATCAACGGTGCTACCAGTATGGTTGTAAGCCGGTCGTAACGATCGCTGATGCTGCGTGCCCCGATGATTCCCGGGATGGCGCAGGCAAAGCTTGACAGCAAAGGAATGAACGAACGACCCGACAGGCCCACCCCTCGCATCAGTCGATCGAGTATGAACGCTGCGCGGGGCAGATAACCGGACTCCTCCAAAACGAAAATACAGAAGAACAGCACCAGAATTTGCGGCATGAAACCCAGCACGGTGCCCAGGCCACCGATCAATCCGTCGCACAGCAAACCTTGTAGCGGTCCGGCAGGTAGAAGGGTGCGGGTCACCGTTGCCAGCATGTCGAAACTGTCAGCGATGGCATCGGTGATAGGTTTACCAACCAGGTAGACACTTTGAAAAACCAGCAGCATGACCGTCAACAGCACTAAAGGGCCCGCTAGCGGGTGTATCAGCCATCGGTCAATGGCATCTACGCGTGTATCGCCCAACTGCGGGGTTACCACGCAAGTCGCGAGAATCTGACGAACCCGGGTGTGCAGATCCCCTGTCATCGGCACCGCTGCGACGTGGTGTTCGCAGTTGGCATCGAGTGCCTTGAGCAACTCATCAGCCCCGTCGCGACGAACAGCGATGGTCTGCACAACAGGTGCACCCAGCGCCGCTGACAGCTTGCTCGTGTCGATGCATATACCGCGCTTGCGCGCCGCATCGGCCATGTTCAAGACCAGGATGATGGGAATGCCGTAGCGTTGTACTTCAAGAACAAAACGCAGGTGCAAACGAAGGTTGGTGGCGTCGACTACGCACAGTAGTAAATCAGGGCGTTTCTCGCCGGGATAGTCGCCTTGGAGCACGCGCAGTGTTACCCGTTCATCTTCGCTCACGGCAGAAAGGCTGTAAGTGCCCGGTAAATCTAGAACGCAGCATGCTCGGCCTGAAAGTGTGCGAAGCACGCCCTCTTTACGCTCGACCGTCGCCCCAGCGTAATTCGCCACCTTTTGCCGAGCACCCGTGAGCAAGTTGAAGAGTGCTGTCTTTCCGCAGTTTGGGTTGCCGACCAGGGCTAAGCGGGTCCCGGACATCAGAGGGCTACCTCGACCACTATGCGCATGGCTTCATTACGGCGCAGAGCGAAGCGGGTGCCGGCAACCTGCACAAGAATGGGGTCTGCGCCCCACGGCGCGCGCGCCACTACCGCTACGGGTTCACCGGGGACAAATCCGATATCCTGCAGGCGCTGGCTGAGGCAGTCAGTGGTGTCCGCCTTCAGAACTTCGGTGACGAACGCTTTTTGCTGACGCGGCAAGTCGCACAGATACATCGAACTACCCGTGATGGTAATGATTCGGATTTGCGATAATCCTATTTCCCGCACTGGGCAGATGCAAGGAAGGTGAAGATATCTTCACGAAAGGCCAAACAACTGCGGCATTATCAGCAGACGCTCACACACCGAGCAGTGGCTGGCGGCGCCCTGAGCTGTCACAACCGCCCGTTTCCAGGCGATTGTCATTGCGCCAGGCCCTGGCGCATCTGCCTGATCAGCTTGCGGCCGCGAGCTTGGCGCTGGCTTGGCGACGGCGATAGGCACTGTCGCGGCTCGCCAGCCACCAGTACAGCGGCGAAGTGATCAGCAGGCCCACCAGCCAGGACAGGTCGGCACCGTTGATGTGCTCGGAGATCGGCCCCACGTACAGCGGCGTGTTCATGAACGGAATCTGCACCACGATACCCACTGCATAGGCAGTCAGCGCCTGTGGGTTGTAGCGCCCGTAGATACCGCCATCGACCTTGAAGATCGACTGGATGTCGTAGTCGCCTTTATGAATCACATAGAAGTCGATCAGGTTGATCGCGGTCCACGGCACCAGCACCACCAGCAACACCAGCACCATGTCGACGAAGTGGCCGATGAAGTCCGCCGAGGCGAATACTGCCACTACGCAACAGGCCGCCAGCACGATCAGCGACAGTACCGCACGGCTCTTGGCTGTGGGGATCCAGCGGTAGGCGAAGGTCTGGATCAGGGTGATGATCGACAGCACTGCGCCATAGAGGTTGAGGGCGTTGTGGCTGATCACGCTGAGCAGGAACAGCACCAGCATGATCGGGCCGAGGGTGCCGGTGGCGAGCTTGACCGCGTCCATGGTGTCCATGCCGGCGGGTATCGCCAGCACTGCCACGGCGCCAAAGATGAACGACAGGCTCGAGCCCAGCGCCGACCCCAGGTAGGTGGTCCAGAAGGTAGAAGACACCTTCACGTCAGCCGGCAGGTAACGCGAATAGTCCGACACGTAGGGGGCGAATGCGATCTGCCACAGCGCCGCCAGCGACACGGTGGCCAGCCAGCCGGCCAGGTTGAAGCCGCCGCGGGTGAGGAAATCGTCGCTCTGCACGTGGGTGAAGATGTAGCCGAAACCGACCACGATGCCGATGCCCAGTACCCAGGTGCCGATGCGGTTGAGCACGTGGATGAAGCGATAGCCGATGATGCCGATGATCCCCGAGCCCAGCGCGCCGATGACGATACCTACCGGTACCGGCACGCTGTCTACCACGCCATGCAGCGATTTGCCGGCCAGGACGATGTTGGAGGCGAAAAAGCCGATGTACATTACGCCGGCGATCACCACCACCAGCAGTGCCCCGAGCGAGCCGAACTGGGCGCGGCTCTGGATCATCTGCGGGATGCCCATTTGCGGGCCCTGGGCCGAGTGCAGCGCCATCAGCACCCCGCCGACCAGGTGGCCAACCAGAATGGCGATGATGCCCCACAGCAGGTTCAGGTGAAACAGCTGCACGCCGAGCGCGCCGGTGACGATAGGCAGCGGTGCGATGTTGCCGCCGAACCACAGCGTGAACAGATCCCTTACCTTTCCATGGCGGTCTTGCGGGGGCACGTAGCCGATCGTGTGTTTTTCTATGAGGGGTGCCGAATTGGCTGCACTGGTCATGACTGACTCCAAGGCAAGGTGGGGCATCGGGTGCTGCCCGGGTGCGTGCCGGCAAAGGGCGACGCGTTCTTGTTGGAGCGATGATGCGGGGTGCGGGGGGAAGGAGAAATTAGTAAATATGTGCCCATAAACCTTAAAAAACCTAAGGCTGACAAAAGGTTAAGGGGCCAGTGGTAGCAAAGAGCGCGCCACCGGGCTGGGAGGCGCGGGTTTGGCCGGTTTGAGCAGATATGCGTTCAAACGGGTGTGCGGTGTTGGTGCGAGCTGCCCGATTGAAGTGCATGCAATTACATCGGCAGCATCCGGTCCTGAATCACCTCTTTCATCACCAAGGTCGAACTCAAGCGCTTCACGTTGGGAATGCTGGTCAGCTGTTCGTCATACAGTTTCTGAAACGCCGGCAGGTCTTTTGCCACGACATGCAGCAGGTAATCCGGGTCGCCGAACAGCCGCTGCGCCTCGACGATCTGCGGAATTTCGCCCAGTGCCGCCTCGAAATCCGCCACCGGCTGACGGGTGACTTCGCGCAACGTGACGAACACCAGCGCGGCGAAGTTCAGCCCCAGGGCGCTTGGTGCCAGGCGTGCGTGGTAACCGAGGATGGCCCCCGATTCCTCCAGCGCCTTTAGCCGCCGATGGCAAGGCGAGAGGCTCAGCCCCACGCGATCGGCCAGCTCGGTAACCGACAAACGACCATCTTTTTGCAGTTCGGCAAGTATCTTGCGGTCTGTCCTGTCCACGGAGAAGAATCTTCCATCAATAAGGCCTGAAAGGGAAATATACGAAAGATAATCCCTTGATGGAATCCGTACGCTTTCCTCACTCCAAATCCCGTGAAGGAAGACTCAAGTGGCAATCAGTGTGCTGACGGCGTTCTGGGCCGTGTCATTGCTGTTCGTGATCACCCCCGGTGCAGACTGGGCTTACGCCATCTCGGCCGGCATGCGCGGGCGCTGGGTGATGCCTGCGGTAGCCGGCATGCTGTCCGGGCATTTTCTGGCAACCCTGATCGTTGCAGCTGGCGTGGGCAGCCTGGTTGCCGGGCACCCGCTGGCCTTATTGTTGCTGACCTTGGCTGGCTGCACCTATCTGCTCTGGCTGGGCGGCAACCTGTTGCTGAGCCCGGCGGTGCCGCAAGGAGGGCCGGGTGATGCAGGTGATAGCGGCTCGCGCTGGGCGCTAAAAGGCTTTTGCGTGAGCGGGCTCAACCCCAAGGTGTTCCTGCTTTTCCTGGCCTTGCTGCCGCAATTCACCGACCCACAGTCGAGCTGGCCGGTGCCTGTGCAGATCCTGCTGCTGGGGTTGGTCCACCTGTGCAGTTCGCTGGTGATCTATCTGCTGGTCGGCTATGGCGCCAAAGCCGTCCTGAGTACCCGGCCGGAGGCGGCGAAGTGGGTCGGGCGGTTATCGGGAACGGTGATGATCCTGGTGGCGCTGGGGTTGATGATCGGGCAACTCGGCTGATGGTGCCTGTGCTGCGCATGCTCGGCTGCGCATGCTCGGCTGAGCGGGCGAGTAATTAACGGCCAATCCCTGGGAACGAACTGTTTATTGCACATCTCTTATCCTCAGATAGATGGCAATATGCCCGGGACTTCCCAGACATGAAACCGCTTCAACGACACGAAACCCCCAATCCGCTACCACACTTCCTGCTCAATGGCGGTGCCATCGGCACCCTGCTGCAGACGATGGACTGGAGCGACTCGCCGCTCGGCCCGCCTCAAGCATGGTCGCCCCACTTGCAGGCGGTGATGGCCACATTATTGCCGGCCCAGGCGCAGTTCGTGCTGTTTTGGGGTGAGGCCTTTGCTGCGCTTTACAATGACGCCTATGCGCCGACCATTGGCAGCAAGCATCCCCACGCATTGGGGCGTCCAGGCAAGGAATACTGGCGCGAACTGTGGCATGACCTCGAGCCGTTGCTGCGTGGCGTGCGTGAGACTGGCCAGACCTTCTCGGCCAAGGATCGCCCCTTCTATATAGAACGCCACGGATTGGGTGAGACGGTGTACTTCGATGTGTCTTATTCCGCGGTGCGTGAGGCCGATGGAAGTGTCGGCGGTGTGCTGTGCCTGGTCACCGAGACCACCGAGCGGGTGCGCCTCCAGCAGAACCAGGCGTTCTTGCTGGAGTTGGGCCGCACGTTGCCCGGGCTGGGCGAAGCAGACCGCATCGAAGCCTATGTGGTGAGCCGCCTGGCCGAGCACCTGGGGGCGGCGCAAGTCTGTTTTGGCGAAGATCAGGGCGATGGCGCAGGTTTCAAGGTCGCGCACGATTGGGCTGAGGGCGTGCCCTCGCTGGTCGGTCAACACCACTATGCGACTTACGGCGCATCGCTGCATGAGCAGTTGGCGGCAGGGCAGGTGGTGCAGCAAGCGCATGACAGCGCAACGTCACCCCTGAGCGGCCTATGCTCCACGCTGCATGTACCGGTGCTGCGTGGCGGTCGCCTGGAGGCCATGCTTGGCGTGCACTTTCATAGCCCGCGCCAGTGCCTTGAAGAGGAATGCCAGTTGGTGGCGGAAACCGCCAAGCAAGGCTGGGCGGCCATTACCCATGCCCGCGCAGAACGCGCCCTGCACCTGCTCAACGACAGCCTGGAGGAGCGCGTCACGGCGGCACTCGCCCAGCGTGAGGCTGCGATGCTGCAGTTGCACGAAGCGCACAAGCTGGAAATGATCGGGCAGTTGACTGGCGGTATTGCCCATGACTTGAACAACATGCTCACGCCCATCATCGCCTCTTTTGAGTTGCTGCGCCGGCAGCCGCACTCCGAACGTGCCCCGCGCCTGATCGACGGGGGGCTGCAGGCTGCCGAGCGTGCGCGCAATCTGGTCGGGCGGTTGCTCAGCTTTGCCCGCCGACAAACGCTCAAGCCACAGGCCGTGTCGTTGGCCGCTCTGGTAGAAGACATGCACGAGCTGCTGGCCCGATCACTGGGGCCGACAGTTGCCGTGCAGGTACAGATTGACCCAGCCCTGCCTGCAGTCCTCGTAGACCCCCATCAACTGGAACTGGCGCTGCTCAACCTTGCGGTCAACGCCCGCGACGCCATGGGCGACGGTGGCACCTTGAGGATCTGCGCAGGGCTTGAGGCCGACGGGCCCCCAAGGCCTGCGGGCCTCACTGAAGGGACGCTGGTGTGGCTGCAGGTTCGCGACAGTGGCAGTGGCATGGACGAAGATCAGTTGCGCCGCTGCGTCGAACCGTTCTATTCCACCAAAGGCGTGGGAAAGGGCACTGGTCTTGGCCTGCCGATGGTCCAGGGGCTGGCCGTACAGTCCGGTGGCGGCTTCCAGATACGCTCGCAGCAAGGGGAGGGTACCGTTGCCACGTTATGGCTGCCGAGCAGCGATGTGGCTGCGGTGTGTCGTGACAGTGAAATGGCCGAAGTACCGCTTGCCGACGGCGCACTTCGGGTGCTGCTGGTGGACGACGAGGAGATCGTGCGCCATGCCACAGCGCTGCAGTTGCGTGAACTGGGTTATCAGGTGACCGAAGCCGCCAGTGCCGCTGCAGCGTTGCAGCTGGTGGAGAAGGGCTGGTGGCCGGATGTTCTGGTGACCGATCATGTCATGGCTGATATGACCGGGGTGCGGTTCGCTCAACGGATGCGCGAGCGTCAGGCTGACCTGCCAGTGCTGATCATTACCGGCTACGCCAACCTGACACCGCGCGAACTCAAGGGCTTCGAGGTGTTGCGCAAGCCGTACCGGCGCGCAGAACTGGCGCAGAGTGTGGCGCGCTTGCTTACCGGCAAGCCTTGACAGCCATCAGGGCCCCAGCACCTTCCCAAGCAGCAGGCATACCTGCTCTGCCGAATAGGGCTTTGCCAGGAATGTGAACCCCTCATGGCCGCCTTCGGCAATCGCGTCGCTGTAGCCGGAGGTGAGGATCACAGGCAATTGCGGGCGCTGGCGGCGTAGCTCGCGGGCCAGGGCCAAGCCGCCCATGCCGGGCATCATCACATCGGAAAATACCGCATCGAAATCTCCCGCCGCGCCGTCCAACGCCATCAAGGCCTCTTCCGCAGAGTTCACCCAGCTGATCCGGTAGCCGTGGTCTTCGAGGATCTGTGCGGTGAAAGTGCCCAGGTCCGGGTCGTCCTCCACCACCAATATTCTTCGCCGCGCGCCACTCACCAGCGGTTGGCTGGCCTCTGCGGCCGCATTGGCCTGCTCGGCAGGCTGTTCCACTTGTGGCAGGTACAGCGTAAAGGTGGTCCCTTGGCCCTGGATGCTGGCTACCTCTACATCGCCCCCTGATTGCTTGGCGAAGCCGAACACCTGCGACAGTCCAAGCCCTGTGCCTTCGCCGGGCGCCTTGGTGGTGAAGAACGGGTCGAAGATACGGTCGAGCAACTCGGCGGCGATGCCGACACCGCTGTCCACCACCGAGATGGCGGCAAACGGCTCTGGGTGCTCTTGATGATCGCGCAGGCCAGACATGCTTTGGTTGGGCAGCAGGCGCAGGTGCAAGGTGCCTTCGCCAGCCATGGCATCACGGCCGTTGAGCATCAGGTTGATCACTGCGGTTTCCAGTTGGCTGAGGTCGGCGCGGATGTGGCATGGCGTCGATGGCAACTCCAGTTTTACCTGGACCCGCGCGCCCGTAGCGGCATCAAGCATGTCGGCCATGGCCTGCAGGCGCGATCCGGCTTCGAGTACTTGGGGGCTCAATGCCTGACGACGGGCGAAGGCCAGCAGCTGGCCGGTCAGCTTGGCGCCGCGGTCGACCGTGTCGGTCATGGTCTTGAGATAGCGTTCGCGACGGCTTTCGTCGAGGTTCGGCCGCTGCAGGAAGTGCAGTGACGAGCGAATGATCGTCAGCAGATTGTTGAAGTCATGGGCCACGCCACCGGTCAGTTGGCCGATGGCTTCGAGCTTCTGTGCCTGGCGCAGGACCGCTTCGGTATGCAACAGCTGAGCGGTGCGTTCTTCGACCCGGTGTTCCAGGCTTGCGTTGAGCGATTCCAGTGCGGCCAGCGCCTCGCGCACTTCGGCATGGGCCTGGACCCGCTGAATATGCGCCCAGCAACGTTCCGTCACTTCTCCGATCAGCGCCTGCTCGTAAGGCGACCACCGCCGTGGCGCCTTGTCGTGGATGGCCATCAGCGCGGTGAGTCGGCCTGCCTTGATCAATGGCATGCAGATGGTTGCGGTAATGCCAATGGCCTGAAAGGTGGCGGCTTCCTCACTGGGCAGTTCGTTCAGGTTGTCGGTTATAACCAGCGGCAGGCCATTGCGCAGCCGGCTGACCGCCAGGCGGCCAAAGTCGCCCAGGCGGTAGTGGCCCACCAGCCGTGGCGAGCCGGGTGCTACAGAGTCGCCGCAGATGGTGAAGCCATCTTGGTCTGCATCCATCACGGCGTACGCACAGCTGGACAGCTGCAGGTGCTCCACCAGCATGCCGGTGGTGATGGTCATTACCCGGTCCGAGTCGGTGGCATTGGCCACGGCCCGGCCCAGGTCGTCCAGAAACGCCAGCCGCTGGTTGGTGACCACGCTGGCGGTCGTTTCGGTGACCGTGTCGAGCATGCCCACCACTTCGCCGTTTTGGTCGCGGATAGGGCTGTAGCAAAAAGTGAAGTAAGCGCACTCCGGGCCGCCGTTGCGGTCGATGGTCAGCGGGAAGTCCTCGATATAGACGGCTTCACCGCCCAAGGCGCGTTCGGCCATGGCCTCGATGTCGGCCCAGGCTTCTTGCCATACTTCGCGAAACGGCTTGCCCAACGCTTGCGGTTTTTTGCCAAGAATTGGCAGAAATGCGTCGTTGTGCAGGGTGAGCAGGTCTTGCCCCCAGAGAATTGCCTGAGGAAAGCGCGAGGCCAGGCACAGGGCCACGGTGGTCTTGAGTACGTCAGGCCAGGTCTCGATCGGGCCCAGGGAGGTGGTGGTCCAGTCGTGATTGCGAATGCGTTCGGCCATCAGCCCGCCGCCGTCCAGCCATTTAGCCATGTGTGCTCTGCCCATCCTTCTGCCGGGGATGATAAGGGTGCACCGAGAATAGCGGATTGGCGAGGGCTTTATGCAGCCTGCACCGGTGATGAGGCCGCAGCAGGCTCAGCGAATGAAGTGCACCTTGCCGGTGTCGTCATTGCCCATGTAGATCCCGTACACCCCAGCCTGCCGCTCGAGGATGTAACGCTCGAGAATCTGCCGTATCGCCGGGTAGTAGATCTCTTCCCAAGGGATCTGGTCGGGTTCGAAGAACGTGTAGGTCAGCGTCTCGGGCCCGTACTGCCCGGTTTCCTCGGTAGCGATGGCGCGAAAGATGATGTACACCTCGCTGATTTTCGGCACGCTGAAGATCGAGTAGGGCGAGACGATTTCGGCACGCACACCGCTTTCCTCCCACACCTCACGCAGCGCTGCCTGCTCGGTGGTTTCGCCGGCCTCCATGAACCCGGCCGGCAATGTCCAGGTGCCTGGGCGGGGCGGGATCGCCCGCTGGCACAGCAGGTACTTGCCATCGCGCTCAATGATGCAGCCGGCGATGATCTTCGGGTTGATGTAGTGGACATAGCCGCACCCGGTACAGTGCAGGCGCTCGTGGGTGTCGCCGTCGGGAACGCCCCGGGCCAGTTCTGTGGTGCAGTGCGGGCAGTAGCGCGGGGCGTTGGGCATGGTCAGCGGCCTATGCGGGGTTCTATACGGGGTTCCTTCAGGGCCAAAGGCTCGACCATGTCGCGCACCTTGGTGTTGTCGTCCTGCTTCTGGCGCAGGTAGTCCAGCGCCACCTTGGCGGCGGCCCGCACATGATCGACCGAGGCCTGGTGGGCGACCAGCGGGTCGCCACTCTTGATGGCGTCGACGATTTTTTCCATTTCAAGGTTGCTGGCGCCACGGCGGTTTTGCTGCGACACCGAGGTGGCGCGCAGGTAGCTGATGCGGGCCTGCAGCTGGCGCAGCTGTTGCGCTGCGACCTGGTTGCCGGAGCCTTCGAGCAGCACTTCGTAAAAGCCTTGCACAGAGTCCAGCACCTGTTGCAACTCGCCTTCCTCGAGTGCCTCGCGGTTGACCTCCAGCGCCCGCTCCAGGGCCCGGATGTCCTTGGCTTTGGCATTGAGGGTGAACAGCTGCACGATCAGGCCTTCGAGTACACAGCGCAGCTCGTAGATATCGCGGGCGTCTTCCAGGGTGATGATGGCCACGCGTGGGCCCTTGGCATCGGCGAATTCCACCAGGCCTTCGGACTCCAGGTGACGCAGGGCTTCACGCACCGAGGTACGGCTGACGCCGAGGCGGTCGCAGAGGTCGCGCTCGACCAGGCGATCGCCCGGGAGCAGGTGGAAATTCATGATCGCGCCGCGCAGCTTGTCGAGCACGATTTCACGCAGTGTTACGGGGTTGCGGTTGACCTTGAAGCTGTCGTCGAGTGGCTGGCGTTTCATCAGGTGCGCTCTTTATGAGGCTGTTTCGCCAACATCGCGGAACACCCCGAACCGAGGTGCTCCCTGCAGTGGTTCGAACAGCCCGTTGTTAACGGGTTGACTCCGCATCGGCTTCGGCGAACGCCTCGCGGGCCAGGCGGAAACTGTCCACCGCCGCGGGCACGCCGCAATAAATGCCGACCTGGAGCAGGATCTCGCGAATCTGTTCACGGCTCAGGCCATTACGCAAGGCGCCGCGAATATGCAGCTTGAGCTCGTGGGGCCGGTTGAGCGCGGAAATCATGGCCAAGTTTATCATGCTGCGCTCTTTGAGCGACAAGCCATCGCGGCCCCAGACATGGCCCCAGCAGTACTCGGTAACCAGCTCCTGCAAAGGCTTGGTGAAGTCGTCGGCGTTCTGGATCGAGCGGTTGACGTAGTCCTCGCCCAGCACCTGCGTACGGATCTGCAGGCCTTTTTCGTACTTTTCGTTGCTCATTGCCTAGCTCCGAATCAAAAGAGGGGCCGCAACCAAGGGTGAGAGGGTCGCGCGGCCCCTGAAAAAGAAGTATCGGGCTGCGCAGCAGCCCCAAGGGCATCAGCCCAGCGGCGGCAGGGCGCCCAGTTTGCCTCTGTGATAGACCATCGGGGTCACCGGGTCAGCGGGCAGCACCAGGTTTTTCACCGCGCCGACGATGATCGCGTGATCACCGCCGTCGTATTCGCGCCACAACTCGCACTCGATGATCGCCGTGGCCTTGGCCAGCAGCGGGTTGCCCAGCTCGCTCAGGTGCCACTCGATGCCCTTGGCCTTGTCCTTGCCTTTGCCAGCGAAGGCATAGGCCTCGGCGGTCTGCTCGGCGGACAGCAGGTGGATCGCGAACTGCTTGCTGTCCCGCAGGATCGGGTAAGTATCAGAGGCGTAGTTGGGGCAGAACAACACCAGCGCCGGGTCTATCGACAGCGCACTGAACGCGCTGGCGGTGATGCCGACAATGGCGCCGTCGGCGTCCAGGGTGGTGACCACCGTAACCCCGGACGGGAAGGAGCCCATCACGTCTTTGTAGATGCCTGGTTCGATCATCGTGTATTACCTCTTAGCGCATCACAAACGGGTCGGGCATCGGCGCGGTGGACAGGTTGATCCACACGGTCTTCAGCTCGGTATAGGCCAGCACCGAATCGATGCCGCTTTCACGGCCGTAGCCGCTGTTCTTGAAGCCGCCGATCGGTGCCATGGCCGACACTGCGCGGTATGTGTTGACCCAGATGATCCCCGAACGTACGTCACGGGCCAGGCGGTGGGCACGGCCCAGGTCGCGGGTCCAGATGCCGGCAGCGAGGCCGAACTGCGAGTCGTTGGCAATGGCCAGGGCCTGTTCCTCGGTCTTGAAGCGGATGACCGCAGCGACCGGGCCGAACACTTCTTCCTGCATGATGGTCATCGAGTTGCTGTCGCACTCGAACAGCGTCGGCTCGTAGTACCAGCCTTCGCCCTCGACTTCGGCACGCTTGCCACCCATGTGCAACTTGGCGCCTTCAGCCTTGGCCGCAGCAACCAGGCCTTCGACCACGGCCAACTGCTGGGCGGTGGCCATCGGGCCCATTTCGCTGGCTTCGTCCTGGGGGTTGCCGATGCGGATGCGCTTGGCCCGCTCGATCAGGCGGGCAACGAACGCGTCGAAGATCTCGTCCTGTACCAGCAAACGTGAACCTGCCACGCAGCTTTGCCCGGAGGCGGCATAGATGCCGGCCACAGCGCCGTTGATGGCACTGTCCAGGTCGGCGTCGGCGAAAATGATGTTCGGCGACTTGCCGCCCAGCTCCAGCGACAGTTTGGCGAAGTTTTCGGCACTGCTGCGCACCACGTGGCGAGCGGTGGCGGCGCCGCCGGTGAAGGCGATCTTGCGCACCAGCGGGTGGCGGGTCAGCGCAGCGCCGGTGCTGGGGCCGTAGCCGGTGACCACGTTGACCACGCCCGGCGGGAAGCCAGCTTCCAGGGCCAGGCGGGCCAGCTCGAGGATGGTCGCCGAGGCATGCTCGGAAGGCTTGAGCACGATGGTGTTGCCGGCGGCCAGGGCTGGCGCCAGCTTGATCGCGGTGAGGTACAGCGGGCTGTTCCACGGGATGATCCCGGCCACCACGCCGATTGGTTCGTGCACGGTGTAGGCGAACAGGTCCGGCTTGTCCAGCGGCAGGGTGCCGCCTTCGAGTTTGTCGGCCAGGCCCGCGGTGTAATGGAAGAACTCCGGCAGGTAACCGACCTGGCCACGGGTTTCGCGGATCAGCTTACCGTTGTCACGGCTTTCCAGCTGAGCCAAATGTTCTTTGTTCTCGGCAATCAGGTCACCCAGCTTGCGCAGCAGTTTGCCCCGCGCAGTGGCGGTGATGCTGCGCCAGGCTTTGCTGTCGAACGCACGCTGGGCGGCCTGGACGGCCAGCTCCACATCGGCTTCATCAGCGTCGGGCAGTTGCGCCCAGGCCTGGGCGGTGGCCGGGTTGAGGCTGTCGAAGGTCTTGCCGCTCTGGGCATCGAGCCATTGGCCGTCGATGCACATCTGGAAACGAACGAGGGTCATGCAACAATCCCCTTGGCGGATTCGGTGAGGGTGCGGGCTTGGCTGAGGAAATCCAGAAGCATCTTGTTGACTTCACGGGGTGCCTCCACCGGCATCATATGCCGTTGCTCGGCGAGGACCACACTTTGCGCGCCAGGAATGCTGGCAGCGAGCTGGCGGGTCATGGCCGGGGTGGAGCCCGAGTCGAGTTCGCCGGTGGCGATCAGTGTCGGCACCTGAATGCTGCCCAGGTCACCAGCGCGGTACATGTCCTGGGTGGCGAACAGCGAGTAAGTGGTGTGGTAACCCTGCGGGTCGTTGCTCGCCAGTACCTGGCGAATCGCGGCGACCTGCGCCGGGTTGGCTGCCTTGTATTCCCGGCTGAACCAGCGGTCGAGCGCGGCGTCGACGTTGGCGTCGGGGCCTTGCTGGGCAGCCTGGGCCGCGCGTGCGATGACGCCGGCGCTCTGTTCCGGGCTGCGGTTGAACACGCTGTTGAGTACCACCAGCGCAGACAAACGCTGCGGGTAGTTCAGGGCAAAGGCACGTGCGACCAGGCCACCCATGGAGAAGCCGATCACGGTCGCCTGGGCGATCTGCAGGTGGTCGAGCAGTTCTGCCAGCTGGGCGGCGTAGCCTTCCAGGCCGGTGTCGGCGGCAGGCAGTGCGCTCTGGCCATGGCCGAGCATGTCGTAGGCAATGACGCGGTAGTCGTTGGCCAGGCCCACGAACTGCCCGCCCCACATTTCCTTGTTCAGGCCCACGCCGTGGATCAGCACCACGGGTTGGCCCTGGCCTTGGGCCAGGTAACTGGTCCCGGCCGGTGTACGTTCAGCGACAGGCTGAATCATGGAGGGCGCTCCTTGAAGGTCGGGCGCGGCGGGTAAGCACGCCACGCCCCGGCCCGTCTTGGTTGTTGTTATTGAGCGTTGGCTTTTTCGGCAGCCAGTTCTTCCAGGTCGATGTAACGGTTGCCGATGCGCGGGTGCAGGCGGCCGCCGTCGGCAGCGCCCAGTACCACGACGATTTCGTCGGCACGCGGGGCGTCTTCGATCTGCATTTCCAGGGTGATGTAGTGCGAGCGCAGGCCTTCGTCGTCCTTTTGCATCATCGGGATCTGGATCGAGGTGCCCGGGCCGCCACGCTTGTTGGTGAAGCTCAGGTAGCTCTTGGCTTGTACGGCTTCGCGGTAATGGTTGCCGAAGCGCAGGGTGTGGATCACCGCCGAAGCGTGCTCGATCTCGCCATCAGCGCCGACCACGGCAGCTTTACCGTAGGCTTCGATCTTGTCGGCACCACCGATGGCAGCAGTCAGGCGCTCGACCATCAGCGCACCCAGCTCGGAGCAATTGGCGCGGATTTCCGGCTTGAGGTCTTCAACGAAGCCGCGGCCGGCCCATGGGTTCTTGATCACCACGGCCAGGCCGACCATGGTCACCGGCTTGTCGGTGGCTTTGCCGCCTTCGATACGGGTCTCTTCGGAGTAGGTGACGATCTTGCGGATTTCGAAACTCATGAGGGGCTCCTGGTGAGGGTTATCAGCTCTTGTTGTCTGATGGTATACCATAATATTTGTTGTGCAAGAGGCCGCTGGAAATTTCTCTGATGAGGAGACGAAAGGCGGCGTGAGCAGGCCTCGAGCCACAAGCGGCAAGCTCCAAGCCACAAGCACGCGGACGAGCACGTACGCCCTTGCTTGCAGCTTGCAGCTAAAAAAACGCCCGCTCGCGAGGGCCATGACGGCCCCCGGGAGCGGGCTGATCCCGCAACGCTTTCAGGCAATGGGAATTCAGGCGAACGCCGGCACCACTTCCTTGATGAACAGCTCGAGCGACTTCTTCTTCTCGGCGTGGGGCAGGCTGTTGTCGCACCAGAAGCTGAACTCGTCGACGCCCAGTTCCTGGTAGTACTTGATGCGCGCGATGATTTCTTCCGGGGTGCCGATCATGGTGTTCTTGCGGATGTTCTCCAGCGCGAAGGCCGGCACCTCGGCGAACTTCGATTCGGGGCTTGGCTCCAGGAAGCCGTTGACCGGGACCGTCTTGTTGCCGAACCAGGCATCGAAGGTGCGGTAGAAGCGCGAAATGGCCTGGGCGCCGACTTTCCAGCCATCGGGCTCCGACGGGCTGTGCACGTGGGTGTGGCGCAGCACCATCAGTTGCGGGCGCGGCACCTCGGGGTTGTTGTCCAGCGCAGCCTGGAACTTGTTTTTCAGGTCCAGTACTTCTTCATCACCCTTCATCAACGGGGTGACCATCACGTTGCAACCGTTTTTCACCGCAAAGTTGTGTGAGTCCGGGTCGCGCGCAGCGATCCACATCGGCGGCATGCCATGCTGCACCGGCTTGGGCACACTGGTAGAGGTGGGGAAATTGTAGACTTCGCCTTCATGGGCGTAGTCGCCTTCCCACAGCTTGCGTACCGCTGGGACCATTTCGCGCAGGGCCTTGCCGCCGTCGGTGGCCGGCATGCCATTGGCCATGCGGTCGAACTCGAACTGGTAGGCGCCCCGGGCCAGGCCCACTTCCATGCGGCCGTTGCTGATCACGTCGAGCAGGGCGCACTCGCCGGCCACGCGGATCGGGTTCCAGAACGGTGCAATGATGGTGCCGGCGCCCAGGCGGATCTTCTCGGTGCGTGCCGCCAGGTAGGCCAGCAGCGGCATCGGGCTTGGCGAAATGGTGTATTCCATGGCGTGGTGTTCGCCGATCCACACGGTGCTGAAACCGCCGTTTTCGGCCATCAGGGTCAGTTCGGTGAGGTCTTCGAACAGCTGGCGGTGGCTGACCTGTTCATCCCAACGTTCCATGTGTACGAACAACGAAAATTTCATGGGGCATTCCTCGCAGCTTGAAAGTCTCGCCTGGCGTGCCAGGCGTCAGTAATAACGTTAGGCGTCTCAGGCGAAGGCGGGCAGGCTGGCCATTTTGCCGCGGCAGTAGACCATCGGCCGTGGGGCCTGCTCGGGAACGATCAGGTTGTGCACCTTGCCGACCATTATCGCGTGGTCGCCACCTTCATATTCACGCCACAACTCGCATTCGATCACCGCAGTGGCCCCCGCCAGCACCGGGTTGCCCAGTTCACTCAGGGTCCACTCGATACCGGCGGCCTTGTCCTTGCCCTTTTTGGCGAAGGCGTAGGCTTCAGCCTGCTGTTCACCGGAGAGCAGGTGAATGGCAAAGCGCTTGTTCTTGATCAGCACAGGGTAGGAATCGGAACTGTAGTTGGGGCAGAACAGCACCAGCGGCGGGTCCATCGACAGGGAAGAAAAGGCGCTGGCGGTAAGGCCGACGATCGAGCCGTCGTCGTCCAGGGTGGTGATGACGGTGACGCCTGAGGGGAAGGAGCCCAAGACGTTCTTGTAAACGGTTGCGTCGATCATGGCGTGTACCTCGAAGGGGGTAGCGGTGGGCCGCTTTTTATCGTTGATGTGTCTGATGGTATACCGTAATACTCGTTTTGCAAGCGGAATTTTTAGTGCTGTAAAAAACATGATGAATGGCTCAAGGCCGCATGAAATGGGGCTTTGCTGAAATAATCAGGGCGTGGCCTCGGTTGCTGAACCGGATCAGTAAGGGTTTATAAAACCGAATCAGTGTTGTCAAAAGCTTGGAATACCATAATATGGTCCGCAGCTGAGAGGCCGCCTAGACGCGGTTTCCTTACAAAGATAAAAACGACCTTTCGAGCTGAAAACCATGTCCCAACCGTCATCGCAACACCAGTTTGTCGAGAATCACACGGTCGATTACGTTCCACCTGCCGAGCGCCATGGGAAGGCGCGCGACCTGTTCACCCTTTGGTTCAGTACCAACATCGCGCCACTGCCTATCGTCACCGGCGCCATGGTGGTCCAGGTATTTAACCTGAATCTGCTGTGGGGCCTGATCGCCATCGTGCTGGGCCATCTGATCGGGGGCGTGGTCATCGCCCTGGCCTCTGCACAGGGACCGCAACTGGGCATCCCACAGATGGTGCAGAGCCGCGGCCAGTTCGGCCGGTACGGTGCCCTGCTGATCGTGTTCTTCACGGCGTTGATCTACGTTGGTTTCTTCATTTCCAACATCGTGCTGGCAGGCAAGTCGATCCACGGCATTGCCCCAAGCGTGCCGATGCCCACGGCGATCGTCATCGGGGCCCTGAGCGCGACGGCGATCGGTGTTATCGGCTACCGCTTCATTCATAGCCTGAACCGCATTGGCACCTGGGTGATGGGGTCGGCATTGCTGGCCGGTTTCATCATGATGTTTACCCAGGAACTGCCGGCCGACTTCTTCAGCCGAGGCGCGTTCAACCTGTCGGGCTTCATCGCCACCGTGTCGCTGGGGACCATCTGGCAGATCAGTTTCTCGCCGTACACCTCCGACTACTCGCGTTACCTGCCCAAGGAAGTCGGTATTGCCAAGCCGTTCTGGGCCACGTACTTCGGCGCCACCCTGGGCACCATCCTGTGCTTCAGCTTTGGTGCGGTGGCGGTGCTGTGCGTGCCCCAAGGCACCGACGCGATGGATGCGGTCAAGCAGGCCACCGGCTGGCTGGGCCCGATCCTGATGGTGCTGTTCCTGCTCAACATCATCAGCCACAACGCCCTCAACCTGTACGGTGCGGTGCTGTCGATCGTCACCGCCATCCAGACCTTCTTCGCCCAATGGACGCCCAGCATCAAGGTGCGGGTAATGCTGGCTGCAGTGATCCTGGTGGCGTGCGGGATGGTTGCGCTGAATGCCTCGGCGGACTTCATCGGCCACTTTATCGGGCTGATCCTGGCGCTGTTGCTGGTGCTGGTGCCGTGGGCTTCGATCAACCTGATCGACTTTTACCTGATCAAGAAGGGTGAATACGACATTGCTTCGATCTTCCGCGCTGACGGCGGAATTTACGGGCGCTTCAACCCCCACGCGATCATTGCCTATGCGTGCGGGATTCTGGTGCAGTTGCCGTTTGCCAACACGTCGCTTTATGTAGGGCCCTATTCGAACATTGTCGAGGGCGCGGACTTGTCCTGGCTGTTCGGCTTGATCGTGACGGTGCCGTTGTATTACTGCCTGGCTACGCGGGGCAAGGCCGAGAAGGTTGTGCGGGCTGTTAGCGCCAAGGGGTAGTTGCCCGGGGCTGCGTTGCAGCCCTTTCGCGACACAAAAGCTCAAACATTTGCGTAGGAGCGGCCTTGTGTCGCGAAAGGGCCGCAAAGCGGCCCCAGCAGTTTCAGCTCAGACTTTGAACTGCGCGACCATGCCGTTCAAATCAACCGCCAGGCGCGACAAATCCTGCGCCGCCGCACTGGTCTGGTTGGCGCCCGCCGAGGTCTGCATCGCCAGGTCGCGGATGTTGACCAGGTTGCGGTCCACCTCCCGCGCCACTTGTGCCTGTTCTTCCGAAGCACTGGCGATCACCAGGTTGCGCTGGTTGATCGAAGCGATCGCCTCGGCAATCACTTCCAACGCCTGCCCGGCACCCTGTGCCACTTCCAGCGTACCGGTGGCACGCCCCTGGCTGCTGTGCATGGCCGTCACTGCCCGCTCGGTACCGTTCTGAATCCCGGCAATCATCTGTTCGATCTCTGCCGTGGACTGTTGAGTGCGGTGGGCAAGGGCACGCACTTCATCGGCGACCACGGCAAAACCGCGGCCCGCTTCACCAGCACGTGCGGCTTCGATGGCGGCGTTGAGGGCCAGCAGGTTGGTCTGGCCGGCAATCGCGCCAATCACATCGAGCACGCGGCTGATCTCGTTGGCATTGCTGGCCAACTGCTCGATTTCGGCAGAGGTGCCGGTAACGTCATCGACCAGGTGCTGGATCGAGGCCAGCGCCTGGTTGACTTGCTCGCGGCCATCGCGTGTGGTGCGGTCGGCGCCCTGGGACGCATCGGCAGTGCTCACCGCGTTGTTCGCCACTTCTTCTACGGCGGCGGTCATCTGGTTGACGGCCGTGGCCGCCTGGTCGATCTCCGCGCTCTGCTGGTGCAGGCCACGGCTGGTATCTTCGGTAACCGTGTGCAGCTCTTCCGAAGCCGAGGCCAGCTGGTCGGATGAGGCCGCAATTTTGCGAATGGTATCGCGCAGGCTTGCCTGCATGCGGCTCAGGGCACGCAGCAGCAAAGCCGGCTCATCGCGGCCGGTAACCGTGATGTCCTGGGTCAGGTCGCCGGTGGCGACACGTTCGGCCACGGCCACGGCATCTGCCAATGGCACGACGATGCTGCGGGTAAGCACGGTGGCAATGGCCACCAGGGCGATCATGATCACCAGCAGTGAGCCGATAATGGCTGCGAAGGCTTCGTCGGCCACGTCACTGCTGCGCTGCGAGGCTTGTTCGGCCCCCTTGCTGTTGTAGGTGATCAAGGCCGACAGGGCTTTCATCATGGTATCGGCGTACTGGGTGAGCGGGCCGCTGATCTGCTGCTTGGCCTCGGCCATGCGGCCGGCGGCAATGTCTTTGAGTACCTGTGACTGCAGGCCGAAGTACTGTCGATGGGCGGCGATCAATGTGTTGAACAGGGCACGGTCATCGGCGGCGATGATGGTGGCTTCATAGTCCTTCAGGCCGTTGTTGAGTTGTTCATTGATGCCTTTGAACAACTCGATGTTGCGCATGCGCTCGGTGGGGCTGTCATCCAGCGCGGCGCGCAGGGTGATGGCGCGGGCGCGGCCGAGGTTGGTACTGATGTCACCGAGGGCGACCACGGCGGGCATCCAGGTAACCCGGATTTCGTCCGTGGCCTCGTCCATCTGCCGGGTTTCATAGAGTGCGATAAGGCCCATGACCAGGACCAGGGCGCCCAACAGGGCAAATACGCTGGCAGCGCGAATGCCGATCTTCATATTCCGTAACTGCATGGAATGTTCCTTGACGGTGGTGCGCAATCAAGCAAATGGGCACACACCCGGTTCAACGGGGCGATGCCAAGCGCTCAATGTGCTGCAATATAGTTATGTGCCTCACCTCTGATTATTGTTTTTCAGAATAGTGCCATATTGCCATCATTATTGACCAGACATTCAATGCAGCGTCATCTGCTGACAAATCCGTCATTTATTGACGGATCTGTCAGGAAGTTACGTCAAACGATCGGAATCAATGGGTCGGCGGCCGCCAGGGCCAAGGCACGGTCAGCGGCTGGCGGGTAGATCCATACGCTGTTGATCTGGCGCTTGAGGGCCTTGCCTTCCTGGCCCTGCAATTTAAGTTCGCGCTCCCAGCCTTCACTGAACGCCGCGCCCCAGCCGCCCAAGTCCAGGCAGGTGACGTACTTGGGTTGGCGATACACCACCGGCTGTTCGCCGAGCAGGTCGGCCATGGCATTGTTGCCTGCGTAGCGGCCCATGGGGATGGCGTGCTGGCAGGTCATCAGCGCATGGTTGCCCAGTTCGTCGACGGCTGCCCAGGCGGTGTCACCCGTGGCGTAGATGTGTGCCTGGCCAACCACCTTGAGGTGGTCGTCCACCTTTAGACGGCCGAAGGTGTCGCGCTCGCCCGCTACCTGGGTGGTCAGCGGGCTTGCCTTGACGCCCACGGTCCAGATTATGGTCTTGCTGGCGATATACTCGCCGTTGTCCAAGGTGACGCCACCGGCATCGACGGCAACCACCGAGGTGCCGGCCAACCACTCGACGCCCGCCTGTTCGCAAGCCGCGACAATCGACGGCGTGATGCCCTTACCCAACGCGGCGCCAACCTGGGCACCTCGATCGACCACCAGCACGCGCACCGCAGCGTCACCGAGTACGGCATGCAGGCGGGCAGGCATTTCAGTAGCGGTCTCGATGCCCGTGAAACCACCGCCGCAAACCACCACGGTGTTGCGTGCCGGTGAGGCGGGCAGGGCGGCCAGGCCCGCCAGGTGCTGCTCGAGACGCACGGCCGACTCCATCTGGTCGACGTCAAAGGTGTGTTCGGCCACGCCTGCTATCGCCGGGCGTGCCACCTGGCTGCCGGCTGCCAGGATCAGGCGGTCATAGGCGATCTGCCGGGGCAGGCCGCTCGCGTCGGTGTAGCTCACGCTGCGCCCTTGGGCGTCGATGGTCTGCACATGGCCTGCGAGGAACTGCACGCCCACGGCTTCGAACAGCTCACCCACTGGCGCCCTCATGCCATGCACGTCGGCTTCGTAGAAGCGTGGCCGGATACGCAGTTCAGGCTGGGGCGCCAGCACGCTGATGCTCAGGTCGTCGCGCCGGGCCTGGTCGAGCAGTCGGGCGGCGCTCAAAGCGCTCCATACACCGGCAAAGCCGGCACCGATGATCAAAACGTTAGATTTCATGAGGATGCTCCGTGGGTAAGGGGGGGCTTCGACGGGTGTGTGTCTGTGCGAAACAACTACGACTGTATTGATCGTAGTTCTCTCGTGCAACTCTTTTTTCCAGCCGAGCCTTGGCCGAGAAGCCGATCTGAGCGTTGAAAGACCTATGAATAAAGGGTTTGATAGGTATTCTCAGGGAGCACGGCTAGCGACCAATGGCATTTCATGGCTTTGCCATTGCACGCCGGTAAGCGTAATATTGGCGACAAGTTTGGTCGGAGATTTATATGTCGCTCTACAGTGCTGGCGTTGAATACGGCATCCATTGCCTGCTGTACCTGGTGGACGAACGCGGTGACACACGCGAGTCGAGTGTTCGCGACCTGGCGCAGTTGCAGGGGGTGCCGCAGGAATACCTGGCCAAGGTATTCACCAAATTGGCCCGGGCCAAACTGGTGGCAGCGACCGAAGGCGTGCGGGGGGGCTTTCGACTGGCCCGGCCGTCGGACGAGATCACCGTGCTGGACATCGTCAATGCCATCGACGGGCCGAAGAAGATCTTCGACTGCCGCGAGATCCGCGAGCGTTGCACGCTGTTCGAAGGCTCACCGCCGGGTTGGGCCACCGAGGGCACCTGTGCGATCCATGCAGTAATGCTGGGGGCGCAAAAGCGGATGGAAGAGGCCCTGGCGCAGCAGACTATCCTCGACCTGGCACGGCGCTTCGGGCGCAAGGCACCGGCGCAGTTCGGCCAGCAGGTCAGTGACTGGATAGGGGAGCGGCGCGATGGCAAGGGTGGGGGAGATATTCCGGTTAGTCAGGTCTAGCTCAAGTGCTTGTTCAGGCCTGATCGCGGGGGCGCCCGCGATCAGGCCCCACGGTCAATGCACCGTCTTGCGTTGCCTCACACAGGCGCGGGCCTGCTCCGTCAGCTCATCCAGCCACTCATCGCGCTGCTGCTCGGCTTCGAGCATCGCATCTTCACCCTGCTGATTGAGCAGGTAGGTATGAATCTGGTGCACTTCAGTGGCCTGGTAAATCGGCGCGATATCCAGGCGGCCGATCAGCGCGCCGCTGGCTTGGCCGGTGCTGCTCATCAACACTTGCGGCCCACTGGCGGCCACCACCTGCATGCCCCTCGCTTCGAACCATGGCACCTGGTTGGCAAAGGCGTTCAGTTCGACGCTGGCAAAGCGTGCCTGCACATCGGCCAGCAAGGCGCGGCCGATACCTTGACGGCGATGCCCGGGCACCACGGCGAGAAAGGCCAGTGCACAGGCCTGCGCATTGTCCTGGGCCGGTAATGTAAGGGCGAAACCGAGCATCTGGTCCGGCGCTTCGGCGTCCAGTGCCAGGGTCAGCTCCACGGCAAGGCCGCGAGTACCGTCCATGGCCTGCAGGTACTGATGCACCTCCATGCCGACGCCGTATTGGTACAGAGGGTACAACGGGTTGTCGGCACGAATGGCGACGCTGCTCAGTTCGCCGACATGGTGGATCACCAGCTCACGGATCTGGTTCTGGAAGGATTCGGGCGGCACGCTGTCGAGGCGGCTCAGAATGAACATCGGTGGACGGGCTCCGGCGGCTGTTGTATCGCCCCGCACCGGTTGATGCGGGGCGCACAGTCTACCCCTTTTTACCTGTCAGCCGTGTGCCTGCGGTGCTGCGACCATCAGCTCGAGGTTTTGCACCGCCGCACCCGAGGCGCCCTTGCCCAGGTTGTCGAATACTGCCGTGAGCAGTACCTGGCCGTGTTCGGGGTTGGCGTACAGGGCCAGGCGCAGGTCGTTGCTGTCGTTCAATGCCTCAGGATCCAGCGGCGAGGCCGCCCCCTGCTGGTGCAGTGGGGACACCATCACGTGGCGTGCGCCCTGGTAGTGCCGTTCAAGGCATGCCTGCAATTGCTCGGCGCGGATCTGGCCTGGCAGCAGGCGCAATTGCAGCGGGATGCTCAGGACGATGCCCTGACGATAGGCCGCATAACCAGGCAGGAACATCGGCCGGGCCGCCAGGCCTGCATGCAGCTGGATTTCCGGTACATGCTTGTGCGCCAGCTCCAGGCCGTACATCTGCAGGGTGGGCGCCCGCTGCGCCCCGGGCTGCTCATGGCGCTCGACCGCCGCACGGCCACCGCCGGAATAGCCGGAGATGGCATGGATGCTCAGCGGGTAGTCGGCGGGCAACAGGCCAGCCTGCACCAGCGGGCGCAGCAGGGCGATGGCGCCAGTGGGGTAGCAGCCGGGGTTGCTGACCCGCTTGGCCAAAGCAATGCGCTCGGCCTGCCGCGGGTCCAGTTCAGGCAGGCCGTAGACCCAGCCGGGGGTGGTGCGATGCGCGGAGCTCGCATCGATCACCCGCACCGCCGGGTTGCGGATGGCCGCCACGGCCTCGCGCGCGGCGGCGTCGGGCAGGCAGAGCAGGGCGATGTCAGCGCTGTTGATGGCGTCGCTGCGCCGTTGCGGGTCCTTGCGTTCGGCCTCGGGCAGGGTCAGCAGTTGCAAATCGGTGCGCCCTTGCAGGCGGGCATGGATCTGCAGGCCGGTGGTGCCTTGGTCGCCGTCGATGAAGACAATAGGGGTGCGCATGGTCGGGTCCGTTCAAAAGGAAGATGGCCTATGCTCGCCTGTCGTCTTGGTAAATAAAATTTGAATATCATGATGCAGACGTTCATATTTTCTGAACGAAATGCACCCTGAACCGGCCCATCCCCATGCGTGAAATCAGCCTCGATCGCCTCCGCACCCTTGTGGTCATTACCGACCTGGGGTCATTCGCCGAGGCTGCGCGCCAGCTCAACCTGGCGCCGCCTACCATCAGCCTGCACGTGGCCGAACTCGAGGCGAGAGTCGGTGCGCCGCTGTTGACCCGCAACCGCAACCAGGTGCGCCCCACCGCCATCGGCGAAACCCTGCTGGTACGTGCCCGCCGGCTGTTGGCCGATGCCGACCTTGCCTTGGATGAAGTGCGGCGCCAGGTCGAAGGCCTGACCGGTCGGGTGCGCCTGGGCGCCTCGACCGGCGCCATCGCCCACCTGTTGCCCCAGGCATTGGAGCACTTGCGGGTGGCACATCCAGGCATCGATGTGCAGGTGCAGGTGCTGACCTCCCAGGCTTCCCTGCTGCGGCTGCGCGAAGGCGCCCTGGATATCGGCCTGGTGGCTTTGCCGCAGGTGGCGGGCAAGGGCATCAAGGTCACCGCCTGGCGGCGCGACCCGATCCTGGCCTACGTGCCGGCCGACTGGCAGCCGCCGGCCAGGGTTACACCGGCCTGGCTGGGGCAGCGAGCGCTGATTCTCAATGACAGCAGCACCCAACTGTCGCGGGTGACCGCAGAGTGGTTCGCTGCCGCCGGGTTGTATCCTGAGCCGCGGATCGAGTTGAACTACAACGATGCGATCAAGAGCCTGGTGGGTGCCGGTTATGGCGCAACCTTGCTGCCCCAGGAAGGCGAGATGGCCGAACTGGACCGGCGCATAGCGCGCCGGCCGCTGCGCCCTGGCTTGTGGCGGCAACTGGGGATTGCCTGCCGGGAAGGCGAGACCGAACGGGCGACGAGGTTCGTACTGCAGGCGCTGGAGCGGTTGCGGCAGTAAATGGCGCGGGCAAGCCCGCCGTTCAGGAACCTCGTTCTGGGGCTTATGGAGCCGGCTCGTCGGCGATCAGGCCGGTACTGGCAACCCGTTGCCTGGCCGGACAAGCCTCAGAACCAGCGGTCGTTCTTCTTGCGACCACGGGTCAGCGCCGGCAGGATCAGCCCCGCCAGCAGGCCCGCGCCGGCAATGCTGCCGCCGTAGACCATGTAACGCATCATTACCTGTTTGTTCTCATCACCCAAGCGTGCCTGAGCGTCGCGCAGGTTCGACTGGGTCTGATCAAGCTGTTCGTTCAATGCCTGGTTGCGTGCTTGCAGTTCGTCGACCAGCTTTTTGCGCGAGTCGAGGGTTTCCTGCATGCCCTGCACGCGGTTCTTCCAGCTGTCGTCGATGGTTTTCAGCTGCCCGGACAACTGCGCTACCTGTGCGTCAAGTTCAGGCAAGCGCTCACCCTGGCCCGGGACCGATTGCAGGTCGCTGGAGAGGATCCACACCAGGTCACCGTTCTGCCCGCGCACCTGGCTGTAGTTGCCCTGACTGCCGATGAGGGTCAGCTTCTGTCCGGATTTGAGTGTGCCGACGATGCGGTGGCCGTCGGTAGGGCCGCTGCGTACATAGGTGCTCAGGCTGTCGCTGACCCAGCGCGCATCGCTGGCCGGCTCTTGGGCATGCACGGGGGCGGCGAGAGCCACCAGAGCGGCGATCAGGGTGCCGCGCAGGGCAGGGAGGGCGAGGGAGGCTGGGCGGGATTCAGGCATGTTGGGTCTTCGCTGCATCAGGAAAAATAGGCCCGGTGACGCTGGAACGTTGGCTGGGCCGGCGAACCGGTCGGTGGATTGACCGTCAGCGAAAGACCGCATTTTTGCAAGCAGGTTCACTGCTGGGGGTAGGAATTGTCTGCAGGATGTTGCAAAGGGCGGGCTAGAGCGCCTCGGCGAACAGGCTGCTTCGCCTGTCGGAAGCAGCCTGTTCGCGGGATCGTCAAGGGCCTGGAAAAAACCCTGAAGTGACTGCCGTTATGCGCCACGACAGGGAAGCTGCTCGATGTACTCGGCAATCCTGCGCCGCAGGCCGTGATCCGCCTGTCGCAGGAGTACATCGAACAGCACACGGCTGTAGTGGTTGAGCACTGCGTTGCTGGCGTAGCTGCACGGGCTGAACTGCCACTGCTCCCTCACGGCCCGTTCAGCCGCCGCCAGCATGTTGGCGGGAATGGTGCTGCTGGCATGAAGCGGCGTGACATGGCTGCGCGCCCTGTAGGCAAGCGCGCCGTGCACCGCGCCGTCGACAAGCGACCAGGCAGACGCTACTGGCAGCATACCGAGCAGTTGCGCGACAACCCGCTCGGCCTTTGCGCTAGCTTCGAACGGCAGGCCATGCGCAGCGCAGCGCGAAGCAATGCAGGCAAACACCTCTTCAATCGCCAAGGTTGTGATTGCCTCGCTGAGCTCTTCGCGCCACTCGGGCCGGGGGCCTGCGCCCAGCAGCTCAAGCAGCGCGCGATGCAGCGGCGCCAGGCGCGTACGTTGGTGCCCGTGCAGGCTTACATTGACCACCCAGTACACTTTGTCACGCCATGCCTTGGGCGTTGGGTCATTGCTGAAACATACCGGCGGCGAATCAGGGTCGACCAGCAGGATCAGGTCTTCTTGCAAAGCCTGCAGCAGGTTTGCATCCATGGTCTTGGACGGGCTGAGACATTCATCGCCAGTGGGATGCTCTGCCGGGAGCAGGCGGTCAAGCTGTTTGTCCATTCGCACCTCGAGCAGGGCCAACAGTTGCAGCTTGCGGGTTATCGAAAGGCTGCGCAGAGGTATCGGCCGGCGTCTGGCCAGTGACCAGTGCTCCCTTATGCGTTGGCGCTGTTGTGCTTGCAGCTCCAGCCTGGCCTGTTGGCGCGCCGCCAGGCACGGTTGGCACGCGCAATCGCGGCGCCACTGGGTACGCCCGGGGAAGTAATGGCGATGCTCGCAGGTTTTGCAGAAGGCCATGTTTTCGTGGCAGCTCGAAGCTGTGCGGCTTTTACGCCGTTCATACAGGCTGGTTTTGCAGTAGGGGCAACACAGGTCGGCGCAGGGCAGGGGCGGGAACGCCTTGATCAGGCTGCTGGGTGCCACGTCAATGGCGTAGCGCTCGAGCAGGTGTGCAATCTTTTCACCGCTGATGTATTCGCTGTACAGCGCCTCGACCTGTTCAGCGGTAAGGTGCTGCAGCTTTGCTTGGAAGTCCGACAAACCTGAATCTCCCTGAAAAAAGTCGGTTATAGGCCGCTTTGGAGATGATCGTGCTTGCCGGATGGATAAGTGAAGCGTGCAAAGACTCGATAATTCTCCGCTGCGTGTAGGGATTTTCTGATTTGGCCAGACATCGGCAATCACTGCGCTTGACGCACTCCGATCAAGCGTGCGCCCCGCCCATCGTCGTGCCGTGCCCAGGGGCTAGACTGAAAGGTCCCGGCCTATCCCTGGAGCCTAGCCATGACTGCCAAGAACACGATTTGCCTGTGGTTCGACCACGACGCGCAAGACGCTGCGAACTTCTACGCCAGCACTTTCCCCGACAGCAAGGTGATCGCGGTGCATCAGGCACCGAGTGATTACCCCTCAGGCAAGGCGGGTGATGTGATCACGGTCGAATTCACCGTCATGGGCATCCCTTGCGTGGGGCTCAATGGCGGCAAGGCGTTCAGCCACTGCGAGGCATTTTCGTTTCAGGTCAGCACTGAGGACCAGGCCGAGACCGACCGACTGTGGCACGCCATCGTCAGCAATGGCGGACAAGAAAGCGTCTGCGGCTGGTGCAAGGACAAGTGGGGAATATCCTGGCAGATCTGCCCAAGGATCCTGATCGAAGCCATCGGCAACCCGGACAGGGCGGCGGCAAGGCGGGCGTTCGAGGCGATGATGGACATGGGCAAGATCGATGTGGCCGCAATCGAGGCGGCGTTGCGTGGCTGACCGTCAGCGCAGGGCGCGCATCAGGCAGGTCATGCCTGTGTCATTCGAATGATCTGCCGAGCACAGAAGGCCCCGGTAAGAATCACGCCAAACAAGCGCAAGGTCTGCATCGCCAGCACCAGCCCGACGTCGGCATGCGTCTCGACCGCGATGATCGCCATGGCATCCAGCCCCCCGGGGCTGGTGGCCAGGTACATCGACAGAAAGTCGGTATCCATGGCCATTGCCAGTACCCAGGCACAGGCGGCACACAGGATGATCAAGGCCATGGCGCCGGCAATCATCGTCGGCAAGCGCTTCCACACATAGCGCACGGTCTGCCGGTCAAAGCGCAGGCCTATGTAGCAACCGATGGCGCCATAGGCGAAGGCCAGCAGCGGTGCGGGCAGGGTGATCGTCAGCACGCCGCCCAGTTGCAGCGCACCGCCGAGCAACAGCGGCATCAGCAGGGCGCCGGCCGGCATGCGGCTACCCACCAGCATACCGAACAGCACTACGCCCACGCTGAGTGCCGTGTCGAACAGGTTCGGGCTTTGCATCACCGCCGGTGAACTGGCGGCGCCGTTGCCCGGCGTAGCGCCCAGCAGGTGGCTGACCAGTGCACCGATCATCACCACGCACACCACCCGCACATATTGCATGGTCGCCACCACCCGGGCGTCGGCGCCGTTTTCCTCGGCCATCGATACCATGGCCGAGGCCGCGCCCGGCGCGGTTCCCCACGCAGCCGTGCTGCCAGGTATGCCACCGAAACGCACGGTACCGAGCCCGACCAGGGCGCTCAGGGCAACGGTGATGAAGGTGGCCACCAGCATCATGTGCCAGGAGTGCGCCATGCAGACCAGCACAGCCCAGGTCACCGAGTGTGCGACCAGCAGGCCAACACAGCCTTGGCCGAAGCGGAACACCTGGCGGTGCATGCTCAAGCGTGCTCCGGATACGCCAAACGCAATGGCTACCAGCATGGGGCCGAGGAACAAGCCGGCCGGTACGGCCATGGCATGCAGCAGCTGGCCGCAGGCACCGGCGCAGGTCAGCAGGGCTAACCACAGGATGGGGGTTCTGGAAGAGCCTGGGAGGGCAGTCTGCAACGGGGATACTCCTTGCGTAGCGACAACGCGGGCTGGCAACGCCAGCGCAGAAAATTATCGACTGCGTAATCGATCAAGTCTATTTTCTACTTTTGATGAATCCATAACTGAAATTCATGAATCATGGACCTGCGTGATCTCACCTACTTCGAAACCATCGCCGAACTCGGCCATCTGGGCCGAGCCGCAGAAAAGCTCAACCGCAGCCAGCCGGCACTGACCAAGAGCATTCAACGGCTTGAAGAGTCGCTGGGCACCCGGTTGTTTCAGCGCGACGGCCGCCGCATCAAACTCACCGATGTCGGCAAGCTGTTGCTGGCACGGGGCAGGCAACTGCAACTGAACATCGCCGAAACCGAGCGTGAGGTGCGCGATTTTGCCAATGGGCTGGTGGGTAACATTCGCCTGGGCTGCGCGGCGAGCATGGCCGACCACTTGCTGCCCCACCTGACCGCCGCCTTGCTCGAGCGGGCCCCTGAGGTAACCCTGAAGCTGTCTATCGCGCAGGACGATGTACTCAAGGAGTCGCTGCGGGCGGGGCGCCTGGATGTGATCATTTCGCCGCAGCTTGCCGATGACCCGCAGTTCACCACGCATGCCATCCTTGAAGATGAGGCGATCGTGGTGGCCAGCGCCGAGCATCCGGTGTTCTGCGGGCCCATCGAGCTAAAGGACCTCTGCCAGTACCGCTGGGTGCTGGCAGGGCCGACCGTTACAGCGCGGCGCTGGATAGACAATGTATTCATCAGCCACCAGTTGCCGGCGCCGCAAGTGCAGGTGGAAACCAACGCGATTTCACTGTTGCCACGGCTGATCGCCCGGACGCGACTGCTCAGCTTTGTCGCACGGGAAACGCTGGAACACGGGTTGGGGATGACGTGGTTGCGCGAGGTGCCTCTGCAGCAAACCACCATGCGCCGGACCGTGGCGGTGTCCGTGCGCACCGACGGCTACCTGTCGCCGGCAGCCGGGGCGCTGGTAGCGCTGCTGAAGGAAAAGGGCCCAAGCTTCTTCGAGCGGGATTGAACTGCTTGCGCGGCGCAGGTGTTGCCGCGCTGCCAAGCGTGGGCCATGGATGCTGGGTCAGGCCACTGGTATGGTCGGGTCCGCCGCCGCCAATGCTGCCTGACGGTCCGTGGCCGCTGGCGGATAAATCCAGATCGAGTTGATCTGCGACTTCAGCACCTTCGCTTCGGCCTTGTCCGTGGGCGGCGAGACCGTGCGCTCCCAGCCCTCGGTGTATACCGCGCCCCAGGCACCCAGGTCGAGGCAGGTCACATACTTGGGCTGGCTGTAGGGCATGGGCGCCACGCCAATGAGTTCGGCCACAGCGTTGTTGCCCGCGTAACGCCCGAGCGGGATGGCATGCTGGCAGGACATCACCGCGTAGTTGCCCGCCTCATCGCAGGCCGCGTAGGCCACGTCACCGGCGGCATACACCGCATCATTGCCCTTGACCTTGAGGCTGCCATCCACGTGCAGGCGGCCTTGGCGGTCGCGTTCGCCGCTGATCTGCTCGGTCAACGGGTTGGCCTTGAAGCCCACGGTCCAGATCACTGTACCGGCCTCGATGCGCTGGCCGTTGTCCAGCAGTACGCCTTCGGGGTCGACCGAGGCCACGCTGGCCGCGCAGATCCATTCGATACCCAGTGACTCGCAGGCCTGCTCGATAGAGGGGCGAATGCCGTCGCCCAAAGCTGCACCGATTTTCACGCCGCGGTCGACCACCACCACGCGCAGCCGTGCCTGCTCGCCAAGGATATTGCGCAAGCGCGATGGCAGCTCGGTCGCGGTCTCGATGCCGGTGAAGCCGCCGCCCGCCACTACCACGGTATTGCGTGCAGGGGTGTCGGGCAGGTTGGCCAAGGACTTGAGGTGGGCCTCAAGGCGTGCGGCACTGTCGATCTTGTCGACATCGAAGACATGTTCGATACCGACCATGTCCGGGCGGTTGAGAACGCTGCCGCAAGCCATGATCAGGCGGTCGTAGGGCAGGCTGCATTCGGTGCCGCTCTGGGTGCGGTAGCTCACACGCTTGCCGGCTTCGTCGATGTGGAACGCCGTGCCCTGCACGAAACGCACACTCACCGCCTCGAACAACGCCTGCAACGGTGCAGCCATGGTGTGCACGTCGGGCTCGTAGAACCGTGGGCGCACATGCAATTCGGGCTGAGGCGCGAGCAGCGTCACCTCGATATCCGTACGGCCATGCAGGTCCAGTTGGCGGACAGCGCTCAGGGCGCTCCACAGCCCGGCGAAACCTGCGCCAATGATCAGGATGTTTTTCATCGTTGTGCTCCTGGAAGGTCCGGATAGAACAAGGTAGCCCTTGTTTGCGATCAACGATGCTACGGGCGACGAAGCGCGGGCCCTAGGCCAAAGAACCCTGAATTTCGGCCAGCGGCACGCTGCGGGCGAAGCGCGCACGGTAGTCGCGCGGGGTGACGGCCAGGTGGCGCTGGAAGGCAAGGCGCATGCGTTCTTCGCTACCGAAGCCGCACAGGCGGGCGACCTGCTCGATGTGGCTGTCGGTGTTTTCCAGCTGGCGCCGGGCCGCCTCCAGGCGGAACACCTCGATCGCCTTGGCAGGGGTGCGGCCGGTCTTCAGTTTGTACACCCGGGTGAAATTGCGCAGGCTCATGTGCGCCTGTTCGGCCAGGCGCTCCACGCTCAAGCGTGGGTCGCCCAGGTTCTCATTGAGCCACAGGTGCAGGGCTTCGAACTCCGCGCAGTCCTGGCCTTGCAGCTTGAGCAGTTCGCTGAACTGCGCCTGGCCGCCCGGGCGCTTGAGAAACACCACCAGTTCGCGCGCCACCTGCATCGCGACGTCGCGGCCGCAGTCCAGCTCGACCAGCGCCAGTGCCAGGTCGATCCCTGCACTCACACCCGCCGACGTCCACAGGGTACCTTGCTGGACGAAGATCGATTCGTGGTCGACCTGCACGGCCGGGAAGTCGCGCCGCAACACCTCGCACATGGCCCAGTGGGTGGCAGCACGACGGCCGTCGAGCAGGCCGGCACTGGCCAGCAGGAACGTGCCGCTGCAGACCGATGCCGTGCGCCTGGCGTGCTGGCTGGCGCGGCGCAGCCAGGCCACCAGCGGACCGTGTTCGGGAAGGCTGCGGATGATGTCCGGCGCGCCGGGTACGATCAACGTGTCGACGGCCTGGGCCATGGCATCATCCAGGCGCTCGGTGGCCACCACCAGGCCTTCGGCGGTTGGCTGCAGGCCACCGTCGAGGCTGGCGGTATGCAGGCGGTAGCCGGGCAGGCCGCGCTCGGCCATGGCCTTGGTGGCTGCCCAGAACACGGTCTGCGCGCCGCTGAGGTCGAGCAGGCCCATGGCGGGGTAGGCAACGAAGACCACCACCCGAGGCTGGTCGACGGGTAACAGGGGAGGGTCGAGTTGCCCTGCGATATCGGTCATGGTGTGGCCTGATTGAAACGAAAAGTTGCGCTTGACTATTGGGTCACCGGGCGCCCCAAGGCATGAGTTGGTCGCGCTGTGCAACGTTACAGGGAGGTTGAGTCAGGGTGAACGCCCGAGCCCGTTCCAGAATATCTGTACTGTTGCGCAAGGCCGAAGCCTAACTGTGCCGGTCCAGCATGTGCAAATGGCTTTATGCTGTAACGAAATATGTCTAGAACGCCTGAAGAAGGAAGCTGCAATGCCGCTCAAGGACCTGCTGATTGCCCTGGTGGTGATCGTCGCCTGGGGAGTCAATTTCGTGGTCATCAAGGTGGGCCTCGATGGCCTGCCGCCGATGCTGTTGGGGGCGTTGCGCTTCTTGCTGGTTGCGTTCCCGGCGATCTTGCTGGTCAAGCGGCCGAAACTGCCGTGGCGCTGGCTGATCGCCTATGGCGCTACGATTTCCCTGGGGCAGTTCGCCTTCCTGTTCCAGGCCATGTATAGCGGCATGCCGCCAGGCCTGGCGTCACTGGTGTTGCAATCCCAGGCTTTCTTCACCCTCGGGTTCGCTGCGCTGTTTCTGGGTGAGCGCTTGCGCCTGGCGAGCCTGCTGGGTTTGCTGGTTGCAGCCAGCGGGCTGGCGCTGATCGGCAGCGAGGACAGTGGCCACGTGCCGATGGTGGCGCTACTGCTGACCTTGTGCGCAGGCGCAATGTGGGGCATGGGCAATATCATCACACGGCGGTTTGGCTCGGTCGACCTGGTGGCGCTGGTGATCTGGGGCGGGCTGATCCCGCCGCTGCCGTTTTTGGCCCTGTCTTGGTGGCTGGAAGGGCCCGAGCGTATCGGCCATGCGCTGGCCAATATCAGCTGGAGCTCGGTGCTGGCGCTGATCTACCTGGCGTTCGTAGCCACCATGCTCGGCTACAGCTTGTGGAGCACGCTGCTGTCGCGGCACCCGGCGGGTAAGGTCGCGCCGTTTTCGTTGCTGGTGCCGGTGATTGGCTTGAGCTCTTCCGCCTGGTTGCTGGGTGAGCGGCTGACGGCAGTGCAGGGGGGGGGGGCGCTGTTGGTGATGCTCGGGCTGCTGGTCAATGTGTTCGGACCCAAGCTTGGCCAGCGGTTACGGGCTGCGAGCGCTCAATAATGGTTGTGTAGAGCCGTTCGGCCCTCTCCCGGGTAAACCCGAAGGGCCGATGCTTTGTTAGACTCGGGCTCTTTTGTCACGCCACCGGAGCCTGCGATGATCATATCCACCACCAGCCAGCTCGAAGGCCGGCCGATTGCTGAATACCTTGGCGTAGTCAGCTCCGAATCGGTGCAAGGCATCAACTTCGTGCGCGATTTCTTTGCACGCTTTCGCGACTTCTTCGGCGGCCGCTCACAGACGCTGGAGGGCGCACTACGCCTCGCCCGCGAGCAGGCAACCGAGGAACTGAAAGCACGGGCACGGCAGTTGCAAGCCGATGCAGTGGTGGGTGTGGATTTCGAAATCAGCATGCCCTCAGTGCAAGGCGGCATGGTTGTAGTGTTCGCCACGGGCACCGCTGTGCGCCTGAAATAAAGGCATTGTGCCACTTGTCGGCTCCGGGTGGTTTGCCCGAGCAGTCCGTAAATGACCGGCTAGTCTCACTTTCACAGGCTGCGTTTTTCCAGGCAAAACCCTTCACTTGCCGGCGCGGTCGCCACTGAAATGGAGACAGGGCATGAGTGAGTCCTTTTTCGAAGACATGAATGATGCGTTCCCCATCAACAGCCAGGTGCGCTGCGGTCAGGCAGCGTTTCGCCTGGGCTTTGCCCACATGACGCTGGATGATTCGCAGCAGCTGCAACCGGCACATCTGCAACGCAGCAAAAAGGGCCGCTTCACGCCGAGGGTTGCCCCGAGAAAGTGACCCCGTTCACATAACCCCGCACCCTTCGCGGGGTTTTTTTGTTCCTTGTTTGATCTTGCTCATGGTAACGCTGGGTTGTGCTCGCCGAATCGATGCAGCTGTGGTCTTCTGCCTGGGTATCTCAGGAAAGGAGCACTGTTTGCATGCGGGTCAGGGAAGAGGCTTACTGGCAGTGGGCCGATGCGCAATTGCACTGCCGCAGCCACGATGAAGCATTGAGCGATGGCACCACCATCGATGTACAGGTGCGCCTGTCACGGCTGGGCGCCACGCAACTGTTCCTTGGGCTATACGGCCAGGACGGCAAGGCGTTGCTGGAAGAGTATTACCCGGCACGCCCGGGTGAGACCATGACACGTGCTTTGGTATGGGGCGTCGAGCGGGCCAGGGCGCTGGCGACCGGCGCATTGGCATTGCCGCAGCGACAGCGTCGCCAGGCATGAAAAAGCCCGGCCTATGCGGGCCGGGCTCAGGAAGTGGTGTGGCAGCTCAATGAAGGGTCAGTTGAGCGGCTCGATCACCTTGACTGCCTGCCGCTCACGGGCGGCGGGCCATTCTTGTTGCAGGGTCTGCAGCACGCGGCCAACGAACTCGGTGTCGGCGGCGGCCTTCTTACCGACGTAGCCCTGGCCACGGCGGTAGACCTTGAAGCGGGCACGCATGCTGGGCAGGTGCTCTTCGAATTCATCTTCGATGGTGTTCGGCGGCAGGCGGTCGAGGCGCACTTCGCCGGTTTGGCTGACCCACAGCAGGTGGTCGTCGAGGCTGTCCTTGCGCATGGCAAACAGCTGGGCCAGTTGGTCAATTGTGGGATTGTTGTTCAAGTTCATCATAAAGCCCCCATTACCCGTTTTTGTTGGTGATTTTCACAGTTGGCGCTACAGCATGTAGCGCACTACCAAGGCTGCTACAGCAGCATCGCAACAGGGGCTTTCTCACGCTGCCTTTTGGACAGTTCCCTCTCCACGGACGGCCTGCGTTACCGCGCAGGCCATCTGGAACACCCTTGCCACCGCTCCCGATCAGGGAGACGGCTTCATCATGCCCAAGCGCGATGAATGGCGTCAACCGTTTTGTAGTGAATATTTTTTTTCACTACATCTTGTCGGACAATCCTGCTCGGGGTGCCTTTCAGCGGTCAATGCTGGAGAGGATCCGGTAGGCCGCACGCACGCGTTCTTCGTTGGGATAATTGCGGTTTGCCAGAAGAACGATGGCCTTGCCTTCGGCCGGAATGAACGCGGCATAGGCGCCAAAGCCGCCCGTGGCGCCGGTCTTGTTGTACCAGGCCTGGGGCAGGGCGGGGCGCGTCGGGTTCAGACGCTGGGTGGCCTGAGGCTCCCGAACCATCCGTGAACCGTTGCCATCGACCAGCGTTTCGAGCGCTGCGGGGTAGGGGTAGCGTTCCCATCCCAGGCCTTGGGTCATTGCACCGACCTGGAAATAGCCCGCCTGGGTAATGGCGGCCGCATTTCTCAACGCAGGCGACAGCTCGGCTGGCTGCATGTGCAGGCGCACGTAGCGCAGCAGGTCGCTGGCGCTGGTCTTGATTGCGTAGGCCTCATCGGCATATGGGCCCGGGCTGACGTGCACCGGCCGGTTTTGTGCGTCATACCCTTGGGCATAGAGGCCCTGCGCGCTGGCAGGTACCTGCAGGTAGGTGTGTTTCAGGCCCATTTGTGGCAACAGGCTTTTGGTCATCAGTTCTGCGAATGGCTGCTGCTGCGCGCGTGCTGCCAAGTCGCCGAACAGCCCCAGGCTGGGATTGGAATAGCAGCGCTGGGTACCATGTTCAGCACGGGGCTTCCAGGTTCGGAAGAACTCCAGCGCTTGCTCGTCCGTCTGGACAGTGTCAGGGAACTGCAGGGGCAGGCAGTCGGCACTGTACGCCCCCAGTTCGAGCACACTGGCTTTACCCAGCGACGTGCCGGCAAGGGCTGGCTGGTAGCGTTGGGCCGGTGCGTCGAGATCAAGCTTGCCTTCGGCGCTGGCCAGCGCGGCAAGGGTAGCGGTGTAGGTTTTGCTCAATGAACCGATCTCGAACAGCGTATCGGCGGTGACGGGTTTGTTGTCGGCCTTGCTGGCCACGCCGTAGCTGAAGTAGTGCGCCTGGCCGTTTACGTACAGGCCTACGGCCATGCCGGCGATGTCCTGGTCATGCATCAGTGGGCGGATGATCTCGTCCACCTGGGCCTGCAGGGGATCGGCTGCGTTTGCCGTGGCGGCGATCAACGCCAGCGCGGTAGCTGCAATGAGGGGAGCGAAGTGCATGCAAAGATCCTTTTCAGTCTGTGTCCGTTGAGCGACACCGGTGGGGGTTCCAGCGTTAGCGGGAAAAAGCCCAAGACCTTATCGTCTGTCATTGCACAACGACAAGACGGAAACTGTTATGAAGTATTTGCGCATGTTGTTCGACAACTTCACCCTGGCCTTGCTCGGGGTAGTGCTGATCGCCACCGTGTTGCCCTGCTCTGGTGATGGCGCGGTGTATTTCGGCTGGTTGACCAACCTGGCCATCGGTCTGCTGTTCTTCCTGCACGGTGCCAAGCTGTCGCGCGAGGCGATCATCGCCGGTGCCGGGCACTGGCGCCTGCACTTGCTGGTGTTCTCCTGCACCTTCGTGCTGTTCCCGTTGCTCGGCCTTGCCTTCAAGCCACTGTTCGTGCCGCTGGTGGGCAACGAGTTGTATCTGGGCGTCCTCTACCTGTGCGCTTTGCCGGCCACTGTGCAGTCGGCCATCGCCTTCACATCGTTGGCCCGCGGCAACGTGCCAGCTGCCATTTGCAGTGCAGCGGCGTCCAGCCTGATCGGGATCTTCCTGACGCCGCTGCTGGTGATGCTGCTGTTGGGGGCTGGGGGCGATACCGGGTCGGGCCTGGATGCAGTGCTGAAAATCACCCTGCAGCTGTTGGTGCCCTTCATCGCCGGGCAGATTGCGCGGCGCTGGATTGGCGCATGGGTCAAGCGCAATGCGCGCTGGCTCAAAGTGGTGGATCAGGGCTCGATCCTGCTGGTGGTCTACACCGCGTTCAGCGAGGCGGTAGTGACGGGCTTGTGGCACACGGTATCGCCGCAGCACCTGGCGGGCTTGTTCGCCGTATGCGGGATTCTGCTGGCTGTAGTGCTGTACGGTACCCGCTTGCTGGGCAAGGTGTTGGGCTTCAGCCTGGAAGACCGCATCACCATCCTGTTTGCCGGCTCCAAGAAGAGCCTGGCCACGGGTGTGCCAATGGCGCAAGTGTTGTTCGTGGGCAGTGGCATCGGCGCCATGATCTTGCCGCTCATGCTGTTCCATCAAATCCAGTTGATGGTGTGTGCGGTGCTGGCGCAGCGGTATGCCAGCAGGGTGGAAGAGGGTGAGGGGGCTACTGCTTCCTCCTGATGAGGCCGGTGAAGGCTAACGAGCCTGCCCCGAACTGCGCTGGCGCAAGGCCTTGCCCACCTCGGCCTCGATCTTGTAGGCCGGCTCTTCGAGCGCCTCGTAATTGCGCGTATAGCGACGGGCGAATTCCTCTACCCCCAGTTCCTGATACTGCTGCACATGCTTGAGCTCATGCGCCCACAGTGCCACGTTGTCCTCTGCATCACTGGCATGGCGGAAGATGATCGTGTCGATCAGCGTCACCGCATTCACATCCGGGTTCTGCAGCAGAGCATTGGCGGCGCTGATCTGCTGCTCGTCCCCAACCCGATAGCGCGCTGCATCGAGCACGGCAAAGGCATACCAGCCCTCAAGCTGGGCTCGGATGTGCAAGGGGATCGGTTCACTGCCGTTGGCGGTAGCTTCATCGCGGGCCTGGCGCAAGGCGAAGGCCAGGCTGCTGGAGGCCATGACCTCGACGTCCTTGAGCACCTGGCCGGCCTGGCCAAGGTCGATCGGCGCGCAGAAGCAGCCCATCAGGCAGACCTGATACTGCCCTGGTGGGCAGGCCTGCTCGGCCGAGGCCGTAGTGCTCAGCAACATTGCACACAGCAGGCTAGCAGCTCTCATTCAGAGCCCTTTCGACGCAACTTCGATTGGCTTGCAGAAGCTGGGTTTGGACCGACTCGCTGGCCAGCATGCGCCCGACCACCAGCGCCCCGACACACTGGCTGATCAGCACCCAGGCCAGGGCTTCATCCTCCAGCGCCTGGCTCCACGCACTGTGCAGGCTCACCAGCCAGTGCTCGGCCTCTTCACGCACCGGCCGTTCGGCTCGGGCAATCTCCACGCCCAGTGGCGGCAGCGGGCAACCGCCTTCGGGATTGTGCAGGTGCGCCAGGCTCAGGTACTGCTGCAGGCAGCGCACCAGGCGTTCGCGGCTGGCGCCCTGATTGGCCAGGCGTGCCAGCGGGCTGTTGCAAAGCTCCTGACGGACCACTTCGGTAAACAGGTCGTCCTTGGACGGGAAGTGGTTGTAGAAGGCGCCGCCGGTCAGGCCGATGGCTTTCATCAGCCCGGCCACGCCGGTGCTGGCAAAACCGCCGCGCTTGGCCAGCGCACCGCTGCTGGCTAGCAGCTTGTCACGGGTTTGTTGCTTGTGTTCAGTTGAGTAGCGCACCTGAAAAACCTCGCGGGCGGGCTTGACGATGCCGGTGATCGTAACATAGCGTTCGTTTACTAAACGATCGTTCATCAATTGAGGCGCGTATGACAGAACAACAAAAAGTGGTGCTGGTGATCGGTGCGGGAGATGCCACTGGCGGCGAAATCGCCAAGCGCTTTGCCCGTGAGGGGTACATCGCCTGCGTCACACGGCGTCAGGTCGAGAAACTGCAACCCTTGGTGGAAGAGATCCGTGCTGCCGGCGGACAGGCACACGGTTTTGCCTCCGATGCACGCAAGGAAGATGAAGTCGCCGAGCTTGTCGAAACCATCGAGCGGGATATCGGGCCGATCGAAGCCTTCGTTTTCAATATTGGCGCCAATGTCCCCTGTAGCATCCTTGAGGAAACCCCGCGCAAGTACTTCAAGATCTGGGAAATGGCCTGCTTCGCAGGTTTTCTCACCGCCCAGGCGGTGGCACGGCGCATGGTCGTGCGTGAGCGCGGCACAATCCTGTTTACCGGTGCCACCGCGGGCACCCGTGGCGCATCCGGGTTTGCGGCCTTCGCCGGAGCCAAGCATGGCCTGCGGGCTTTGGCGCAAAGCATGGCGCGTGAGTTGGGGCCGCGCAATATCCACGTTGCCCATGTGGTGGTGGATGGCGCCATCGACACCGCATTCATCCGTGACAGTTTCCCCGAACGCTACGCCCTCAAGGATCAGGACGGCATTCTGGATCCGGCGCACATCGCCGACAGCTACTGGTTCCTGCACGCACAGCCACGCGACGCCTGGACCTTCGAACTCGACCTGCGCCCGTGGATGGAGCGCTGGTAAGCCCTACCCTTAAAGGAGTGCGTTGCATGAGCAAGACCGTGGAGTTCTTCTTCGACCTGGGTAGCCCCGCCAGCTATCTGGCCTGGACCCAGCTACCGGCGCTGTGCGCCCGCCATGGCGCAGCGTTGCGTTACCGGCCGATGTTGCTTGGCGGCGTGTTTCAGGCCACAGGCAACGCGTCGCCAGTGATGATCCCCGCCAAGGGGCGCTACATGTTCACCGACCTGTCGCGGTTTGCCGCGCGCTATGGCGTGCCGTTCGGGCTGCCGCCTGGCTTTCCCATCAACACCTTGGCCTTGATGCGTGGCCTGGTGGGCACGCAGTTGCGCGCGCCGGAACGCTTCGACGCTTTGCTCGCGGCGCTGTTCAACGGGTTATGGGTACAACGGCGCAACCTTGGTGATGTCACCGTATTGGAGCAGGTGCTCGCTGAAGCCGGTTTTACCGCCGCTGAATTTCAGCTGCTGACTGGCGACGAAGAGGTGAAGGCGGCATTGAAACAGGCGACAGAAGAGGCTGTGGAGCGCGGGGTGTTTGGTGCGCCGACCTGTTTTGTCGATGGCCAGATGTACTTTGGCCAGGATCGTCTGGACTTCGTGGCCGATGCACTGAAGCTTTGAGCGCTGCGGGCTGTTCGCGGTGCTGGCCGCGATCAGCCCGGCCCATTGGGCCTTGAATCAGAAGTTGGCCGGCGTGTTGGCGCTGATGATCTCCGCCTCGTCCTGACCAATGTTCTTGAAGCTGTGCGGCAGGGTGGTGGGGATGTAGTAACCATCGCCGGAGTTCAGAACGCTGACCTGGCCATCGACCCACAGTTCCACGGTGCCCCGTGTGACCAGTCCGCATTCTTCGCCTTCGGCATGCACGATCGGCTCACCCGAATCGGCACCCGGTGCATACAGTTCACGCAGCATGCGCATCTGCCGTGCCTCGACGCTGGCACCGACCAGCAGCATGCGCAGGCCATTGCGGCCCAGGTCGGGCTGCTCGCTGGCGCGGAACACGAAGCGCTCTTCCCGTACCGGCTCGTCGAAGCTGAAGAACTCTGCCAAGGTCATCGGGATGCCTTCGAGCAGTTTTTTCAGGGAGCTTACCGATGGGCTGACGCGGTTCTGCTCGATTTGCGAAATGGTCGAGTTGGTGAGCCCGCTGCGGCGGGCCAGTTCGCGTTGGGAAAGGTTGTTGCGTTCACGCACCAGTTTGAGTCGTGTCCCCGTGTCCATAGCCGCCTTGTAATCAGAGGTGTTAAAAATAATGGGCGCATTAAAACACACTCTGCACGCTCGCGCGCTGTGCTTGTCAGGCGCGTGAGCGCGGCATAGGCCACAGCCCGACCAGCAGCAACAGCACAGCCACCACCAGGAATGGCAGGCGTGGGTCGAGGGCGTAGACCAGTGTCCCGGCCAGCGGGCCGATCACCGCGCCCATACCTTGAGCTGCGCTGATGGAGCCGGCGGTGGCGCCCTGTTCTGAAGCGTGCATGGCATTGGCGGCGAGTGCCGAGAACGCCGGGAAGACAAAGCCCATGCCGGCGGCAGCGACAAAATAGCACCCCCACAGCCACGGCGCGCTGGTAGCCAGCGAACCGGCGGCAAAGCCCAGTGCCGAAACGCTGGCGCCAACGCGGATCATCTTCAGCGGTGGCCATTCCAGCTGGCGCAGGATGACTTGTGACAGGATCAGTGCCACCCCGACGGTGGTCAGGGCGATGCCGGCAGCCTGGGCGGCCTCTGCCGGCCCCAGCTGCAGGCGGTCAAGGGCGAAGAAGCCGACGATGATCTGCGACACCGTCACGCTGAGCATCGCGCTGAATGCCACCAGCAGCGGCCGGCGCAGGCGCGGGTCGCTCAAGTGCACCGGGCTGGGCGCATGGCGATGGGCCAGGGGTTGTGGCTTGAGTTTGAACAGCAGGACCAGAAACGCGCTGGCAGGCAGCAGCGACATCACATGGAAGGGCAGGCTCAAGCTGTACCGTGCCAGCAATGCCGCCAGCGCCGGCCCGAGTACCAGGCCCACGGCATTCGCTGCACCCAGCGATGCCATGGCACGGGCGCGCTGTTGTGGCCCGACATGATCGGCGATCAGCGCATTGCAGCCCACCGGGATGGCCGCGTAGAAGGCACCGATGCAGCCGCGCGCGAGCATCAGGCCGACGAACGCCAAGGTAGCCCCGGGCAGCCAGCGCAATGCGCCTTCGACGAACAGGCACAGCAGCCAATACGCCACCGTGAAGCCGGCACTGCCCAGCAACAGGATGCGTCGGCGGCCTAGGCGGTCGGCTGCGCGGCCCCAGGGGCGGGCCAGCAGCACCCAGACCACACCTGACACAGTCACCGCAGCGCCAGCTTGCCAGGTGGCCATGCCGAGCAGTCGGGCGATGGGCCCGATCAAGGCGACGAATGCCATCATCGCCATGGTGCAGGCCATGTTGGCCAGCAGCAACGGGCGCGTGTCCAGTGTACTGGCGGTGGTCAAGGGGGCAGGGTCCTTTGCGACATTCATTGGGCAGTCCAGGGCAGTTGAACAGACGGCGTGCAGATCGATGAGACATTCAGCGTTGCGGGCCAGCCCATGCACCGCATGCCGTCAGTCACTGCGGCGCAGCGGCCCTGGCCACATGCTACGCAATACCCCGTCCCGGCGCACCAGTGCATGCATCAGCGCCGCGCCCAGGTGCACCAGTACCGTAGCGAACAACAGGTAGCCGGCCCAGCCATGCGCCTGGCGCAACATTGCGTACAGTTGCAGGTCGTGCGGGGCGATCGCGGGCAGTTGCAGCGGGCGCGGATACCCGCCTGCCGACAGCATGGCCCAGCCCAATAGCGGCATTGCCAGCATCAACGCGTAGAGCAACAGGTGCGATGCGCCTGCGGCGAGCCGCTGCAGCGCGGGCAGGTCTTGTGGCAGAGGGGGGTGAGGAAGGCTCAGGCGCAGACCGATACGCACGATCACCAGAAGCAGCAGCGCCAGGCCCGTGGCCTTGTGCAACTCTACCAGCACCGGGTGGCGCAGCGACAGGTCGCCAACCATGCTCACGCCAATGAACAGCATGGCGATGATCAGTATCGCCATCAGCCAATGCACCAAGCGGGCAAGGGGGTGGAAGGCTTCGGGTTTCATGGGCGGGCTCCTGCGCCGAGGGATTCGCGGCTGCGGCGGTTGAAGGACTCCGAGTAGGCCGCCGAACGGGCAGCGAGAATCGGGTCATTGGAAGGCTGGATGCCGCTGGGCAGGATCAACGGGTCGAAATTCAGGTCACGGCAAGCGCCTTGCTCCGGTGCATCCACCTGTTCGATGACCAGGGTGCCGGCATCTACGCTGCGCCGTTCGGCGGGCCAGGGCTGGGCCGGGTTGTCCTGTGCATCGCCGGGGTTGGCCAGTACAAGCCGCAAGGTCCAGCGCAACGGCCCCTGGGTCAGGCGTTGCTGCAGGTCATGCTGCAGGAACTGTTTGTCGTCGACCTTGCCGGGCAGGGCAGCGAAAGGCGTTTGTGGCTCGAGCTGCCAACGCACCGGGTGCGCAGTGCCACTGGCGTCGATCAGGCGGAAGGCATTGATGCTGTGGTACTGGGTGTTGGCGAAACTGTCGCTGGGTTTGTAGCTTGCGGCCCATTGGCGGAAGGCAGCGCTTTCCGGGTGGGCGGCAAAGAAGGCCTGCTGCTTTGCCGGGTCCGGCTTGCCGGTGGCAGGGTCTGGCGCGTTGGCCAGCACCTGGTCGTAAAACCCTTGTGGTGTGCTGATCGCCAGCACAGGGGGGTTGTTCATCCCGGTGCGCCAGACTTGGCCGTCGTCGGTGCTCAGCTCAATTGCCAGGCTGCGCACCGGTATGCCCGTATCGGGGGCGAACGGGTTGGCGCCACCGATGGCGAAGCGGCCGATTACCGGTACCCGATCCTGGGTGAACGCGCGTGCTGTCGACAGCGTGGCGGCCTGGCCGCTGGGCTGGAAGTAGCCGCTGACGCACAGGCCTTTCGCGTGGTTCTTGCGATAGCCCGGGTAGTGGCCGGCCTGGGCTTCGAAGGTGTCGATGATGCGTTGCGGAGTCAGCTGCGGCCCGCCGATCCAGCCTGCGGCGTAGGCAAAGCCTGCGCCCAAAGCCAGCATCACGGCGCCAATGCCGGCCAGGCGCAGGGCCTTGTCCGGGCCGTGCAAGGGTGAGTTCATGGTGTTCATCCGGTTCAGTGAAGATGCCGGTACGACGGGGCAGGGAACTATTTATTCCATCGATGGGAATAAATTTTGTGGCGGCGCGTCTGCCCCCTACACTGACAACCCCCGAGCCGGTACCTTGCCATGCACGACCTGGACGAACAGCAGTGGCGCGAGTTGCTGCAGCGCCTGCGCCGCTTTGCCTTGTGGCTGAGCCGCGAACCGGGCAGCGCCGACGACCTGGTGCAGGGCACTGTAGAACGTGCACTCAGCCGCAGCAGCCAGCAACGTGATGCCGATGCGCTGCGTGCCTGGTTGTTCACCATTCTTTACCGGCTGTTTCTCGACGGTAAACGCCGTGAGCGCCTGCATAACCGCTGGCTATCGTGGTTCGGCCGCGCGGAGCAGGAAAGCGAAGCGCTCGGCGGTAACATCGAGAGCATCGTTCTGGCCCAGGCCGACCTGCAGGCCTTTGCCCGGCTATCGACCGAACAGCGTGCCTTGTTGCTGTTGGTGAGTGTCGAAGGGCTGAGCTACAAGGAGGCGGCCCAGGCACTGGGCATCCCCATCGGCACAGTGATGTCGCGCCTGTCACGTGCCCGTGCCGCCTTGCGTGAACTGACTGAGGGCAACCCCCAGCCCCCGGCCTTGCGGAGACTGAAATGACGCGCCTGATACCCAGCGAAGACGAACTGCATGCCTATGTTGACGATCGACTCGAGCCGACGCGGCGTGCCGAGGTGCAGGCCTGGCTGACGGCCAACCCTGAGCAAGCTGCACGTATCGAGGCCTGGCGCAACGATGCTCGACGCTTGCGCACGGCCCTGGCCGGGTTTGGCGATCAACCTAGGGCGGCGCAGTTGGATCGGGGCCAGTTGCAGCGGCGTGTGCGTCAACGGCGCCAACGCCGCCTGGCTTCGGCTGCGGTTTTGCTGCTGGCACTGGGCATAGGCGGGGTGGGTGGTTGGCAGGCCCGGCAGGTCACGCTGGCAGGGAACGAGTTGCCCATGGCTGACGCCGTTCAGGCGCACCGCTTGTTCGCCGGCAGCGAGGCGCTGGATATCCAGGCCAGTGACCCGACGCAGTTGCGCGACTGGCTGGGCAGGCATTTCAGCAGGGTGGGGCAGCTGCCTGACCTCACCGGCTACGGGTTCCAGCCTGTGGGCGCACGATTGTTGAGCAATGAGCAAGGGCCAGCGGCGTTGCTGGTGTTCCAGGACCGCCAAGGGCAGCGCATCAGCCTGTTCCTGCGCTCACCTGGGGAGCGTTTCGAGCGCATGCCGCAAGGGCAGCGTGTCGATGGCCAGCTGGAGGCGAGGTATTGGTCGCATGGGGCCTATAACTTTGCCTTGGTCAGTGCGGCGGATGATGTGCGCGGGGCGGGTGTGGGGGAGGCCTTGCGGTTGGGCCTTTAGTGTCGGTCAGCCCCCCCCCGTCGCGACGCGTCCGCTGTGGGGGCCGGCTTGCCGGCGATCACCGGCAAAGCCGGTGCCATGCACCGCAGTGCCTGCATCGCTGCGAGCCGGTTCACACGACAAGCGTTGGGCTGCCTCACTCGTGAAGGCGCCGGAGCCTGTCAGCTCAATTCAAGCCAGATCGGCGCGTGGTCCGAGGGTTTTTCCATTGCGCGCAGCTCATAGTCCACACCTGCGGCCTTGATCCGCGGCACCAGGTGCTGCGAAGCCATGATCAGGTCGATGCGCAGGCCACGCTTGGGCTCGTCCTCGAAGCCGCGGCTGCGGTAGTCGAACCAACTGAAGCGGTCCGTTACTTCTGGATGCAGGTGGCGGAAACTGTCCACCAGCCCCCAGCCCTTGAGGCGCTCCATCCACTCGCGTTCCTCGGGGAGGAAGCTGCATTTGCCTGTCCTCAGCCAGCGTTTGGCGTTGTCCGGACCGATACCGATGTCGCAGTCCTGGGGCGAGATGTTCATGTCGCCCATTACCAGCACCGGTTGGTCCTGCTTGAACTGCCCCTCCAGCAACGCCTGCAGGTCGCTGTAGAAACGCTGCTTGGCCGGAAACTTGGTGGGGTGGTCGCGGCTTTCGCCCTGCGGGAAGTAACCATTCATGATGGTGATCGGCGTGCCATTGGCATCAGCGAACGTGCCCCAGATGAAACGGCGCTGGGCGTCTTCTTCGTCTGTGGCAAAGCCTTTGAACAGGCTCAGCGGGGGCTGGCGCGAGAGCAGGGCGACGCCGTAGTGGCCTTTCTGGCCATGGTAGTGCACGTGGTAGCCCAGGGCCTGAACGTCGGCCAAGGGGAACTGATCGTCGCTGACCTTGGTTTCCTGCAGGCCGATCACGTCCGGCTGGTGCTTTTCGATCAGCGCCGCCAGCTGGTGCGGGCGGGCCCGCAGGCCATTGATGTTGAAACAGACGATCTTCATGGAAAGACAATCCCGGTAAAAGGCCGGATGCTAGCCGACATCGTCCCTGATCACCAGCGTGGCGGCTTCGCGAAGGCGCTGCTAACGTGCACTCAAGGGGGGAACGATGCGCCGTGGGGCTCCTCCAAGGCACTGTATGCCCATTCCAGGAGGACTGCCCGCAATGCCCGAAGCCACTGCCGCCCAGGCTCGCATCTGCACACTCGATGATGGCTACAGCCGTGAGGCACGCTCACTGCTGTACAACGCCTACCTGAAAGAGCCCACCTTTGCCTACATCTTCGAGGCCCAGCGCCCTGGCTATGAACGACGCTTGCGCGTGATGGTGCGCGAGTGGGTACGACAGCATTTCTACCTGCAGTTGCCGGCCATTGGCCTGTTGCTGGATGACCGCCTGATAGCGTTGGCGCTGATCGTACCGCCGCAGCGCCGGTTGGGCGTGGCCGACAGTTGGGCCTGGCGCCTGCGCATGCTGCTGGGCACCGGGCAACGCTGCACCCGACGCTACATGGATTATCAGGCGGCGCTGGTCGGTTGCCTGCCGACAGAACAGGTCCACATGTTGCCGCTCCTGGGTGTGCACCCAGCTTTTCGCGGTCAGCACTATGGCGAACAATTGTTACAGGCCGTGCACGACTGGTGCGCAGAAGACCCCAACACACAAGGCGTGGTGCTGGATTCGGGCAACGAGCATTACCTCCCGTTCTATGAGCGCCAGGGGTATGAGGAGATTGGCGAGGTGGCTGTAGGGCCAATCCGAGAAAGAGTGTTTTTTCATCCCTGTCCGGTATCTTCAATTTCCCCGACAGCATGAAAGCCCGCCAGGCGGCTCCCTTGAGCGCCTGGCTCTGGTAGCATGCGCCGCATGACGTATTCAGGAAGACTGACTTGGGGCCTGGTTTTCTGGGCCGCCAGTTTCACAGCATGGGGGCAGAGCGAATTGCTTGTGCAGGTAAACCCTGCCAACAAAGCGCTCAAAGCCAATGTCGAAGGCTACATAGGTACCCTGGGTGACCGCGATGAAGAGGCGCTTTTGCGCTTCAGCCGCGGGGCGCAGGAGCAGGCGCGAAAAGCGGCGCAAGCGCTTGGCTACTATCAGGCGCAGATCGATAGCGAGGTCAGGCCGCCTGCCAAGGCCGACCAACCGGCGAAGCTGATCCTTCATATCGACCCGGGTGAGCCTGTGCGCTTGCGCAACGTAACCGTGCGCATCGAAGGGCCTGCCAGCGAGATGAAAGCGTTTCGCGTACCCGACAGCAAAGCCCTGCGCGCCGGTGAGCAACTCAACCATGGGCTGTACGAGGACGCCAAACGGTTGATCCAGAACCAGGCGTCGCGCTACGGCTTCTTCAGTGGGCATTTCAGCCGCCAGCGCCTTGCCGTCGACCCGCAGGCCGGGGTGGCCGATATCGAACTGGTGTATCAGAGCGGCCCACGCTATCGCTTGGGTGCGGTCAGGTTCAGTGGCGACACGCCGCTGGACGAAGAACTGCTGCAGCGCATGGTCTCGTTCGAACCGGGCACGCCATACGACTCCGAACTGGTCGCTGAGCTGAACAACGACCTGCAGTCCAGCGGCTATTTCGAGGGTGTGCGGGTCGATGCTGCGCCCACTGCCGCAGTGGCTGAGCAAATCCCCGTGGACGTGCGCCTCGATACCCGCAAACCGCGGACAATAGGCCTGGGCCTGGGTTACTCGACGGATGTCGGGCCGCGCGGCAAAGCCAATTGGACACGCCACTGGGTCAACCCCCAAGGTCACAGCTACGGCTGGGAAACAGAACTTTCAGCCCCCCGGCAAAACGTGGGGCTGTGGTACGACGTGCCCCTTGACCCGCCCCTGACCGACAAGTTGCGTTTCGCTGGCGGCTATCAGAATGAAGAGATCGCCGGTACAGACACACTCAGCAAGCTGCTGACCGTGGGGCCGGAATGGCACAGCAAGCTGCCCAGTGGCTGGCAACGGGTGATCTCGCTCAAGTACCAGCGTGAAGAGTATCGCCTTGGCGACGATTCGGGCCTGAGCAACCTGCTTATGCCGGGCGTAAGTTTCTCCTACCTGCGCAGCGACAACCGCATCGACCCGCACAATGGCTACCGCCTGCAGTTCGATACCCAGGTGGCCAAGGAAGGGCTGGTGTCCGACACCAACCTGTTGCATGGCAACGTGCTGCTCAAGGGCCTGACCACGCTCGGGCACAACCACCGCTTGCTCGGCAGGGTGCAGTTCGGTGGCAGCGCCACCAACGGTTACAAGAACAACATCCCGCCATCGCTGCGTTTCTTCGCCGGTGGTGACCAGAGCGTGCGCGGCTACGACTATCAGACGCTGTCGCCAAAGAACAGCGACGGCGACCGTATCGGTGGCCGCTACTTGGTGGCAGGCAGCGTCGAATACCAGTATTCGCTGACCGAGAAGTGGCGTGTGGCGACATTCGTCGACCAGGGCAATTCGTTCAACACGCTGGAGCTGCCGAGCCTCAAGACCGGGGTCGGTATCGGCGTGCGCTGGGTTTCGCCGGTCGGGCCATTGCGCCTTGACCTGGCCAAGGCCCTTGATGACGACGGTGGTATCCGCCTGCACTTCTCCATGGGGCCTGAGCTGTGATGCGTGTGTTCAAATTCATTCTGCTGGGCCTGCTTGGCAGTGTGTTACTGGTTGTTCTGGCGCTGGCAGCGATACTTGGTACCGAAGGCGGCAGCCGTTGGGTACTTGGGCGCGTGCCAGGCCTGCAGGTCGATAACTTTCAAGGGCGCCTTGCGGGCAGGTGGCAGGCGAGCCAATTGACCTGGGCTGACGGCGGCAACCGCGTCGAAGTGCTGGCTCCGCTGCTGAACTGGACACCTGGCTGTTTATTGCGGGCAACGCTGTGCATCGATCAACTGCATGCCCAGCGTATCGACATGCTGTTCGCACCGAGCGAGCAACCTGCCGACAGCGGGCCGCTGCAGTTACCGATTTTGCGGCTGCCGGTGGCCATCGAGCTGGGTGACGTCAAGGTTAGTCAGGTGCGCCTCGATGGTAGCGACCTGCTCGGCGATCTTCACCTGGCGGCGCACTGGACTGCCACAGGGCTGCAGATCGACAGCCTGCAACTGCAGCGCGATGACCTGCAATTGAATGTGCAGGGCGATCTGCAACCCGAGGGTGACTGGCCGGTGCAACTGCAGGGGCAGGTGCAACTGCCTGCGGTGCAAGGGCAGGCCTGGCAACTGGCACTGACCGCCAAAGGCGAGTTGCAGAAAACCCTTGAACTGGATGCGACCAGCAGCGGTTATCTCAACGCGCGCCTGACCGGTGAGTTGCAGGCACTGGCCGAGCACTTGCCGGCCAGGTTGCAGCTGCGCTCCGATGCCTTCAAACCCGCGCAAACGCTGCCGGACACGCTGCAGCTCAATCAGCTCAAGCTCGACGCCGAGGGCGATTTGCTCAAAGGTTATCAGTTGTCCGGTAGCGCCAGCCTGCCGGCAGAACAGGCACCGATCGCCCTGCTGCTCAAGGGCAAGGTAGATGCCAAAGGGGCGAACGTTCAGGCGTTGGACCTTTCTGCCAGCGACGCTCAGCACGTGAAGCTGCAGGCCAGCGCCGACTGGCAGCAAGGCCTGGTGGCCGATGCCCAGCTCGACTGGCAGGATTTCCCGTGGCTACGTCTGTACCCGTTGGACGCGCCGCCAGATGTCACGCTCAAGCGCTTCAACGCGCAGGTGCAATACCGCGATGGCAGTTACCAGGGTACTTTCAATGGCGACCTCGACGGCCCAGCCGGAGCCTTTACGTTGGCCAGCCCTTTCGAGGGTGACCTTGGCCAGGTGCGCCTGCCGCAATTGGCCCTGACCGCCGGGCAAGGCAAGGCAGCCGGCAGTGTCGCGGTGCGCTTTGCCGATACCCTGGCCTGGGATGTCGACCTGCAGTTGTCGGCACTCGACCCCGCCTACTGGCTCGCCGAACTGCCCGGTACCCTGGCCGGTCCGTTGCGCAGCAAAGGTGAAATGAAGGGTGAGCAGCTCACCCTCGATACCCAGCTTGATCTAAAGGGCCGCCTGCGCGGCCAGCCGGCGATGCTCAAGGTACAGGCCGAAGGCGCCGGGCAGAACTGGACCCTCGGTGCGCTGGCCGTGCAGTTGGGTGACAACCGCATCAACGGCAGTGGCAGCCTGCAGCAGCGCCTGGCCGGGCGTGTCGACCTCGACCTGCCCCGGCTCGGGCAACTGTGGCCCGGGCTGCGAGGCCAGGCCAAAGGGCGGCTGGGTGTCAGCGGCACGCTGAGCGCTCCCCAGGGTACCCTCACCCTGCAAGGCCAGCAGTTGGCGCAGGAGCAGAACCGTATCCAGCGGCTTGACCTCAATGCACGCCTGGACAACGCCCAGCGTGGCGTGATCAACCTCAAGGCCAATGGTATTCGCCTGGGCGATACGGCGTTGGGCACCTTGCAGGCCAACGGCAAGGGCGATATCCGCCAGCAAGCCCTGACCCTGGGCCTCGATGGCCCGCAGTTGAAGCTTGACCTGGGGCTCGACGGCCAGTTGAACAAGGGGGACTGGCGTGGCCGGCTGGCCAGCGGCAGAGTCCAGGCCGGTGGCCAGGACTGGCAGTTGCAGGCGCCGGCCCGCCTGCAGCGCCTGGCCAGCGGCCAACTGGACTTCGGTGCCCACTGCTGGCGCTCCGGTCAGGCCAGCCTGTGTGGCGAGGATCAACGCCTGGCACCAGAGCCGCGCCTGCGTTATCACCTCAAACAGTTCCCGCTGGACAGTCTGGCCCAATGGCTGCCGAAGGATTTCGCCTGGCAGGGGCTGCTCAACGCTGACGTCAATCTGGACATTCCAGCCAGCGGCCCCAAGGGTGTCGTGCGTATCGATGCCAGTGGCGGCACCCTGAGGGTGCGGGACAATGGGCGCTGGATCGATTTCCCTTACCAGGCGCTGCGCCTGGACAGCACCCTGGCGCCTCGCCGCATCGATACACGGCTGAATTTCCGTGGCGAGCGCCTCGGCGAGTTGAGCTTGAACGCCCGTCTCGACCCGCTGGGGAAAGACAAGCCGCTGTCGGGTGACTTCCGCCTCGCCGGTCTGGACCTGTCGGTTGCCCGGCCTTTCGTACCGATGGTCGAGCGCCTGGCAGGCCAATTGAATGGCAGTGGCCGATTGTCCGGCACCTTGCTGGCGCCAAAGGTCAACGGCAACCTGATGCTCAGTGGTGGCGAGGTCAGTGGTGCTGAGCTGCCCGTCAGTTTGCAGGACCTGTCGCTGCAGGCCTTGATCGCTGGCGAGCAGGTTCAGCTCAACGGTGGTTGGCGCAGTGGCGAGGCGGGCCGTGGCCGGCTGAGCGGAGACCTGACCTGGGGCCAGGCCCTGGGCATGAACCTGCGCCTGCAGGGCCAGCAGTTGCCGGTTACCGTCGAACCCTACGCAACACTTGAGGTTGCGCCGGACCTGAGCCTGCGCCTGATCGACGACAAACTGGCGGTGACCGGCAAGGTGCTGGTGCCCAAAGGCAAGATCACGGTGCGCGAACTGCCGCCATCGACCGTGAAAGTATCGGACGACACCGTCATCGTCGGCCACCAGACCGAGGAAGGCAAAACGCCCATGGCGATGGCCATGGACATTGATGTAGAGGTTGGGCAAGACAAACTGTCGTTCAGCGGTTTTGGGCTTACCGCCAACTTGCTCGGCCATGTACACATCGGCGACAACATGGACACCCGTGGTGAGTTGAGCCTGGCTGACGGACGCTATCGTGCCTACGGTCAGCGCCTGACCATTCGCCGTGCGCGCTTGCTGTTCGCCGGGCCCATCGACCAGCCCTACCTGGACATCGAAGCCATTCGGCAGGTTGATGACGTGATCGCCGGTATTCGCCTGAGCGGCAGTGCCGAGCAGCCTACTACCAAGGTGTTTTCGGAGCCGGCGATGAGCCAGGAACAGGCGCTGTCCTACCTGGTGCTGGGCCGACCGCTGGGCACTTCGGGCGAGGACAACAACATGCTTGCCGAGGCGGCCCTGGGGCTGGGCCTGGCTGGCAGCGCAGGAATCACCGGCAGCCTCGCGTCAAGCCTGGGTATTGACGATTTCCAGTTGGACACTGAGGGCTCGGGCAACTCCACCAGTGTGGTGGCTAGCGGTAACCTGACCGAGAAACTGAGCTTGCGATATGGGGTAGGGGTGTTCGAGCCGGCCAATACCATTGCGTTGCGCTACAAGCTGAGCAAGAAGGTCTACCTTGAGGCGGCGAGTGGCCTGGCCAGTTCGCTGGATATTTTCTACAAGCGCGACTTCTGAAGGGGCGCCATCACCGCACGGTGGCGGCCTCGATGAACTCATTGGTTTCAGGGGCAGGCGCAGTGGGCGGCTTGCGGGTGGGGTTGATCAGCTTGGTATATTCCTCGATCAGCCGGTTGAGCGCCTCGGGTGGCTCGCTGGCTTGAAACTGCATGCGGAGCTGTACCTCGTCCGGGTCTCGCGTTTCCCCCTGGCGGCCCTGGGCGCCAATGGTGACCTTGAAGGCCGCAGCGCCGCCGGCCTCCTCATTCGCCTGCATCGCACGCAGCGCCTCCGTGCCATTGACCCGCACAGAGAGGTCGACCTGCATGCGCTCCAGAGCCAGCCCCTTGGGTGAAACCAGGGCGAACAACGGCACGCGTATCACATGCTTGTCGTCCATGGCGACCTCGACCATCTTGGCTTTCATAGGAGCCCCGAGCGCCTGCGGATCGATGTCGAAAAAGTGATCGAACAGATTGATGTACTGCTGGGCAATCAGGCTATTGGTTGCCGCAGCGGCTTCCTGCAGGCCACGGGTGATATCCCGCAGGTCAATCGCGGTCATGGGGGCAGGGTGGTTGTCCACTCACTTGTCTCCTTGGTACACGGGGAGCCCCGCTGTGTTCAGCGAGGCGGACATTTTGAGACAGGGCGAAGGATCAGGGAGTGGTGGCACCTGCAGAGGCGGTGCTCGCTGTATCGTCCTTCAGTACGTCAGCATCGGAAATCGCATCCGTGCTTATCAGGGTCGAGTTGGGTACCACCGTCGGTTTGGTGGCAGCATCGGTGAGGAAATCGATGACCCTCATCACCGCCTCTGGTGGATCCTGGCGGCGCAAGGTGGTGTTGAATGCATAGCGGGCACGGGTATCGGACTTGCGGGTCTGCGTGGACTTGTGGCTGATACTGCCCTTCATGTCCAGCTTGAAAGGGCCCCAGCCCAGCGAGGCGGCCATGTCACCACCTTTGCTGGACTCACTGAAATCCTCAGCCGCTTGGCTGATGGTCAGTTCGAACTCGACCTTGCCTTCTTCAATGACAATGTTCGGGTGGGTAATGGCCGCCAGCAGCGGGACCTTCATGGACTTGCTGACGACGCCTTTGTATTCGCCCTGTTCGTTGACGATGGTCTCGTCATAGTCGAACTGGATGGCAACCGCTTTGCCATCCTGTACGCAGACCTGCATGAGGAAGTCCGCATAGGATTTGCTCGCAGTGACCTGAGCCTGAACCATGGCTTGTAGCGGCCCGGCGATCATACGGTCCATGGGCAAGGCGTTGATGACCGATCCGATAAGGCTGTTGTCTAGGGACATTGCTGGATTCTCTTTCTCTGTTGGATGATGCAAATACGGCCGTCAGTGCGGCCGGGTGGGGGTCGTCAGCGCGTGCAAGGCTCCTGGCGACGGATATTGCCGATCTGGCGCAGGCTCAGGCCGTACTTGTCGGCCAGCAGGCTGCGTGACAGCCCTTCAGCGCTTTCTTTCTGGATTTGCAGGTTGCGCAACTGCCGCAGGAAGTGGTCTGGCTTGGGGATTTCCAGTGCTACACCGGCAAACCGCTTGATCAGGGCGTCCAGAGCTTCGCCAGGGAGCACGTCGGCGAGCTTGGTGCGCTCACGATGCTTGGGGATGTATTTGGGCCTTCCGCCGAAGGCGCAGGTCAGTTGGTAGGCGTTTTCTATGCCGATACATTCGATCAGTGACTGCAACGAGTGCGGCAGAAGGCTGATGTCGATGGCTGTGAGATCTGGCAATTCCATGTGGTGCTCCCTCGCGGTAGATGGGGCGCGATGCTTTGATGAGCCGCAATGGCGGGTCAGCGATTACCATCGGCGTTCTGTCGTTGGCGTGAGAGGATTGTCAGTGAGTGTCGAATAACGTCGCTAGGCGCCAAGTGGTCCAGCTGTTGTAGCCTCGGGGAGCAAGATTTGAAGGCAACGATTTCGCGTGTTGTAGGACATCGCTCTGGCGTTGCCCTACAGCCGTTGATACTCAGGGGGGCACTTTTCCGTGAGGCAACTGGGTGCCAGTACCCTCAACCGCAGGGGTAAACATGCATCAAGCTCACGTTGCGCAGGTAGGCGTGGGGCCAATCGGCCATTGTTTGAGGCAGACTGCGCCAGTCGACCACGAGGCAGAGGGCACTGAGAGATTGCTTATCGTGCCGGCCCAGCACTTTACCGGGGAAGGATCGGCGATAGAGCGCAAGGGTCTTGCCCACTGCTTCGACTTGTCCGGCGTTGGCCAAGGTTTCGTAGGCGAGCCTTGGCAACTGCGGCTGCTCGATTGTGAAATGGGCGTGGCCGGGCCTTGCGAGCAGGTGCCCGGCTGCCCTTGTTCGATGCCATAACTGTTGCCATTGGTTGCTGCCGGCGTAGTCCGCCAGTTCGCGGCCCATTTTGAGCAATTGCTCAGGTGGTATCTGGCGGATATCCAGGGCGTGGGTGGGGAGAGAGGGCAGTAACAACAGAATGAGCAGGGCGGGCTTGAGCATGGAGCCTCCAGCATGGGCGGTAGGAAGGCCAATGCTTTCAGGCTTGAGGTGCCACGCTAAGCAGGAAATGCAGCGCCGAAAGCCACGGGCGTTGTATCATTGCCCCGGCTCGTTGCGAGCCATTTGCCCCCGATGTTGCAAGGAACTATCGATGACACACGTGCAGCGCCTCAAATATTCGATTCTTATCATCCTGGTGGTGCTGGGCCTCATGCTGGGCCTGTCACACCTGCAGAAGCAGGGCACCATCAGTGAACAGACTTTCCAGCTGCTGGCCATCGCCATTGCGGTGGTGGTGGTCGTGATCAACGGGATCCTGCGGCGCAAGGTCAAGCCCTGACCCGTACCGGCCGGCCAGGTATGGCCGGCCATGCGCTCAGCGTGCAGAGGGTTGCTCGAGCACGGCGCGCGCTTGCGGGTTGAGGCTGTAGCACTTGTCGTTGCCCAGGTTGATCACGCCCTCTGCGCACAGCCGCTTGAGCACCTCCCGCACACTGAGAAACGACAGCGGAATATCCAGTTGTTCCAGATGCGCGTGCACACCGCGCACGCCAATGCTGCGGCCGGAACGGCCGGCGCTGTGCAGGGCATCGATCACTTTGAGACGAATCAGGCTGGTACGAAGCCCATAGGTGCGCAGCAACTCGCGGATCTGTTCGTTGCCGACACGCTCTTCCCCGCAGGCGTCCTGTCCATTGGCCGCTTTGGCCGGGGTTCGCCCGGTCTGAAGTGAGGATTGCGGGTTGTACATGTGAATGCTCCTTTTCGTGGACTTTCCCGAAATATGGGTGCCTCACTTACTAGGACGAATGAGAACGGAGAATCTGCAGCCTTTGCGCAAAAAAAAGATTCTCTGCCGGTCTCATGAAGACGAATCTGTTTCTCCTTGTGCGTAAAATTTTCATGTGGGCGTTCGTCTGATTGGGAATGATCCCAGAAGCCGAGGAGTGCCCGTGCTCTCAATTTCACGTCCCATGACCTGCGCTGGCCTTGCGGCCGCGCTGGTTGTCTCCAGCATGGCCGCGCAGGCGTTGGAACCCAAGTCTGATGCCACTGCGCAAATTCGCCGTACCAGTTTCGGCGTGCCGCATATCGTTGCCAAGGATGAGCGCGGCCTGGGTTACGGCATCGGTTATGCCTATGGCCAAGACAATCTGTGCCTGCTGGCCAATGAAGTACTGACGGTCAACGGTGAACGTTCGCGCTTTTTTGGCGCGCAGGGCAAAACCCTCGAGCAGCGCGATAACCTGACCAGCGACCTGTTCTTCACCTGGTTCAATACGCCGACTGCGGTCAACAGCTTCCTGCAGGCCCAACCTGCTCAGGTGCGTGATTTGCTGGAGGGCTATGCCAGTGGTTTCAACCGCGCCTTGGCCGAGCGTCGTAGCCAAGGGCTGCCGGCAGAGTGCGGGGATGGTCAGTGGTTGCGGCCGATCACCAGCCTGGACCTGGTCAAGCTGACCCGCCGTCTGCTGGCTGAGGGTGGGTTGGGCCAGTTCGCCGAAGCGCTGGCGGCTGCCCGGCCGCCGCAGTTGGCGAGCCAGCAGGCAGCGCCCACGTTTGGCGAGGCACTTGCCCAGCAGCAGCGCTTCGCTTCGGAGCGCGGCAGCAACGCCGTTGCAGTGGGTGCGGAGCGTTCGGCCAACGGCCGCGGGCTATTGCTGGCCAACCCGCATTTCCCCTGGATGGGCGGGATGCGCTTCTACCAGATGCAACTGACCATCCCTGGCCGACTGGACGTCATGGGCGCCGCACTGCCTGGCTTGCCGGTAGTGAACATCGGTTTCAACCGTCACCTGGCCTGGACCCACACGGTCGATACGTCCAAACACTTCACCCTCTATCGACTGCAACTGGACCCCAAGGATCCGACCCGCTACCTGCTCGATGGCAAGTCCCTGCCGCTGACGCGCCAGGCTGTGAGTGTCACGGTCAAGGCTGAGGATGGCACGCTGAGCCAGGTGCAGCGCCAGGTCTACAGTTCGAGCTTCGGGCCGGTGGTGCAGTGGCCAGGGCGCCTGGACTGGGACAGCAAAGCGGCCTACAGCCTGCGCGACGCCAATCTGGAAAATACCCGCGTGCTGCAGCAGTGGTATCGCATCAACCGTGCCGATAGCCTGGCGGCACTGAAGGGCTCGGTCGAGCAGTTGCAGGGCATCCCCTGGGTCAATACCTTGGCCGTCGATGCCGGTGGCCAGGCGTTGTACCTTAACCAGTCGGTGGTGCCTTATGTGGACCAGCAGTTGCTGAGCCAGTGCAGCAACCCGGCGGCGCAAGGGCCGCTGGTGGTGCTCGACGGTTCGCGCAGCGCCTGCCAGTGGAAGGTCGATGCACAGGCAGCGCAGCCTGGCATCTTCCCGGCGCATCTGTTGCCCAGCCTTGCGCGCAACGATTTTGTGCAAAGCTCCAACGATCCGGCATGGATGACCAACCCCGCCCAGCCGTTGACGGGGTACTCGCCGCTGATCAGCCGCAGCGACCAGCCCTTGGGCATGCGCGGGCGCTTCGCGCTGGAGCGCCTGCAAGGCAAGGCCAAGCTGGGTGTGGAGGACCTGCAGCGGATGGTGATGGATGATGAGGTCTACCTGGCCAGCCTGGTGCTTCCAGACTTGTTGCAATGGTGCAAAGGCGCTGAGGCCGATTTGCAGGCGCTATGTGCGAGCCTGGCGAGCTGGGATGGCAAGGCTGACCTGAACAGTGGCATTGGCCTGGTGCACTTCCAGAACATCGTCGACGCCTTGGCCAGGTATCCGCAAAGCTGGCGTGTGGCCTTCGACCCGGCAGACCCACAACACACGCCGCGTGGGTTGGCAGTGGAGCAGGCGGCGGTGCGCAAGTTGCTGCGCGAAGCGGCGCTGGCCTCACTGCAGCAGGTAGCCAAAGCCGGCGTTGCTGAAGACAGCCGTTGGGGGCAGATCCAGCAGGCGGCCGATGGCACACCGGTGCCGGGCGGCCCGCAGGGCTTGGGGGTGTATAACGCGATCTACAGCGTCCCGCATGGGCCGGGCAAGCGGCTGGTGGTCAGTGGCACCAGTTACTTGCAACTGGTCAGCTTCACCGATAAGGGGCCCCAGGCGTGCGGGTTGTTGGCCTTCTCGCAGTCCAGCGAAGCCGCATCGGCGCATGCGAGCGACCAGACCAAAGCGTTCTCGGCCAAGCAGTTGGCGCCCATCCCGTTCACCGAGGCGCAAATCAAGGCTGACCCCGAGTATCGGCAGTATGTGATCAGTGAGCGGGACAAGGGGGCAGTGGCGAGCCAGCCTTAAGTTACAAACCTGTACCGGCCTCATCGCCGGCAAACCGGCCCACAGGTATCAAGGATAGTGGCGTACCTGTAGGCGCCGGCTTGCCGGCGATGAGGCCGGTATGGCGAAGCTATCAGTTTCAGGAAAACTCGAACGGCTCCAGCTGAAAGCCCTGCGCATCCACCTGCAGGGTCCAGCCGCGACGGTCCCAATCGCCCAGCACGATGCGCCGGGCAGGCTCCCCGTTCACCACCAGCTTGTGGATCGCCGGCCGGTGAGTGTGGCCATGCACCAGCGTTTTCACGCCATGTGCCGCCATCACCGCTGGCACTTCTTCTGGTGTGACATCGACAATTTCGGTGGCCTTCATGCGCGTCTGTGCACGGCTTTCGTTACGCAGCTTGCGCGCCAGCTTTTGCCGGGTGGCAAGCGGCAAGTGCCGCAGAATCCACAGGCTCAACGGGTTGCGCAGATAACGGCGCATTTTCATGTAACCGATGTCGCGGGTGCACAGGGTGTCGCCATGCATCAGCAAAACCTGCTCGCCGCCCAGGCTGATCACGCTGGGGTCGGCCAGCAGGGTGCAGCCGGCGGCCTTGCAGAAAGCCTCGCCAATCAGGAAGTCACGGTTGCCGTGCATCAGGTACACGGCAGTGCCGCTGTCGCTCAGCTGGCGCACGGCCTGGCAGATCGACTGCTGGAACGGCGTCATGGCATCGTCGCCGATCCAGGCTTCGAAGAAGTCGCCGAGGATGTAAAGCGCCTTGGCATGGCGTGCGCGGCCGTCGAGCAGATCAAGAAACGCCCGGGTAATGTCCGGGCGTTCTTCTTGCAGATGCAGATCAGAGATCAGCAGTATCACTCAACGATCTCGGCTTTCTCGATGATCACGTCGTCTTTTGGTACGTCCTGGTGGCCAGCCTTGGAACCGGTGGCGACCTTTTCGATGGCGTCGACGATTTCACGGCCTTCGGTCACTTCGCCGAATACCGCGTAGCCCCAGCCCTGGGTGTTCTTGCCGCTGTGGTTGAGGAAGTCGTTGTCGGAGGCGTTGATGAAGAACTGGGCCGAGGCGGAGTGCGGCTCCATGGTGCGTGCCATGGCAATGCTGTACTTGGTGTTCTTCAGGCCGTTGTCAGCTTCGTTCTGGATGCTGGCGCGGGTTTTCTTCTGGCTCATGCCCGGCTCGAAGCCGCCGCCCTGGATCATGAAACCCTTGATCACACGGTGGAACACGGTGCCATCGTAGTGACCGTCCTTGACGTACTGAACGAAGTTTTCCGTGGTGAGCGGCGCTTTCTCGGCGTCCAGTTGCAGGACGATAACGCCGTGGTTGGTGGTCAGTTTGACTTTGGACATGCTGGAATTCGCTCTTTCAAGGCATTCGGGAATTAGGGTGCGCAGTGCGCCTGTAGTCACCTGACGCAGGATCGGGCGACCGCGACACATGGCGCGCACTGGCCATTTTGCCAGGCCGCGACAAAAAGCTGCGATAAATCACGGCAGTTTGTCCGAGCCCGGCTGTCAGCAGCTTGACTGCTTCGGCTATGATAGGCCCTTTGATTCAATCGGCCTACCCAGGCCGGACACGTGCATTCAAGGATCCTATGAGCAAGCCCACTGCCGACAACGCGCCCAACGCCGCTGCCAAAGGCGCCCCCGCCGTCCCTGCGAACTTCCTGCGGCCGATCATCCAGGCCGACCTGGACTCGGGCAAGCACAGCAGCATCGTCACTCGTTTTCCGCCGGAGCCCAATGGCTACCTGCACATCGGCCATGCCAAGTCGATCTGCGTCAACTTCGGCCTGGCCAAGGAGTTCGGCGGCGTCTGTCACCTGCGCTTCGACGACACCAACCCGGCCAAGGAAGACCAGGAGTACATCGATGCAATTCAGCGCGACGTCAAATGGCTGGGCTTCGACTGGGCCGGCGACGTGCGTTATGCCTCGAACTACTTCGACCAGTTGCACGACTGGGCCGTTGAACTGATCAAGCGTGGCAAGGCCTATGTCTGTGACCTGACCCCTGATCAGGCCAAGGCCTACCGTGGCAGCCTGACCGAGCCAGGCCAGAACAGCCCGTTCCGTGAGCGCAGCGTCGAAGAGAACCTCGACCTGTTCGCGCGCATGAAGGCCGGCGAGTTCAAGGATGGCGAGCGCGTGCTGCGCGCCAAGATCGACATGGCCTCGCCGAACATGAACCTGCGCGACCCGATCCTGTACCGCATCCGTCATGCCCACCACCACCAGACCGGTGACAAGTGGTGCATCTACCCCAACTACGACTTCACCCATGGTCAGTCCGATGCCATCGAAGGCATCACCCACTCGATCTGCACCTTGGAGTTCGAAGGCCATCGGCCGCTGTACGACTGGTTCCTGGACAACCTGCCGGTACCGGCGCATCCGCGTCAGTACGAGTTCAGCCGCCTGAACCTGAACTACACCATCACCTCCAAGCGCAAGCTCAAGCAGCTGGTCGACGAGAAGCACGTCAGCGCCTGGGACGACCCGCGCATGTCGACCCTCTCGGGCTTCCGCCGTCGCGGCTACACCCCGGCCTCGATCCGCAACTTCTGCGAGATGGTCGGTACCAACCGCTCCGACGGTGTGGTCGACATGTCGATGCTCGAATTCAGCATCCGTGACGACCTCGACCGCACCGCGCCGCGCGCCATGTGCGTGCTGCGCCCGCTGAAGGTGGTCATTACCAACTACCCTGAAGGCCAGGTCGAGCAGCTCGAGCTGCCGCGCCACCCCAAGGAAGACATGGGCGTGCGCGTGCTGCCCTTCGCCCGCGAGCTGTACATCGACCGCGACGATTTCATGGAAGAGCCGCCAAAGGGCTACAAGCGCCTGGAACCGGCTGGTGAAGTGCGCCTGCGCGGCAGCTACGTGATTCGCGCCGACGAAGCGGTCAAGGACGCCGAGGGCAACATCGTCGAGCTGCGCTGCTCCTACGATCCGGACACACTGGGCAAGAACCCCGAGGGCCGCAAGGTCAAGGGCGTGATCCACTGGGTGCCGGCAGACGCCAGTGTCGAATGCGAAGTGCGCTTGTACGACCGCCTGTTCCGCTCGCCGAACCCGGAAAAGGCCGAGGAGGGCGCCAGCTTCCTCGACAACATCAATCCGGACTCGCTGCAAGTGCTGACCGGCTGCCGTGCCGAGCCGTCGCTGGGCCAGGCGCAGCCTGAAGACCGCTTCCAGTTCGAGCGCGAAGGCTACTTCTGCGCCGACCTCAAGGACAGCCAGCCGGGCCGCCCGGTGTTCAACCGCACCGTCACCCTGCGTGACTCCTGGGGCAGCTAAGGAACCACCGTGCTTACCATTTACAACACGCTGAGCAAAACCAAGGAAGTCTTCAAGCCGCTCGATGGCAACAAGGTGCGCATGTACGTGTGCGGCATGACCGTGTACGACTATTGCCACCTGGGCCATGGCCGCAGCATGGTGGCCTTTGACCTGGTCACCCGCTGGCTGCGCAAGAGCGGCTATGAGCTGACCTACGTGCGCAACATCACCGACATCGACGACAAGATCATCAATCGGGCCAACGAGAACGGCGAAACGTTCGACGCGCTGACGGCCCGCATGATCGATGCGATGCATGAGGACGAACGGCGCCTGAACATCCTCAAGCCGGACCAGGAACCGCGTGCCACCGACCATATCGCCGGCATGCACGCGATGATCCAGACCCTGATCGACAAGGGCTACGCCTACGCGCCGGGCAATGGCGACGTGTACTACCGGGTCGGCAAGTTCGTCGGCTATGGCAAGCTGTCGCGCAAGAAGATCGAGGACCTGCGCATCGGTGCCCGCATCGAGGTCGACGAGGCCAAGCAGGACCCGCTCGACTTCGTACTGTGGAAGGGCGTCAAGCCGGGTGAACCGTACTGGGATTCGCCCTGGGGCCCTGGCCGTCCGGGCTGGCACATCGAGTGCTCGGTGATGTCCACCTGCTGCCTGGGCGAGAGCTTCGACATCCATGGTGGCGGCAGCGACCTGGAGTTCCCGCACCACGAGAACGAAATCGCCCAGAGCGAAGCGGCGACCGGCAAGCAGTACGCCAACGCCTGGATGCATTGCGGCATGATCCGCATCAATGGCGAGAAGATGTCCAAGTCGTTGAACAACTTCTTCACCATCCGTGACGTGCTCGATGTGTATCACCCGGAGGTGGTGCGCTACCTGCTGGTGGCCAGCCACTACCGCAGTGCCATCAACTACTCCGAGGACAGCCTGCGTGATGCCAAGGGCGCCCTGGAGCGCTTCTATCACGCGCTGCGTGGCTTGCCACGTGTGGCGGCCAAGGGTGGTGAGGCATTCGTCGAGCGCTTCAGCGTGGCGATGAACGACGACTTCGGCACCCCCGAAGCCTGCGCCGTGCTGTTCGACCTGGTGCGCGAAATCAACCGCCTGCGCGACAGCGACCCGGATGCGGCTGCCGGCCTGGCAGGGCGCCTGCGTGAGCTGGGTGATGTGCTGGGTGTACTGCAGCTGGAGGCCGATGACTTCCTGCGTGCAGGGGCTGAGGGCAAGGTCGATGCGGCTGAAGTGGAAGCGCTGATCCAGGCGCGCCTGCAGGCGCGTGCCGACAAGAACTGGGCAGAATCCGACCGTATCCGCGACCAGCTGACCGCCATGGGCGTGGTGCTGGAGGATAGCAAGGGCGCGACTACCTGGCGTCTGGCTGACTGATGATGTGAAGGGGCCGCTTTGCGGCCCCATCGCCGGCAAGCCGGCTCCCACAGGTATTGCGCAGGGCTTGAAGGTTGCGCGGTCGTAGTGAGAGCCGGCAAGCCGGCGACAGGTATTGCGCAGGGCTTGAAGGTTGCACTGTCGTAGTGAGAGCCGGCAAGCCGGGGACAGGTATTGCGCAGGGCTTGAAGGTTGCACTGTCGTAGTGAGAGCCGGCAAGCCGGCGACAGGTATTGCGCAGGGCTTGAAGGTTGTGCTGTCGTAGTGAGAGCCGGCAAGCCGGCGACAGGTATTGCACAGGGCTTGAAGGTTGTGCTGTCGTGGTGGGAGCCGGCTTGCCGGCGATGGGCTGCATAGCAGCCCCCGCTTTTACCTGGGCAACCCCGGCAACGGGCAATGCAACACCAGCTTAGCCCCACCCAGCTCACTGTCACCCACCTCCAGCCCAAACCCATGCAGGTCGACGATCGCCGCAACGATCGACAAACCCAGCCCGAACCCCGGGTGGCGGTGGCCTTCCTCGCTGCGATAAAAGCGCTTCAGCACGGCAGTGCGCTCTTCTTCCGCAATCCCAGGCCCACTGTCCTCGATAGCGATATGCACGCCTGCTTCGTCCTGCGTAGCCGTAATGGCCACCTGGCCACCTTCTGGCGTGAACTTGATGGCATTGCCCACCAGGTTGGCCAGCGCTTCGAACAGCAATTCACGGTCCCCATGCAGCGCCGGCAAGTGCTCAGGCTGTTGCAGGTGCAGGCGGATACCGCCATCTTCGGCCAGGGGCAGGTAGAAATCGTGCAACTCCACCAGAAGCTCACGCGGGTCCAGCTGAACGAAGCCGGCGCGGCGCTGGCGATCCTCCAGTTCACTGATGCGCAACAGGCCGCGAAAACGTGCCATCAGGGTATCGGTTTCGCCGATGGCCTGGTCCAGTGCCTCGGCTTGTGCCGAGTCCAGCCCGGTCTGCTGGCGGATGCGGTACAGCTGTGCACGCAGGCGGGTGAGTGGTGTGCGCAGGTCGTGGGCAATGTTGTCGCACACGCCCTTGACCTCATGCATCAGCCGTTCTATCCGGTCAAGCATGGCGTTGACGATGGCGGCCAGCATGTCCAGCTCGTCGCGGCGGGCCGACAGCGGCAGGCGGTGGGTGAGGTCGCCGGCGACGATCAGCTCTGCCTGCGCCTGTATGGCCCGAATGCGTTTCAAAGGCCTGCGGCGCAGCAGGTACCAGCCGGCGAAGCCTGGGATCAGGGTCAACGAGATGCCCCATAGCAAGGCGTGCAGGATTATGCGTGTCACCACGAACAACGAGCCGTTGTCGCGCAGCAGTACCAGCCAACGGCCGTCCTGAACCTTGATTGCCACCGCGTCGCAGCTGTCACGCGGCATGTGCGGGTCATCGGCGTCCAGGCACCGCTCGAGTTCATGCACCTTGCCGTCCAGCCCGAGTTCCGGCGGAATTGCACGGATACGCCCGCCGATCGGGTTGAGCTGGGCGTCGAACAGGCCGTAGGCATCAAAGGCGCGCTCCTCGAACGCCTGGCTGGCGATCAGCGCGTCGTCCAGTTGCTTGCCGCTCATGTGCGCGAACAGGTGCTGGCGCTGCAGCATGGAGTGGCGGGTCAGCTTGTTCAGGTAGCTGGACACCTCGAAGTACAGCACCCCCATGAGGATGCTGCTCCAGGCCACGAAGAGGAAGCTGTACAGCGCCAGCAGGCGGCTGGTCGAGGAGCTCCAGCCCTTAGACGGGTTCAGCAATGGCATAGCCGGAGCCCCGTACGGTACGGATCAGCGGCGACTGCCCGGGGGCATCGATCTTCTTGCGCAGCCGGCCGATATGCACATCGATCAGGTTGGTGCCAGGGTCGAAGTGGTAGCCCCAGACTTCCTCGAAGATCATCATCCGCGTGATCACCTGGCCGCTATGGCGCATCAGGTACTCCAGCAGCTTGTACTCGGTGGGCAGCAGGTTGAGCGTCTGTTCGCCGCGGCGGGCCTCATGGCTGATCAGGTCCAGTTGCAGGTCGGCGACCTGCAGCCGGGTCTGGGTCATCGGCACGCTATTGCGCCGCAACAGCACTTCCACCCGTGCGGCCATCTCGTCGGAGGCGAATGGCTTGGTCAGGTAGTCGTCGCCACCGGCACGCAGGCCTCGCACACGCTCATCGACGTCGGACAGCGCGCTGATCATCAGGATGGGCGTTGCGATTTTCAGGTTGCGCAGGGTGGTGACGATGGTCAGGCCATCGACCTCTGGCAGCATGCGGTCCAGGGTGATCAGGTCGTAGCCGCCGCCGATGGCCTTGGCCAGGCCTTCACGGCCATTGTCAGCCCAATCCACTTCCAGACCGTGGCTGGTGAGTTCGGCGACGATTTCCTGGCCGGTGACGGCGTCGTCTTCGATGGTCAGTACGCGTGGCATGCTGGTTCCTGGGCGTCTAATGGAGGCTTGATTGTGCCAAAGAATAGACTGCCGGGAATTTAAGAAAAATTCATCTGGCTGCAGTTCGTTTGCTGCGGGGCAAACTGTCTTGCTCAACGTCTAAAGATGACGCAATCCCTGTGGGCCGGCTTGCCGGCGATGGGGCCGGAACGCTCAGCCAAAAAAAGGGGCATGCCAGCGTCTGGCATGCCCCGTGGTTCAGCGTGGCGCGATGGCTCAGGCGACCTTGACGATCCAGCCCGCCGGCGCTTCGACGTCGCCGCTCTGGATACCGGTCAGCTCGTTGTAGAGCTTCTGGGTGACCGGGCCGACCTTTTCCAGGTCGTGGAACACGTGCAGCTTGCCGTTGTACTCGATGCCACCGATCGGGGTGATCACTGCGGCGGTACCGCATGCACCGGCTTCGATGAAGCGGTCGAGCTTGTTGATTTCGACATCGCCTTCGATCACCTTCAGGCCCAGGCGCGAGGACGCCAGTTCCATCAGCGACAGGCGGGTGATGCCTGGCAGTACCGAGGCCGATTTCGGCGTGATGAATTCGTTGTTGGCGGTGATGCCGAAGAAGTTGGCCGAACCGACTTCCTCGATCTTGGTGTGGGTCAGCGGATCGAGGTAGATGGCGTCGGCAAAGTTGGCTTTCTTGGCTTCAGCACCTGGCTGCAGGCTGGCCGCATAGTTGCCGCCGACCTTGGCGGCGCCGGTGCCTTGCGGGGCGGCGCGGTCAAAGCTGGAAATCTGGAAGTTGTGCGGTTTCATGCCGCCTTTGAAGTACGAGCCAACCGGGATGGCGAATACCGAGAAGATGAACTCGGGGGCGGTGCGCACGCCGATGTTGTCGCCGGTGCCGATCACGAACGGGCGCAGGTAAAGGGCACCCTTGCCGTGTGGCGGGACGAACTTCTCGTTGGCCTTGACCACTTGCTTGCAGGCCTCGATGAATACATCGGTCGGCACGTGCGGCATCAGCAGGCGGGCGCAGCTGCGCTGCATGCGGGCGGCGTTCTGGTCAGGGCGGAACAGGTTGATCGAGCCGTCCTTGCAGCGGTAGGCCTTCAGGCCTTCGAAGCATTGCTGGCCATAGTGCAGGGCAGTGGAGCCTTCACTGATGTGCAGCACGTTGTCTTCGGTCAGGGTGCCTTTGTCCCACTCACCATTGCGCCACACGGACAGGTAGCGCTTGTCGGTCTTGATGTAGTCGAAACCCAGCTTGTCCCAGTTAATGCTTTCGTTACTCATGACACCCTCGATTGTCTTGCAAGTGCCCGATCGCTCAGGCTGCTGTTATATGCGCACCTCGCCACGATAATACATCCGCCGCGGATCGGGAACGGCCAGTCACGAATTGGATGGGGCGGGGGGCTGGCGATGGGTTCGCTGTGCCCTTGAGACCGATCAGGGCAAGCACTGCGCCATGTGCCTCCCTCCAGCGCTACCGCCCGGCACCAAGCCGCCTGTTCCAATCCCCGCCGTGGCTACGCTCACACGCCTCTTCGCTGTCAAAGCGCACATGCCATGCCGGGTGATCCAGCCTTATACCTGCCTCGTCCAGCGCCTGGGCCGTCAGCTTGAGCATGCGTGCCTTCGCATCACCCGCCAGCGCTGCGGCCTTGTCCACCTCGCGCTCGAAGACCCACGTAACGCGCAAGCTGGCAGGGAACTGATCAGGGTCCAGGCGATGTGTCAGCCAGCTGAACCCGACGATTTGCGCCTTGGCCGTTTCGCAGGCGTCGGTCAGGCACGCCACCAGTTCCCGCTCAAGGCGCGCCAGCTCGCGTTTGCCCAATGCTTTCATTGCGCGGCCTCGTCATCGATCTGCTGGCAGAAACGCAACAGGTTACCGAACGGGTCGCGTATCTGCATCTGCAGGCCCCAGTCGACGCGCTCGGCCTGTGGGCGGGCGTAACCATACTGTTTGTCGAGCAGTTCACGTTCCAGCGCCAGCAGTTCGTCGGTACGGGCAAACACCGTCGAGCCTGGGCACGCGTCGCCGTGATGCTCGCTTAGGTGCAGGACCAGGCCGTCGCGATGGATTTGCGCATACAAAGGCAGGTCCGGGCTGAAGCGGTGCTCCCAGTCCAGGGTGAAGCCGAGGAAGTCGAGGTAGAACTCCTTGGCCTTTTCGACCGAGAAAATACGCAGGATGGGGATGGCAGGGGCGAGAGGCATGGCGGTTCCTTGGCCGTGGGCGGTACTTGACTGGATTGCCAGTCTACTGATTGTCACGGCGGACTGTCTTGTTCGCGGCGCAATACCCTGGCTGATTCGAGCACCGAAACAGGGCTGGTGAGTGCCCTCGTGTCGTGCGTCATGACCCGGCATGCCCCACGCCAGAGCCTCGCGCAATATGTTTCATGTGGCTTCACCTGCGTAGTTGGCCCGCAAACTGCTATATCCCAGCCAATCGAATTTGATCGAGTGGTCAAGCCTGCAGCACGTCAGTGCGCGGCGGTGATCCTTTTAACGGCCGCCAGGCCGTGGATATCAGGGGCTATAGGATGTTGCTGGCCGAGCGCGTCGAACAATCTGAACAGGATGCAGGCTGGAGTGCCCACCTGCAGTTGCGCTTTGTCGAGCGTGGAGGTGTGACTCGTCTTGGTGCGCGCCGCCATTTCGGCCCGCTTTTGGTGCAGCGACCGTTCTACCCGGAAGGTGCGCCGTGCCACGTCTATGTGCTGCACCCGCCAGGGGGCATCGTTGCCGGTGACCGCCTGGAGCTGGATATTCAGCTAGAGCCTGGCAGCCATGCATTGCTGACCATGCCCGGCGCCAGCAAGTTTTATCGAAGTATCGGCCCAACCGCGTGGCTGACCCAACGTTTCCATCTGCAAGCGGGCAGCACCCTGGAGTGGCTGCCCCAGGACAGCATTTTCTTTTCCGGTGCTCGCGCCAGCCTCGACAGCCGCTTCACCCTTGAGCCCGGTGCTCGCCTGCTGGCCTGGGAAACGCTGTGCCTGGGCCGCCCGGTGATGGGCGAGCGATTCGATCAGGGCGCGCTGGACAGCCGTCTGAGCATCGAGTTGCCCGATGACCCTGGCTTGTGCGAACGCCTGCGCATCACCGGTGGCCAGCTCGACAAGCTCGGCGGCCACCCGTTGCTCGCTACCTTCTGTGCGTCCCCGGCAGACCCATCCGTGCTGGAAAGGGTGCGGCCTCTGCTCGAGGAACTGAAAACGCCCGCCGGCGCCACCTTGCTGGGTTCGCTGCTGGTGATTCGCCTGCTGGACCACGACAACCAACATCTGCAACACACCCTGCAGCGCCTCTGGCACGTGCTGCGGCCGGCCGTTCTCGGCCTGCCGGCGTGCCCGCCGCGCATCTGGGCCACCTGAGAGAGCGCCATGGAGCTGACCCCGAGAGAGAAAGACAAACTGCTGCTGTTCACCGCCGCACTGTTGGCGGAACGGCGCCTGGCCCGTGGCCTGAAGCTCAACTACCCGGAGGCGGTGGCGCTGATCAGTGCCGCCGTGCTCGAAGGCGCCCGTGATGGCCGCACGGTAGCCGAGCTGATGAGCCTGGGCCGCGAAGTGATCGGCCGCGATCAGGTCATGGACGGTGTTCCCGAGATGCTCCATGACGTGCAGGTCGAAGCCACCTTCCCTGACGGTACCAAGCTGGTGACCGTACATGACCCCATCGTCTGACCTGGCCGAGGAGCCCAGCATGATCCCAGGTGAAATCCAGGTCGCCGCCGGCGACATCGAACTCAACGTCGGCCGTGCAACGGTCAGTGTCAAAGTGGCCAATCATGGCGACCGGCCGGTGCAGGTGGGCTCTCATTACCATTTTTACGAGGTCAACGAGGCACTGGTGTTCGACCGCGAGCCTAGCCGCGGCTTTCGCCTCGACATCCCGGCCGGCACTGCCGTGCGCTTCGAGCCGGGCCAGGCGCGTACCGTGCAATTGGTAGCCTACGCCGGCAAGCGCGAGGTGTATGGCTTTCAGGGCAAAGTGATGGGCGCACTGGAGGGCCAGGCATGAGCCGCATTTCGCGTCGGGCCTATGCCGACATGTTCGGCCCTACCGTTGGCGACCGCGTGCGCCTGGCCGACACTGCCCTGTGGGTGGAGGTCGAGAAGGACTTCACGGTTTACGGCGAAGAGGTCAAGTTCGGCGGTGGCAAGGTCATCCGCGACGGCATGGGGCAGGGCCAGATGCTTGCAGCCCAGGCCATGGACCTGGTGCTGACCAACGCCCTGATCATCGACCACTGGGGCATCGTGAAAGCCGATATCGGCGTCAAGCACGGGCGCATCGCTGCCATCGGCAAGGCCGGCAACCCTGACGTGCAACCGGGCGTCACCGTGCCGGTCGGCCCGGTCACCGAAGTGATCGCGGCCGAAGGCAAGATCGTCACCGCCGGGGGCATCGATTCGCACATTCACTTCATCTGCCCGCAACAGGTGGAAGAGGCGCTGACCAGTGGCGTCACCACGTTCATCGGCGGCGGCACCGGGCCGGCCACCGGTACCAACGCCACCACCTGCACCCCGGGGCCCTGGTACCTTGCGCGCATGCTCCAGGCGGCCGACAGCCTGCCGATCAACATCGGCCTGCTGGGCAAGGGCAATGCCTCGCGCCCTGAAGCGCTGCGCGAGCAGATCGCTGCAGGCGCGGTGGGCCTGAAGCTGCACGAGGATTGGGGGTCTACCCCGGCAGCCATCGACTGCTGCCTGAGCGTCGCCGAGGAAATGGACATCCAGGTGGCGATCCACACCGACACCCTCAACGAATCCGGTTGCATTGAAGACACCCTGGCCGCCATCGGTGATCGCACCATCCATACCTTCCACACCGAAGGGGCCGGCGGCGGCCATGCACCCGACATCATTCGCGCGGCGGGGCAGGCCAACGTGCTGCCGTCCTCGACCAACCCGACCCTGCCCTATACGGTCAACACCGTTGATGAACACCTCGACATGCTGATGGTCTGCCACCACCTGGACCCGAGCATCGCCGAGGACGTGGCGTTCGCCGAATCACGCATCCGCCGTGAAACCATCGCCGCCGAGGACATCCTGCACGACATGGGCGCCTTCGCCATGACCTCGTCCGACTCCCAGGCCATGGGCCGCGTCGGCGAGGTGGTGCTGCGCACTTGGCAAGTCGCCCACCAGATGAAAGTGCGCCGCGGCCCGCTGGCGCCGGACAGCAGCTACAGCGACAACTTCCGGGTCAAGCGCTACATCGCCAAATACACCCTCAACCCTGCGCTCACCCATGGTATCGCCCATGAGGTGGGTTCGGTGGAGGTGGGCAAGCTGGCTGACCTGGTGCTGTGGTCGCCGGCTTTCTTCGCGGTCAAGCCGGCGCTGGTCATCAAGGGCGGGATGATCGTCACAGCGCCCATGGGCGACATCAATGGCTCGATCCCGACGCCACAGCCAGTGCATTACCGGCCCATGTTCGGCGCGCTCGGTGCCGCCCGCCATGCCACGCGCATGACCTTCCTGCCCCAGGCCGCCATGGACCGTGGCCTGGCCCAGGAACTGGGTTTGCAGAGCCTGATCGGTGTGGCCCACGGCTGCCGCCGGGTGCGCAAGGCCGACATGGTCCACAACACATTGCAACCGGTGATCGAAGTCGATTCGCAGACCTACCAGGTGCGCGCCGACGGCGAACTGCTGGTTTGCGAGCCGGCCAGCGAACTGCCGCTGGCCCAGCGTTATTTCCTGTTCTGAAGGAGCGAAGATGATTGTCCTGAACCGCCGGATCGATGCATCCGACACTATCACCGGCACCGTTACCCTGGACGTCGACAGCCGTATCAAGAGCCGCCTGCGCGTAACCCTCGACGATGGCCGCGAGGCCGGCCTGATGCTCGAACGCGGCCACCTGCTGCGCGGTGGCGAACTGCTGGCCGACGCCGCCGGCAGCCAGGTGGTGCGCGTACTCGCAGCGCCCGAGGCAGTATCGACCGTGCGCTGCAGCGACCCGCACCTGCTGGCGCGTGCCGCGTACCATCTGGGCAACCGCCACGTCCCCCTGCAGATCGAGCCGGGCCTGCTGCGTTACCAGCACGACCACGTGCTCGACGACATGCTGCGCGGCCTGGGCCTGACGGTCGAGGCCGAGCAGGCGCCGTTCGAGCCGGAAGCCGGTGCCTACCAGAGCGCACCGCATAGCCACAGCCACAGCCACAGCCATGCGCATGATCACCCCTTCGTGCGCCTACCAGCCCATTCCTGAACTGCCCCTTGGAGCCCACAATGAAAAAAACGCTCGCCCTTGCCCTGCTGCTGGTTGCGCTGCCGGCCTTCGCCCACCCCGGCCATGACAGCAACCCGCTGCACGATGGCCTGCTGCATCCGCTGACCGGCCTTGACCACTTGTTGATGCTGTTGGGGACCGGCGTACTGGCGGCCTTGACCCGGCGCAACCTGGCCTTGCCGCTGGCAACCCTGGCAGCAATGTTCGCTGGTGCGCTATGCGGCCACCTGTTCGGTGATGTGCTGGGCATGGAAACCATGATCGCCGTGTCGGTGCTGGTGGCTGGCGTTGCCGTACTGCTGCCTAGCCGGCAATTGCTGCTGGCGCTGGCCATGCCGGTGTTTGCCCTGTTCCATGGCTGGGCCCACGGCGTGGAAGCCACACCCAGCGCCTTCTGGCTGTTCAGCGCCGGCTTCGTCACCGTCAGCGGCTTGCTGCTGGTAGTGGGCTTCGCTGTCGGTTGCCTGCTGCGCCGCCATAGCGCCCTGCAGAAAGCCTTTGGCGGCGGCATGCTTGCCGGCGCCGCAGTTGTGCTGGCCGGTTGATGAACAGCGATCTGGCACTGCTGCGCTTGTTGCAGCTGGCCAGCCCCGGCTTGCCGGTGGGTGGCTTTACCTACTCACAGGGCCTTGAGTGGGCCGTCGAGGCGGGTTGGGTGCGTGACATCAAAAGCTTCAGCGCCTGGCAGCGCGAGCAGATGCACGACACCCTCGCTTACCTGGACTGGCCGGTGCTGGCGCGCCTGTACCACGCGTGCAAGGCCGATGATGCCGACGCGTTTGCGCGCTGGAGCCGCTTTCTGCTGGCCAACCGCGAAACCGCCGAGCTGCGCCTGGAAGAGCAGCAGCGTGGCGCGGCCCTGGCACGCTTGCTCGATGGCTGGCAGCTGGGCCAGGCCCCGGCCTGGCGCCCAAGCCTTGAGCTCAGCCAGTTGGGCGGCATGGCCTGGCTGGCCGTGCACTGGTCGATCCCGTTGCGCCAGCTTGCCCTCGGGCATGCCTTCGCCTGGCTGGAGGGCGCGGTCATGGCTGGGGTCAAACTGGTGCCCTTCGGCCAGCAGGCGGCCCAGACCCTGCTGCGCGACCTGGGCGAGATACTGCCCGGCGTCATCGACCAGGCCCTGGCGCTTGGCGACGACCAGCTCGGTGGCGGCCTGCCGCTATTGGCCATTGCATCATCGCGTCACGAAACCCAATACACCCGTTTGTTCCGTTCTTGAGGACTGCCTTAATGCAAAGCTATCAGCAACCCCTGCGCGTAGGCGTCGGCGGCCCGGTCGGCTCCGGCAAGACCGCGCTGCTCGAATGCCTGTGCAAAGCCATGCGTGATCACTATCAGATCGCCGTGGTCACCAACGACATCTACACCAAGGAAGACCAGCGCATCCTCACCGAGGCTGGCGCCCTGGAGCCCGAGCGCATCGTTGGCGTCGAAACCGGTGGCTGCCCGCACACCGCCATTCGCGAGGATGCCTCGATGAACCTTGCAGCAGTGGAAGCGCTGGCACGCAAGTTCGGCAACCTTGAAGTGATCTTCGTGGAGAGCGGTGGCGATAACCTTAGTGCTACCTTCAGCCCGGAGCTGGCCGACCTGACCATCTACGTGATCGATGTCGCCGAAGGCGAGAAGATCCCGCGCAAGGGCGGCCCCGGCATCACCAAGTCCGATTTCCTGGTGATCAACAAGACCGACCTGGCGCCCTACGTCGGCGCCTCGCTGGAGGTGATGGAGCGCGATACACAGCGTATGCGCCCGGAGCGCCCTTGGACTTTCAGCAACCTGAAGAAAGGCGAGGGCCTGCAGGCGGTGATCGATTTCATCGTGGAGCGGGGGATGCTGGGGGTGAGGGGCTGAGGTCAAGCACTTCGACGCGGTTGCGGCCGCTGTGCTTGGCCTTGTATAGCTGCTCGTCGGCTTGCTTGAGCACGCTGTCGGCCTGTTGTGTATCGGGCCGGCGGCAGGCTACGCCAATCGACACGCTAAGCTTGCCCACATGGGGTGAGTCAGCCTGTTCGACTGCGCTGCGTATCCGTTCGGCAATGCGCCGGGCATCGGCCAGGCCAGTGTCCGGCAGCAGCATGGTGAATTCCTCGCCGCCGACCCGGCAGGGCAGGTCATCCTGGCGTGAATTGTGACGCAGCAGCTCGGCGAGGTGTTTGAGCACCTCGTCGCCAGCATCGTGGCCAAAGGTGTCGTTGACCCGTTTGAAGTGGTCGATGTCCAGGGCCAGCACGGCGAATGCTCTAGAGCTTTGCATCAAGGCATCCAGCGCCAGCTGCATGGCACGCCGGTTGGCAAGGCCAGTGAGGGCATCACTCTGAGCCTGCTGGCGCAGCTTGCCAAATTTTTCCTGCAGCAATTGCTCGCCTGTCAGCAAGGCGCGGCGGATGGCTGCGACCTCTACGTACCACGCGTCGATACGGCGCAGCTGTTCGCCGGTCTGGGTGGCGGACAGGTGACTGGCGCTGTGTGCCAGTTGGCGTAACGGCAAGGTCAGGCGGTAGGTCATCCATAGCATCAACAGCAAGCCGATAATGCTGACCGGCAGGATATAAAGCAGCACTTTGCGGGTCATTTCGCCCAGTGGTGCCAAGGCCAGATCCCGCGGTGTCTGGACCACCACTGCCCAGTGCGCTTCAGGCACCGGGGCAAAGCCTGCGAGCATGGGAACGCCGATATAGTTGGGCACTTCAAGGGTGCCTGCCTCGCCACGCAAGGCCGCGCTGATCGTCGGGCTGCTGCTGACCTGGGTGCCAATGCGCGCATGGTCGGGGTGGTGCAGCAGGCGTTGATTGGCGTCGGCGACGAAAGCGAAGGTACCGTCCTGTTGGTAGTGCAGGCCAATCAACGTATGCAGTGCGCTTTCTTTCTTGAGGAACACCGAACCGCCGACAATGCCCAGGTAACGGCCATCGGCGGCAAAGACCGGCTGCGAAACGAATATCACCAGTTCGCCCCCCCGCGAGGTGTAGGCGGAACTGACCCACGGCTGACGGGCTTGCACGGCTTGGCGGATTTCACTGGAGTGCTGGTGGTGGCTGGTGACCTGTTCAATGTTCGGATAAGCCACCAGCACCTGACCTTGGGCGTTGACGATGACGATGGAGTTGAAGTCCTTGTCCTGCACCTGCAGGCGCTTGGCTTCCCTTTTCAGCATGGTCATGTCGTCCAGGCCACCGTCCAGCTGCCCGGCGGTGTAGGACAGGTGGTTGTGTGCCGAGCGCAGGAACTCGTTGATATCCGATGCCAGTTTGCTCGCATAGGCTTGGTTGGCCTTCAGCTCAAGGTCTACCAAGGCGCGGTGCTGCACCCGGTAGGCGACAGCGAGGGTGTTGCACAGGGTTGCCAGGCACGCCAGCACTACAATGCCGACAACCAGGGTTCGTAGGTGGAACATGGGCAAGCGCTTGAGCATGGGGGGCCTGTAATGCAAGGGCGACGGGCTCAAGTATGGCCGTATTCTGCCGAACTGCAGCCATTGTGCCGCCTGGGCTGTTCAGCCATGGCACAGGCGGCACTGTGGCGTGTTCAGTCATGGCAGCAATGAGGTTTGCCGGGCTGGCCTTCGTAGCGATCGTGATGCCGCACCCAATCCATGGTGCCTGCCTCGTTGCGCCCCAATGGCGCGATGTCGAGGAAATTGTAGGTATTGACCAGGATGTCGAGCCCGCGGGCATAGGTGGAGTAGGTATGAAAGATTGTGCCGCCCGGGTCCCGGTAGAAGGCGCTCAACCCAGGAAGCTCGCTTTCGTTGCCGGTATAGGGTTCGTAGTTGTATTGGCTGTTGCCTCCAGTGGCGACACTGACGCCGAAATCTTCATTGAAACTGCTGCCGTTTGACGAGTACCAGGGAAAGCGCCAGCCCATGCGCTGGCGAAATGCCTGGAACTCAGCGTGGGGGGCACGCGAAACGGCGACCAGCGAAACATCGTGATGCGCCAGGTGCAGGTTGGCACCGTCGAAATGGTCGGCGAGGAACGAGCAGCCTGGGCAACCTTCGCTCCAGCCTTCGGCGAACATGAAGTGGTAGACCAGCAATTGGCTGCGCCCGGCGAACAGGTCGGCGAGGCTCAGCTGGCCGTCCGGGCCTTGAAAACGGTAGGGCTGTTCCAGCTTGACCCAGGGCAGGGCGCGGCGGGCGGCGGCCAGCTCGTCGCGCTGGTGGGTGAAGGCCTTTTCATGCAGCCATAGCTGACGGCGGGCGGCCAGCCATTGGCTGCGCGAGACGATGTCGGGCTTTTGAGGGTTCATGAGGATGACTCCGCACGGGGGTTCAAGTGTGGTCGAGCGGGGCGGGGTGAGATCGACAGCAGGCCCTGTTGCTGCGACGAATGGTTGTGCGCCGCGCCACCCCAGTCACACCATGAGGCTCAATCGCCACACTGCATCGCTTCAATGACCTCCCACAACCGTGGATCGTCAAAATCATCCACCACCAGCCTGGCCCCCGCAGCCATCAGCCGTTCTGCTGCCTGTGTAGTCGCCACCCCCACGGTGAAGATCCCGGCACCGCTCGCCGCGTTCACGCCCGGCAACGAATCCTCGAACGCCAGCGCTTGCTCGGCCGTTGCCCCCAGGCGCTGCAGGCCGGTCAGGTACGGCAGCGGGTCAGGCTTGGGCCGTTCCAGCTCTTCGGCCACCAGTACATGCTCGAAGTGTGCGCCAAGGCCCATTGCATTGAGCATGTGCTCGGCATTGAGCCGGGGTGCATTGGTCACCACGCACATGTCGATACGGCTCGCCTGGGCATAGTCCAGCAGGCGCAGCAAGCCCGGCATGGGTTCAAGGGCAGGGGCCAGCTCGCGGAACAGTGCTTCCTTGCGATCAGCCAGGGCCAGGCATTCATGCGCGCCGGCGTTTGGAAACAGCTCGGCAAACAATGGCCCATTGGCCCGGCCACTGATCTGCGAATCGAACTGGGCCTGGGTCAGTTCACGGCCGTCATGGTCGCGCAGCAACTGACGGAAGGCCTGCAAATGCAGGGTGTCGGTGTCGGTGAGGGTCCCGTCGAGATCGAACAGCAGTGCAGTCAGCATCAGGCATCCAGGCAGTAGAAAACTCATGTCAGGGGATGATAACGAAACCTGGCGACGAAGGGGGCTGTTCAGCCTTCGACGAAAAGAGTACAAATGTGCTCCATGGACAATCTCACCCCCAAACGCCGCGCAATCTTCGACTTCATCCGTGAACGCATCACCGATCATGGCCAGCCGCCGAGCCTTGCCGACATCGCCATCCGCTTCGGCTTTGCATCACGCAGCGTTGCGCGCAAGCACATCACTGCCCTGTGTCAGGCCGGCTACATCGACGTCACGCCCAACCAGGCACGGGGCATCCGCCTGGCCGCACCCTTGCGCCGCCCGGAAATTCTCGAAGTGCCCGTGCTGGGCCAGGTGGCTGCAGGCGCGCCGATTGGCCCCGACCTTGGCATTCACGAGCAGTTGCTGATTGACCCCAGCCTGTTCCGACGCACACCGGACTACCTGCTCAAGGTGCGCGGCGACTCCATGATCGATGACGGTATCTTCGACGGTGACCTGGTGGGCATCCGCCAGCAAGGCGAGGCCCGTGATGGCCAGATCGTGGTCGCCCGCCTCGACGGTGAGGTCACCATCAAACGCCTGCAACGCCAAGCGGGCGGCTACCGGCTGCTGCCACGCAACCCTGCCTATGCGCCGATCGATGTGGGGCCTGAGCGCGAATTCTTCATCGAAGGCGTGTTCTGCGGCCTGTTGAGGCGCGACTGATGGGCGCGGTGGTCGATCTTGACCGGTTGCTGGACCAGCGCCAGGTCTGGCGCGGCCGGCAGGCCCGGGTACGGCCGACCGGGTTGCAGCCCACTGGCCATGCGGCGCTTGATCAACGGTTGCCGGAGGGTGGCTGGCCCGCGGCTGCGCTGAGCGAGTTGCTGCTGGCCAGCCCCGGGTGTGGCGAACTGCAACTGCTGTGGCCCTCGTTGGCCCGGCTGACCGCCGATGGCGGGCGAGTGGTGCTGGTGGCGCCCCCTTTCATTCCCTACGCACCGGCCTGGCAAGCGGCCGGGGTGGACTTGCGCTGGCTGGTCCAGGTCGATGCCGAACAGGCTGACGCGCTCTGGGCTGCCGAGCAGTGCCTGCGCTCTGGCAGTTGCGCCGCCGTGCTGTGCTGGCCGGAGCGTGCCGATGACCGTGCGTTGCGGCGCTTGCAGGTGGCGGCAGAAACCGGGCAGGCGCTGGCTTTTGCCTGCAGGCCACAACAGGCTGCGCACAATCCATCCCCGGCCGCGGTGCGCATCGCCATCGACGCGCGGCCCGCGCAATGGCGTGTGCTCAAGTGCCGGGGCGGTTTACCGCCGGCTGCAGCCATAGCCTGTGTCGGGCAGGGTTGATGCAACATGCTCTGGGCCTGCATCTTATTACCGCAGTTGGCGCTGGACTCGATCCTGCGTGAACGCGATGACGCCGATGCGCCACTGGTGCTGATTGGCGGGCCTGTGCAGCGGCGTGTGGTGCAAGCCGTAAACCCCGCTGCGGCGGCGCTCGGTCTGCGCGCTGGGCTAACCCTGACGGCCGCCCGCGCCTTGGCCGACGGTTTCACCTGTGTTGAAGCAGACCCGGCGCGCATCGAGCAACTGCAGCAATTGCTGGCGGCCTGGGCCTACCGCTTCAGTGCCCAGGTCAGCCTGCACTACCCGCGTGCCTTGTTGCTGGAAGTGGGCTCCAGCCTGCAACTGTTCGGCCCCTGGCCGGTGTTCGAGGCGCGCCTGCGCGAGGAACTCGCAGCCCTGGGGCTGCGTCAGCGGATTGTCCTGGCCACCAACCCGGTGGCGGCGCGCATGCTTGCCAACGGCCATGACGGGCTGGCATTGAGCTGCCCGCAAGAAACCCGGGCGGCGCTTGCGCGCATGCCCATTGCGCGGGTGGGTTTACCGCAGGACGCCGCCGAAGCGTTCGCCCGCATGGGGCTGCATCAGCTCGGCCAGGTACTGGCCTTGCCGCGTGATGCATTGGCCAGGCGCTTCAGTGCCCAGGTCCAGTTGCACCTGGACCAGTTGCTGGGCCTGCGTACGCTTGGCTTGGGTTTCTATCAGCCGCCGGACCGTTTCGAAACGCGACTGGAGCTCAACTTCGACGTCGAATCGCACCAGGCGTTGCTGTTCCCGTTGCGGCGCATGCTCAACGACCTGGCCGCTTTCCTCGCCGGGCGAGACTGCGGTGTGCAGCGGTTTTGCCTGTACCTGGAGCACGCCGAGGGGCCGGACACGCAACTGCAGGTTGGCTTACTGGCTGCAGAACGTGATGCGGCAATGCTCTTCGAGCTGGCGCGCGGGCGCCTGGAGCCTCTGCGCATTCCGGCACCGGTGCGTAAACTGCGCCTGGTGGCCGATGACTTGCCGGCTTTCGTGCCCCAGCACCACGCGCTGTTCGACCCACGCGCCCAGCAGGCCCAACCCTGGGAGCAACTGCGTGAGCGCTTGCGTGCCCGCCTGGGCGACGACGCGGTCAAGGGCCTGCGCGCTGAAGCCGACCACCGCCCCGAATGTGCCTGGCAGTCCGCCGAGCAAGGCGGGCAGGGCAGCCTGCCCGCCTTGCCTGGGAGCCGCCCAGGCTGGCTGTTGCCCCAGCCATTGGCACTGGACGCCAGCGTTCACAGGGTGCTGGGCCAGGCCGAGCGTATCGAGTCGGGCTGGTGGGATGGCGGTGATGTGCGCCGCGACTATTACCGCATCGAAACCCGAGAAGGCCTGCGCGGCTGGGCCTATCGCGACCTGGCCCAGCCCGGCCCCTTGTGGCTGCAGGGCTGGTTCGCATGAGCGCACCGGGCTACGCCGAACTGCATTGCCTGTCCAACTTCAGCTTCCAGCGCGGTGCATCCAGCGCCGAAGAGCTGCTGCGCCGGGCTCGGGAACAGGGTTACCAAGCCCTGGCGATTACCGATGAGTGCACCCTGGCCGGCATCGTGCGTGCCTGGCAGGCTGCCAAAGCGCAGCAGATACGCTTGATCGTCGGCAGTGAAGTGCGCCTGCACGACGGCCCGAAGCTTGTGTTGCTGGTACAGGACCTTAGTGGTTACCAGAACCTGTGCGCCTTGATTACCCGCGCCCGTCGGCGAGCGGAGAAGGGCAGCTACCAATTGTTCCGTGACGACCTGCGCGAACTGCACCAAGGGCTGCTGGCGTTATGGCTTGCCGAGGGCTCCAGCGACCTGGTCACCGGCCAGTGGCTGCATGCCCTGTTCGGCGAACGCTTGTGGCTGGGTGTGCACCTGCATCGGGGCAGCGATGACCAGGCCCGCCTGGCCCGGCTGCGCGGCCTGGCTGGGCAACTGGGCATTCGCGCCGTGGCCTGCGGTGATGTACACATGCACGTACGCGGCCGGCGGGCCTTGCAGGATTGCATGACCGCTATCGGCCAGCATTGCAGCGTCGCCGAGGCAGGTCGGTTTCTCTTCGCCAATGGCGAGCGTCACCTGCGTACGCTCGAGCAACTGGCCGAGCTTTATCCGCCCGACCTGCTGAGCGAAACACTCTGCATTGCCGAACGCTGTCAGTTCGACCTCGGTGAGTTGCGCTACCAGTATCCGCGTGAACTGGTGCCCGAGGGGCAAACCCCGGCCAGTTGGTTGCGCCAGCTGTGCGAGCGTGGCCTGGCGCATCGCTGGCCGTCGGGGCCGAGCGACAAGGTGCGCGCGGTGCTGGCCAAGGAGCTGGCCTTGATCGCAGAGCTTGGCTACGAAAGTTACTTTTTGACCGTGCACGATATCGTCGCCTTTGCCCGCAGCCAGCACATCCTTTGCCAGGGCCGCGGTTCGGCAGCCAACTCGGTGGTGTGTTTCGTGCTGGGTATCACCGAGCTCGACCCGATGAAGCATCGTCTGCTGTTCGAGCGTTTCCTGTCCCGCGAGCGCAACGAGCCACCGGACATCGACGTCGACTTCGAGCACGATCGTCGCGAAGAAGTGATCCAGTACGTGTTCCGGCGTTATGGCCGGCACCGCGCAGCGCTCACCGCAGTGGTCAACACCTATCACGCCGCTGGCGCGGTGCGTGATGTCGCCCGTGTGCTGGGTTTGCCTGCCGATCAGGTCGATGCCCTGGCCAAGTGCTGTGGCCGCTGGAGCGATCGCATCCCGGACGAGCAACGCCTGGCCGAGGCCGGCTTCGAGCCCGGCAGCCCTTCGTTGCGCCGCATACTGGTGCTGGCCGCGCAGCTGATAGGGTTCCCCCGTCATCTGTCTCAGCACCCAGGCGGCTTCGTCATTTCCGAGCAACCGCTGGACCACCTGGTGCCAGTCGAAAACGCCGCCATGGCTGAACGCACGGTCATCCAGTGGGACAAGGACGATCTGGACATGGTCGGCCTGCTCAAGGTCGATGTGCTCGCCCTGGGCATGCTCAGTGCCTTGCGCCGCTGTTTCGACCTGCTGCAGCAGCACCGGGGCCGGCACCTGACCCTGGCGACGATCCCCCCCGAAGACCCGGCCACCTACGCGATGATCAGCCGCGCAGAGACCATGGGCGTGTTCCAGATCGAATCACGCGCTCAGATGGCCATGCTGCCGCGGCTCAAGCCCACCACCTTCTATGACCTGGTAATCGAAGTCGCCATCGTGCGCCCGGGGCCGATTCAGGGCGACATGGTCCACCCCTACTTGCGCAGGCGCTTGAAGCAGGAGCCGGTGACCTACCCATCGCTCAAGCTCAAGGAAGTCTTCGAGCGCACCTTGGGCGTGCCGCTGTTCCAGGAGCAGGTCATGGAACTGGCCATGGTGGCGGCAGACTACAGCCCCGGCGAGGCTGACCAGTTACGCCGCAGCATGGCCGCCTGGAAGCGCCATGGCGGCCTGGAGCCACACCGCGAACGGCTGGTGCAGGGCATGCTGCGCAACGGCTACGACCTTGCGTTTGCCGAGCGCATATTCGAGCAGATCAAGGGTTTTGGCAGTTATGGCTTCCCGGAATCGCACGCGGCCAGTTTCGCCTTGCTGTGCTATGCCAGCAGTTGGCTCAAATGCCATGAGCCGGCGATATTCACCTGTGCGCTGGTCAATAGCTGGCCGATGGGCTTCTACAGCCCCGACCAACTGTTGCAGGAGGCACGCCGCCAGGGGATCGAGGTACGGCCGGTGGATGTAGGCCACAGCCAGTGGGATTGCACACTGGAGCCAGTCGCCGAGGGTGCCTTGGCCATCCGCCTGGGGTTGCGGCAGATCCGCGGTTTCGCCGAAGCCGATGCTCGGCGGCTCGAAGCGGCGAGGGCGGCCAGGCCGTGGCGCGATGTCGAGGACCTGTGCTTGCGTGCCGGCCTCGACAGCAAAGCCCGCGCCCGGCTGGCCGATGCCGGTGCGTTGCGCGCCCTGGCACAGGATCGCCACCAGGCACGCTGGCAGGTCGCGGCGGTGCAGCCGCAACTGCCCCTGTTCGCCGAACTGCAGGCAACGCCCGAAGCCGCGGTGGCATTGCCTGTGCCTACTGTCGGCGAAGACCTGGTGGCCGACTACGCCACCTTGGGCACCACGCTGGGGCCCCACCCGCTGACGTTGCTGCGCCAGCGCCTTCGGGTGCTGGGCTGTCGCAGCTCGCAGGAACTGGCGGGCGTTGAGCATGGCGATGCAGTCGCCGTGGCTGGGCTGGTGGTGGGGCGGCAACGGCCACAGACCGCCAGCGGGGTGACGTTCGTGACCCTTGAGGATGAATTCGGCATGGTCAATGTGGTGGTTTGGCGCGAGCTGGCCGAACGGCAGCGGCGCGCGCTGGTGGGGTCTCAATTGCTCAAGGTGAGTGGCCGCCTGGAACAGGCGAACGGGGTGCGGCACCTGATTGCACGGCGGTTGGAGGATGTCAGTGTGTTGCTGCAGGGGCTGGATGTGAGGAGCCGGGACTTCCATTGATTTGGCCGGCGAACGGGCTGCAAAGCAGCCGCAGTCGCCGTTGTTGGCCGAGTTGTCAGACCATTGCCAGGTGCTGTTTGCGTGTTGGCGCCGGGAATGCCCTGTCAATGGCCCGCAAGTCCTCACTGGTCAAAGTCAAGCCTGCGGCGGCCGCATTCAACCGTACGTGCTCCGGCGACACCGCCTTGGGAATCGCTATGACCCCGTCTTCGCGCGTCACCCAGGCCAGGCAGACCTGCGCCGGGGTGGCGCCATGGCGCTCTGCAATCTCGTGCAATAGCGGATGCTGCAGCAGCTGCCCGGCCTGGGCCAACGGGCAGTAAGCCATGGTCGGCAGCCCGCGTTGCCGGCTCCAGGGCAGCAGGTCGAACTCGATGCCACGCTGCACCGGGTTGTACAGCACCTGGTTGGTGGCGCAATCAGGGTTGTCCAGCTCGCGCAGGTCGTCGACATCGAAGTTGGAAACACCCCAGTGGCGAATCTTGCCCTGTTCGCGCAAGCGCTCGAACGCCTCGACGGTTTCTTCCAGCGGGTATTGGCCGCGCCAGTGCAGCAGGTACAAGTCGATGACATCGGTGCCCAAGCGAGTGAGGCTGCGGTCACAGGCAGCGGGTACGCCGCGCCGGCTGGCATTGTGCGGGTACACCTTGCTGACCAGAAAGACCTGATCGCGCCGCCCGGCAATGGCCTGCCCGACCACTTCCTCGGCGCCACCTTCGGCATACATCTCGGCCGTATCGATCAGGTTCATGCCCAGGTCGATGCCTTGTTGCAGGGCGGCCACCTCGTCAGCCCTGCGTGCCGGGTCTTCGCCCATGTACCAGGTGCCCTGGCCAATGGCCGGCACATTGCAACCTGCCAGTTTCATGTAACGCATGTCACCTCCGGAGTCTGTGTGTGGGAAAGCAGTACCTCGAGCAGCGCCTGCGCTGCAGTGGAAAGTTTATGGTCGCTCAAGGCAATTACGCCGATCCGCCGTTCGACGGTGGGCGCTACCAGGGTAATGCAACGCGCGCCAAGCTCCTGCATCTGGTTGATGCACAGCGCCGGCACCGCACTCACGCCCAGCCCACTGGCGACCATGCGGCCAATGGTCGAGAGCTGGTGGCTTTCGAACGCCACCGCCAGCTTGCCGTGCAGTGCCGCCACGTTCTGCTCCAGCAGCAGGCGCACGGCCGAAGGGCGCTGCAGGGCGATGAAATCCTCGGCCAGCAACTGCGCCCAGCTGACTTCGGCCAGCTCGGCCAACGGGGAGTCGGTGGGCACCACGGCAACGAAACGGTCCAGGTACAGCGGGTGGAAGCTCAGGCCGTCTGTGTTTTCCGGTTCGAAGCCGATGCCCAGTTCGACGCGGCGGTGGCGCACCAGTTCCAGTACCTGCTCGTTGATCACGTCGTGCACCGTGACGTTGACCTTCGGGTAACGTTGGCGAAACACCTTGAGTGAGTGGGGCAGCAGGTTGCCGGCAAAAGCCGGCATGGCCGCCACCGACACCCGCCCCAATTGCAGGGTGAAACGCTGGCGCAGCATCTCCTCGGTGTCGTCCCAGTCGGCCAGCAGGCGCCGGGCCAGTGGCAGCAGTACCTCACCTTCGGCCGTCAGGCTGACGCTGCGCGTGGTACGGGTGAGCAGGGCGCCGCCAAGGTTGTCCTCCAGCGCCTTGATGGTCAGGCTCAATGCCGGTTGCGAGACATGCAGGTGTTCGCCGGCCTGGGCAAAACTTTGGTACTTGGCCACGGCGACGAAGGCGCGTAGTTGCTTGACGTTCATGGCGGGCTCGCAGGTTGTTTTGAAAAAGTTATCAATCGATGACGAAAACAAAATTAACAAATCAGTCGCCAGCGGTGAAGATGCCTGCACACGCTCACCGACAGCCTCGTCGGTCAACAACTACAAAAGGCGGATCAGCATGGCCGGACTGGACAAGCGCGTAGCAACCTATGAACAGGCCCTTGAAGGCCTGACCGACAACATGACGGTACTGGCCGGCGGCTTCGGCCTGTGCGGCATCCCGGAAAACCTCATCGCCGAAATCAAGCGCCGTGGCGTCAAGGGCCTCACCGTGGTTTCCAACAACTGCGGCGTCGATGGCTTCGGCCTGGGCGTACTGCTGGAAGAGCGGCAGATCCGCAAGATGATTGCCTCCTACGTAGGCGAGAATGCCGAGTTCGAGCGCCAGTTGCTCAGTGGCGAGCTGGAAGTGGAACTGACCCCGCAAGGCACCCTTGCCGAAAAAATGCGCGCCGGCGGCGCCGGCATTCCGGCCTTCTATACCGCCACCGGCTATGGCACGCCAGTTGCCGAAGGCAAGGAAGTGCGCGAGTTCAAGGGCCGCAAATACATCCTGGAAGAATCGATCACCGGTGACTTCGCCATCGTCAAAGGCTGGAAGGCTGACCACTACGGCAACGTGGTTTACCGCAACACTGCTCAAAACTTCAACCCGCTGGCTGCCACCGCCGGCAAGATCACCGTGGTCGAAGTGGAAGAGATCGTCGAGCCAGGCGTGCTGCTGCCCAGCGAGATCCACACCCCCGGCATCTTCGTCGACCGGGTCATTGTGGGCACCTTCGAAAAACGCATCGAAAAGCGCACCGTCAAGGCCTGAGCGCCGTCCTCCAGAACAACAAAGAGATTCTCACCATGGCACTGACCCGCGAACAGATGGCACAACGCGTCGCACGTGAACTGAAGGACGGCTTTTACGTCAACCTCGGCATCGGCATCCCCACCCTGGTGGCCAACTACGTCCCTGCTGACATGGATGTGATGCTGCAGTCGGAAAATGGCCTGCTGGGCATGGGCGAATTCCCCACCGAGAGCACGATCGACGCCGACATGATCAACGCCGGCAAGCAGACCGTCACCGCCCGCCGCGGCGCCTCGATCTTCGATTCGGCACAATCGTTCGCCATGATCCGTGGCGGCCATGTCGACCTCACCGTGCTCGGGGCCTTCGAAGTGGACGTCGAGGGCAACATCGCCTCGTGGATGATCCCGGGCAAGCTGGTCAAGGGCATGGGCGGCGCCATGGACCTGGTAGCCGGGGCCGAGAACATCATCGTCACCATGACCCACGCCTCTAAGGATGGCGAGTCCAAGCTGCTGCCGCGCTGCAGCCTGCCGCTGACCGGTGCCGGCTGCATCCGCAAGGTGCTCACCGACCTGGCCTACCTGGAAATCGACAACGGCGCCTTCATCCTGCGCGAAACCGCGCCCGGGGTGAGTGTTGAAGAAATCATCGCGAAAACCGCCGGCAAGCTGATCGTGCCGGATGATGTGAAGGAAATGACCTTCTGATACACCCCCCCAGCCCTGTGGCAGCGGCGGCAGCTACGAATGCGATGGTCAATGCACCAACGCTTTCGCCGGAGCCGTCGTTGCCACAGGGTTTTGTGCGTTGTGCTTGAAACGTAGCCCCCCATAAAACCAATAAAAGGAAGTTACCGTGGCCGCTGAAATCCAAGACAGCCGCTCCGCCCGCTTTGCCCTGCGTTGCTCCAACTGGGCCGAGCGCTGGTTCCCTGATTCCTGGGTGTTCGCTGCCCTGGCAGTGGTGCTGGTATGCCTCGGCGCCATGGTCATGGGCGCCAAACCTACCGATACCGCCAAGGCCTTTGGCGATGGCTTCTGGAGCCTGATCCCTTTCACCATGCAAATGGCCTTCGTGGTCATCGGCGGCTACGTGGTGGCCAGCTCACCCCCTGCCGCACGGCTGATCGACCGCCTGGCGCGGGTGCCGAAGAACGGCCGTTCGGCGGTGTGCTGGGTGGCGCTGATCTCGATGCTGGCATCCTTGCTCAACTGGGGCTTGTCCCTGGTGTTCGGTGGCCTGCTGGTGCGCGCGCTGGCACGGCGCAGTGACCTGAAGATGGACTACCGCGCCGCCGGTGCCGCTGCTTACCTGGGCCTGGGTGCGGTCTGGGCCTTGGGCCTGTCGTCTTCAGCGGCGCAGTTGCAGGCCAACCCGGCCAGCCTGCCGCCGTCCATTCTGTCGATAACCGGCGTGATTCCGTTCACCGAGACCATCTTCCTCTGGCAGTCCGGGGTGTTGCTGGCCGCGCTGGTCATCGTCTCGCTGGTGATCGCCTACGCGACCGCACCCGGCCCGAACAGTGCGCGCAGTGCCGAAGACTGCGGTGTCGACCCCAGCTTTACCGCGCCGCCCGCACCCCAGCGCACTCGCCCGGGTGAATGGCTGGAATATAGCCCGATCCTTATCCTGCTGATGGTGGCGCTGGCCGGCGGCTGGCTGTACCAGGAGTTCGCCACCAAACCGGCCATTACTGCAATCTCCGGGCTCAATACCTACAACCTGCTGTTCATCATGCTCGGTGCCTTGCTGCACTGGCGCCCACGCAGCTTCCTCGACGCCGTGGCGCGTGCGGTGCCGACCACCACCGGGGTGTTGATCCAGTTCCCGCTGTATGGCTCGATCGCCGCCATCCTCACCCAGGTGAAGGGGGTCGACGAGCAGACCTTGGCCCACCACATTTCGCTTTTCTTCACCCAGATCGCCACCCATGACACCTATGCCGTGCTCATGGGCGTGTACTCGGCGGTGCTGGGTTTCTTCATCCCTTCGGGCGGTGGCAAGTGGATCATCGAGGCGCCCTACGTGATGCTGGTGGCCAACGACCTGCAGTACCACCTGGGCTGGGCAGTGCAGATCTACAACGCCGCCGAAGCGCTGCCGAACCTGATCAACCCGTTCTACATGCTGCCGCTGCTGGGGGTGCTGGGCCTGAAGGCACGTGACCTGATCGGCTTTTCGTTCGTGCAACTGCTGGTGCATGTGCCGCTGGTACTGGTGCTGCTGTGGGCGTTGGGTACGACCTTGCAGTACGTGCCGCCGGTGATGCCTTGAGCTGAACTTTCATAGAAGGCGCGGCTGAACACACCTTTTACGGGTGTGTATCATGGCGAGCCGGGCACGAAGCGTGGCTCTTGTCGCGCAGGCGTTAGCGTCTGAGCAGAGGCCCGGCTACAGCAGCAGGTGAGGGCAGGGCGATGATCGAGGTGTCGCGGTTCTGGCGGGATTCGGCGTTGCCTTTTGTAGAAGCAAGGCGCGTTGGGGATGGGCGTCAGGTGTGCTATGCCGCCCATTCCCATGAGAGCTTTTCGCTCGGTGTGATCACCGGGGGGCGCAGCACCTACCTGAGTGGGACCAGCCAAGTCGAAGTGGGCGCTGGTACCACGGTGCTCATGAACCCCGGTGTGGTCCACACGTGCAATCCGATTGCAGGGCAGGGGTGGTCGTACCTGATGCTGTTCGTCGACATGCCGTGGCTGAAGGCGCTGGGTTTCAACTTGCCGGCGCAAACCTGCAGTACCTCGCCGGCACTGTACAGTGCCGTGCTGCAAGTGTTTGCCGACCTGTTCGACGGCAACCTGGATGACCGAGAGGCCCGGCTTGCGTGTTTTTTCAATGCACTGCCAGACTACCTGCAGGCTGCTACCGGCAAAACGCAAGCCCATCACCCGCAGCTGGAGGCGGCAGCTGCGTTCATCCGGGCCCACCGCACCGACCCGCTGACGCTGCAAGACATCTGTGCCGCCAGCGGGTTGTCCCGCTCTTATCTGATCCGTGCCTTTGCCCAGCGTTTCGGCTTGACGCCGCATGGCTACCTGCTGGATCAGCGCGTGCAGTATGCCCGCGCGCAACTGCGCACGGGGCGGGCGATTGCCGAGGTGGCACTGGAGGCAGGGTTTGCCGACCAGGCGCATCTGCAGCGTGCGTTCAAGCAACATCTGGCGGCGACACCCGGGCATTATCGCAAGGCCTGAAGGCCCGGCTCAGCGAGCATCAAGCGAGCAGATACAGCGCACTGATCACCAGCAGTAACGCCAAGCCTCGGTTGAACATCTGCAGGTAGCGCGGCTTGCGCAAGTACTGCTGAATCATGCTGCCTGCCCAAGCCCAGCTGGCCACCGAAACAAAACAGATCGGCCCATAGATCCAGGTGAACAGCCACAGCATCTGCTGCTCGCCACCGGTATAGGCAGCCACGCCCGCCACCGCCGCCAGCCAGGCCTTGGGGTTCAGCCACTGCATGGCTGCGCCCTCCCAGGCCGAAGGTGCACGTTGCTGCTGCTCACCACCCAACTGGCCGTCATCACTGGCCAGCTTCCACGCCAGGTACAGCAGAAACGCCACGCCGCCCCAGTGCAGCGCCACGCCCAGCAACGGCCAGCGCAACAACAGGGCGTGCAAGCCCAGGCCCACCAGCACCAGCAGCAGGCAAAAGCCCAAGGTCGCGCCGGCAACGTGCGCGAGGCTGGCGCGCAGGCCGTGACGTGCGCCGCTGCCAAGGGCGACGATGTTGACAGGGCCAGGGGATATCGATGCTGCCAGCGCAAACGCAGCCATTGAAAGGTACAGGCTCATCGGGAATGTCCGTGTGAAGGGGGTGTTTGCCATGCTGCCCAGAAGCCAAGCCGTGGTATTGAAGAAAAGTCCCCCAAAACTGCGTACAGGTTTTGTAATAGTTTGGCGCTATCAGAATAATGTTCTGCTCTTGTAGGATCATTTTCCCTATTTTCTATTCAGGTCCCCATGAGCACCTTCGCGGAACCCCCCAGTTTTCGGTCGTCCTGGCCATCCTTTCCCCGTCTTCGTGACGCTTCCTTCGTGAGTACCCGTTAATGGAATGGCTAGCCGACCCCACGGCCTGGCTGGGCCTGTTGACGCTTATCGTCCTTGAGCTGGTACTGGGTATCGACAACCTGGTGTTCATCGCCATCCTGGCCGACAAACTGCCGCCGCATCAGCGCGATCGCGCGCGGGTGATCGGTCTGAGCCTGGCGCTGATCATGCGCCTGGGCTTGCTGGCGAGTATCTCGTGGATGGTCACCCTGACCGCGCCGTTGTTCGAGGTGTTCGGCAAGAGCTTCTCCGGCCGCGACCTGATCATGCTGTTCGGCGGTGTGTTCTTGCTGTTCAAGGCCACCATGGAATTGCATGAACGCCTCGAAGGCCATGTCACGCAGGCCAGTGGCGCGGTGCGCCATGCCGCGTTCTGGCCCATCGTGGCGCAGATCGTGGTGCTCGACGCCGTATTCTCGCTGGATGCGGTGATTACTGCCGTCGGCATGGTCGAACACCTGTCGGTGATGATGATCGCAGTGATCTTCTCGATCGGTATCATGATCGTCGCCAGCAAGCCGCTGACCCGCTTCGTCAATGCCCACCCGACGGTCATCATGCTGTGCCTGGGCTTTTTGATGATGATCGGCTTCAGCCTGACCGCCGAAGGCCTGGGCTTCCATATCCCCAAAGGCTATCTGTATGCGGCCATAGGTTTCTCGATCCTCATCGAGCTGTTCAACCAGCTTGCCCGTGCCCGCCGCAAGCAAAGCCTGCAGCAGCATCGGCCATTGCGTGAGCGTACCGCGCACGCCGTGCTGCGCTTGCTCGGCGGGCGCAGGGTGGAGGCTGACGAGGTCGGCGAGGAGATCGCTGACCTGGTCGCCGGTGGTGAAGAACATGTGCTGTTCGACCGCCGCGAACGGGTGATGATCAGTGGGGTGCTGAACCTGGCCGAGCGGCCGATCCGCACGGTAATGACTGCCCGTACCGAAGTCGACGTCCTCGACCTGGCGCAGCCTGCTGCAACCATTACCGAGGCGTTGGCCAACTCACCTTACTCGCGCCTGCCGCTGATTCGTGACGGCCGCATCGATGAGCCGCTGGGCTTCGTGCACAAGAAGGAGCTGCTCAAGGAGCTGCTCTCGGGCAACCAGCCGGACCTGGAGCGCATGGCCCGGGCGCCGCTGAACCTGCTGGAGAGCTTCAGCATTCTCAATGCGCTGGAGCAGATGCGCGGGCAGTCGACGCACATCGCCTTCGTGGTGAACGAGTTCGGTGACTTCACCGGCCTGCTGACCATGACCGATATCCTCGAGTCGATCGCCGGTGAGCTGCCTGATGCCAGCGAGGTGGAAGGCCCGGCGATCATCGAGGACGGTGACGGCTTCGTCGTCAGCGGTGCGCTGAACCTCAGCCAGGTGCAGGCGCGTACCGGCTTCAGCGCGCGTGCCACCGAAGACTATCAGACCCTTGCCGGCCTGGTGATGAGCCTGCTCGACCGCCTGCCGGTGGTCGGTGACCACCTGGCCTGGAACGGCTGGAGCATGACTGTGGTGGCGGTGGAGGAACGGCGGGTGCGCCAGGTGCGGCTCAAACCGAACGGCGACGTTGGCGCAGCAGGTGCCTGAAACCCTCAAGCACCAGCACCAGGACCGCGGCCCAGATCGGCAGGTAAGTCAGCCACTGATCCGGGCCGATGGTTTCGCCCAGCAGCAGCGCCACGCCCACCAGTAGCACCGGTTCTACATAACTGAGCAGGCCGAACAGGCTGAACGGCAGCAGTCGGCTGGCCAGCACGTAGGCGATCAGGGCTGACGCGCTGATCGCACCCAGCAGCGGAATCAGGCCGTAAAGGCCTGGGTGCGTGAGCAGGTCAGCGCTGGACAACGGCCCCTGGATGACGAAGTACAGGGCCCAGGGCAGCAACAGGCACATGTCGCACCACAAACCGCCCAGGTGGTCGGTGCGGCAGCGTCGGCGCAGCACGAAGTAGACGGGGTAGCCGACCATCACCAGCATGGTTTCCCAGGCAAAGCTGCCGTGCTGGTAAAGCTCATGCGCCACGCCCAGCGCAGCGCAGGCCACTGCCACTTTTTGCAGGCGTGACAGGCGTTCGCCGTAAGCCAGGCGGCCCGTCAGCACCATCGCCAGCGGCAGCAGGAAGTAGCCCATCGAGACCTCGAGGCTGCGCCCGTGCAGGGGCGCCCAAAGGAACAGCCACAGTTGCACGCCCATCAGCCAAGAGGTGCCGACCATGCCCAGCAGCAGCACTGGGGTCTGGCGCACGCGCGCCAGCAAGTCACCGACCCGTTTCCAGTCTTTGCTGGCCAGCATGAACAGCGTCAGGCAGGGCAGCGTCAGCAGCGTGCGCCAGCCGAAGATCTCTTCGCCATCGAGCGGGGTGAGCAGGGAGGTATAGAAGTACATCACGGCGAACAGGCAGGAGGCCATGACCGAACAGAGAATGCCTTTTGACACGAATGCCTCGAATAGCGGGATGGGCGGTTGGATCAGCCGCGCATGATCTCAGGGGCCGCGTCATGCGGCAACTGTCTCACGCCGGGGCGCGTGGCCAGTGCCTGAAGAAATTGCGCGGCCGGCATTGGCCTGGCGAACAGATAGCCTTGCTGAAAGTCCACGCCATAACGGGCCAGATAGTCGCGCTGCACTTCGCTTTCCACGCCTTCGGCGACGATGCCCAGGCCTAGCTTCGCCGACAGCTCGATGATGCTGTCAAGGATGTGCTGCGACAGTGCATCACCTCCGATCATTGCCACGAAGCTCTGGTCGATTTTCAGGTAGTCGACCTTGAACTGGCGCAGATAGTTGAGGCTGGACTGGCCGGTGCCGAAGTCATCCAGTGCGATCATCACGCCCATTTCGTGGAGTTTTTCGAACAGTTCGAGGGTTACCCCGGTGGCCTCGATCAGTTTGCGTTCAGTCAGCTCCAGCGTCAGCACCACCCGCCCGGGGGGGAAGTGCTCGAGGAATGAGCGGCAGTCGTCGATCAGGGCGAGGTCACGGCAGTGATCGGCCGTAATGTTGATGCCGATATGGAAGCCGTCTTCCAGCAACGCAGCGTAAGGCGCCAGGCTGTGCGCCGTGTGCTGCATCAGCGCACGGGTCATGTCGACGATCTGGCCACTGTGTTCGGCATAGGGAATGAACAGGTCGGGGCGCACCAAGCCCTCGTGCGGGTGGTTCCAGCGCATCAGCACTTCGGCGCCAGCCCAGCGATAATCGCCTTTGCGTACCACTGGCTGGAAGTACGGCAGGAACTCGTCAGCTTCCAGTGCGCGGCGCAGTTCGGCGCGTGGTGAGTTGGCGCGGCGGATCTGCCAGCGGCATGCGCAACCTGCCGCCATGCCGAGCAACAGCAGCAAGCTGAGCAGTGCCGGGTAGCGGCTGCGCAGCACTTCGCCTCGCTTGTCGGCGGCATAACCGCCGTGAACGCTGAAAGGGTAGTGCGTCGATCCGAGTGTCACGTCGCCAATGGCTGCGGTGGGCGGTAGGCCTTGATGCACCACGCCATCCTTGCCCATCCACGCCGTGCCGACACGCAATTGCAGCGCCTCGCTGGGGCCGATAAGGCGCAGTGCGGTCAGCAGATGGTCGCCATCCACGGTGGTGATGGCGCCTCGGTCGCCGTCACTGGCCCGATACACCAGCAATGGGTGCCCGGGTGTCACCGAATTGCCGTCCATCAGCCACAGCTTGCCATCGGTGTAGTCGCGGGCGTCTACCGGCTCGTCGAACTCGCCGAACAGAGAGGTGCAGTACAGCGTGTCTTGCCGGAACAGGTTGGTCGAACGCACAAAGGCGTTGCGCGTCACTTGCCCACGCAAGGCCAGTTCGACTTGCCCGCACGGGCTGCCAGCCAACGGCAGCAGGGCCTGAGCGGCACCGGAAAGGCTGTCGAGAATATGCTCGACCTGTTCGACCACTTGCCGCGTGGTGGCCTGGCTGCTGGCGCGCAGTTCGCGCTCGATTTGCCAGTTCATCACGATCAGGCCGAACGCCAGAGGCAAGATGCCAACGCCCCAGGGGAGAAGGGTGCGCCAGCTCCAGCGGGCGGGACTTTTACTGCGCAGGGGCATGTTGGCGTAATCTTTACATGAAATGACTGAGGATAGCCGTTTGTCGGCGCGGGCGGAGAACTAATGCGCGACAAAGAAATTTACGCACTGTAGAATCGGTTTACGATTACAACAATAAGGTCTTTCTTCATTGAAGGATCAACCCCACCGAGAATGGGACTATATGACAAACCAAGGGTTCAAGCTGATCATTGGTGACTTCCTCGCCAGAAGCGTGCGCGGCATCCCCTGCTCGCCGCCATTTTCGTACCACATCCCACGCACTCAATAATTTTCGCTGCAGATGAGGACACGAACATGGCTGATATCTTCGACAATCCTATGGGCCTGATGGGCTTTGAATTCATTGAACTGGCTTCGCCAACCCCTGGCGTTCTGGAGCCGGTGTTCCAGATGCTCGGTTTCACCAAGGTGGCGACACACCGCTCCAAGGACGTGCACCTTTATCGTCAAGGTGGCATCAACCTTATTCTCAATAACGAGCCGAAAAGCATCGCCTCCTACTTTGCAGCCGAGCATGGTCCGTCGGTGTGCGGTATGGCGTTCCGGGTACGCAACGCTCATGAAGCCTATGCCCGTGCCCTGGAGTTGGGCGCCCAGCCAGTCGAGATCGAAACCGGCCCGATGGAACTGCGCCTGCCGGCGATCAAGGGCATCGGCGGCGCTCCGCTGTACCTGATCGACCGCTTCGAAGAAGGCAGCTCGATCTACGACATCGATTTCAACTTCATCGAAGGCGTCGACCGCCACCCGGCAGGCGCAGGCCTGAAGATCATCGATCACCTGACCCACAACGTGTATCGCGGCCGTATGGCTTACTGGGCCGGCTTCTACGAAAAACTCTTCAACTTCCGCGAGATTCGTTACTTCGACATCAAGGGCGAGTACACCGGCCTGACCTCCAAGGCCATGACCGCTCCGGATGGCATGATCCGCATCCCGCTCAATGAAGAATCGTCCAAAGGGGCGGGGCAGATCGAAGAGTTCCTGATGCAGTTCAACGGTGAGGGCATCCAGCATGTGGCCTTCCTCACCGATGACCTGCTCAAGACCTGGGATGCGCTCAAGGACTACGGCATGCGCTTCATGACTGCGCCGCCGCAGACCTATTACGAAATGCTCGAAGAGCGCCTGCCAGGGCACGGTGAGCCGGTCGACCAATTGCAGGCTCGCGGCATTCTCCTGGACGGCGCTTCCGAGGCAGGCGACAAGCGCCTGCTGCTGCAGATTTTCTCTGAAACCTTGCTCGGGCCGGTATTCTTCGAGTTCATCCAGCGCAAAGGCGATGACGGCTTTGGCGAAGGCAACTTCAAGGCGCTGTTCGAGTCGATCGAGCGCGACCAGGTTCGCCGAGGTGTGCTCGACGTTCAATAAGTGAAGTGTACCGCCGTCATGCTTTTCGGGCGGCGGTACAGTCACGTTTACCCCATTGCCTGAACAGCCCCCAGTAGAAAATCGAGCCCGTGATGATGCCGATCAACGCAAGTGACGGCAGGATCTGCATCAGCATCTGGCGCCTTTCATCAGCGGCAAAGCCGTCGGGATAGCCGACCTTGACGGTGTAGCCGTACTTGTCCGATTTCCCGGTCATGAAGAACTCGGATTGAGAGGGGCGGGCAGGGTCTCGGCTGTCGCCATCTGCCCAGATGTAAAAATCTTGGAACTCCAGCAGCAACACCAGCCCGGTTTGAAATGCACGCAGTTCGTTGCGCAGCTCCATGCCGTAGGTTGACGCTATCACACCCAGATTTTCGCGGCGAAGCTGGTAGGCGACAAGCACTGCATTGGGCGCTGCAGGAGAATCGAAGATCAGTTGTACCGGTGCCTCGGAGCCAGTCGCAAACCTGTTTTTCGCACGGGGAGGAACCAGGGTGTCACAGTAGATACGGCCATCGGCGGTCAATGCCAGCGCTCGCAGGTAACGGACGTCTTGAACCTGTTTCAACAGGTGCGCCTTGGCTGTCTCGCAAGCGCTGCCAGCCAGCGGCATTGCCACCAAAGCAGCGTCGTGCAAGCGGTTAAGGGACATATCAATGGAAAAGATGGCTTCCTTCAACGATACGCGAGCCGTCTCTTTGAGCTTGTTGTCATGCTGATAGACCATCACCATCAAGCCTGACGCAACAGGTATCAAACTGATCGCCAGTGTCAGCAGCAGCGCCATCATGCTGCGACCGAGAACCCTGAATTTTGACATGGGACTGCAGCCCTCCTGATCCGAGTTGTCCGGGATGGACAGTTGACCGAAGAGCCTATGTATTCAGGGGTGCCCCTACTGTAATCCGCAACCGTGTCTGACTGAGGATTTGCATTGTCGAGACGTAAGAAGGATTACCCATTGAGCGTCTGAATTACCTTCTCTGCCAGTAAACGCGTAGAGGCGGGGTTTTGTCCCGTGATCAGGCGGCCGTCACAGACTACAAAAGGCTTCCAGGGATCATCATGCTTGCTGTAAATACCCCCTCGTGCTCCCAGTTCGTTCTCGGTGAGAAACGGCACCACCTCCTCGAGTTCGGCAAGCTTTTCTTCAGTATTGGAAAAACCGGTGACCTGGCTGTCCTTGAGCAGCAACTTGTTATCGCTGAGCTTGATGTTCAGCAGGCCTGCCACCCCGTGGCAGACAGCGGCCACAACGCCATTCTTTTCGTATATCTTGCGCGCCAGCTCCTGCAATTGCGGGTTGTCAGGGAAGTCCCACATAACGCCATGGCCACCGGTGTAATAGATGGCACAGTATTCGTCCGCTGTGACCTGGCCGGGGCTTAGCGAGGCGCCCAGCCGGTTCATGAAGGCCTTGTCGTTGTAATAGCTCCAATCCAACTCGGGGGCCATCTGCAGGCTGTGCGGATCGATTGGCACGTAGCCGCCGCCGGGGCTGACGTAGTCGACCGTAAAACCTGCCTGCTGAACCACATCGACAAAATGCACGGCTTCACCCAGCCATAAACCGGTTGCCCTGCTCAGGGTCGGATATTTGGCGGTATTGGTCAGCACCACCAGAATTTTCTTGCTCATTACTACACTCCTGCCTGTAATCAAACGGGAAGTCAGCTCATGGCACGCAAAGCCTATAGAGCATAGCTGGCGTTTGCGGGCAAGCGTATGGGGAGTGGCCTTGTGCTGCTTCCTGCGCTGGCCGATGTTGTTTGCACTGCCCGCTCTTGGGTGCCAGAGTGCAGGCGTGGTGCCAAAGGCCTATTGCAGCAGTTAACCGGGGAGCCGATGATGCAGGATCACTTCGTCAGTCTTGAGCAACAGTGGAACCATCACTTTGGTCGCTAACAGCACACCTTACGATCCCTCGCCGAACGGCGTATTACTGACCCCTACAAAAGAGTCGGCTGGTGGCATGAGGGAGAGGATCGTGCAGTTCGACTGGCGGCATACGGACCTTGGGCCCTTGCCGCACTGGGAGCCTTCGTTGCGCATTGCGATCGACATGATGCTCCTTTCCTCTTTCCCCAGTGCCGTGGTCTGGGGGCCCAATATGACCGTTGTTCACAACGATTCCTATGTGGCGCTGCTGGGTGGCCTGGATCAGGCACTGGGCAGGCGCTTCGATTCGTTGTGGAGCGACGTTTGGGACGATATCGGTCCATGGGTGTTCAAGGCACTGCAGGGTGGTACCAGTTTTGTCGATGATCAGCCTTATGAGATCAAGTGCGCAAAGACGGGGGGGCAGGCGTGGTACGTCTTCAGTTATGCGCCAATTCGTGACGAGCACCATGAAGTTGTAGGTATGCTTCACACCGTGATCCAGAGCTCCGCCGGTGTGGCTGCACATGGCAAGTGGCGCGAGCAGGCGCAGACATTCGAGCGTCAGATAGCGCGATACATGGCTGACCGCGACTACATGTGGCGCCTGTCGCGCGATGCCATGATCACCGTGAGCCTGGACCTGAAGATGCTGGCAGCCAACCCGGCCTGGCATCGCGCCCTGGGGTGGAGCGAGGTTGAGGTGCGGGGCATGTCGATCCTGGAACTGGTTCATCCGGCCGACAGGGATGAAGTTGAAGCGGCTGCAATCGATTTCGTCAACGACAGAGGGCCTGCAGAGCTCGAAACACGTGTGCGCCATGTCGACGGGCATTACCGCTGGTTCCACTGGAGTGGCAGCTTCGACGGCTCGGTGCTGACTGCCGTTGGGCGAGACATTACAGGCGACCGTGAGGCGGCCATGCGTCAGTCTCAGGTCCTGCTGCGCAACACCCAGAGGCTGGAGGTGGTCGGTCATCTGGCCGGGGGCATGGCCCATGAGATGAACAACCTGTTGTCGGGTATTGGCGGCAGCCTTGAATTGTTGCAGCGGCGTTTGAGCCAGGGGCGCATGGAGCGCATTGACAGTTACGTGGCGTTGGCGCGCGACTCGGTGCAGCGGGCCATGAACCTGACCCACCGCCTGTTGGTTTTCTCCCGCCATCAGCCTTTGGCCCCGGCACCGCTGGACATGAACCGCCACCTGGCTGCCATGGAACCGATGTTGCGCCATGCAGTTGGCACTGAAATGAGTTTGTCCTGGGAACTGGATGTCGACCCATGGACCGTGTGTCTGGATGTCGGCCAATTGGAAAGCAGCCTGATCAACCTGTGCGCCAATGCGCGAGAAGCCTGCCTGGGCCGCGGCAACGTTGCGATTCGCACGATCAACACCAGGCTGGCCTCGGCCTTCCCTGAAGAGGGCGGTCTGGCGCCAGGTGACTATCTTGGCTTGCAGATCATGGACGATGGCCATGGCATGCCGGCCAAGGATGTGGCCAAGGCCTTCGAGCCATTTTTTACCACCAAGCCCACTGGGCGCGGCTCAGGGATGGGGCTGGCGATGGTGCATGGCTTCGTCGGCCAATCTGGCGGTTACGTATGGATCGAGTCGTCACCGGGGCAAGGTACGAAGGTCTGCATGCTCTTCCCCCGATGCCTGGAAGCGATACCGCAAACGCCTGCTGCGGCGATGCCCCAGGTTTCCCTGGCCAGTGGGCGGCGTGTGTTGTTGATCGACGACGAGCATAACCTGCGCACGGTCATGGGCGAGTATCTGAGCGAGCGAGGTTTTACGGTGAGTGATGTGGCCGACGCCAATACCGCGATGGAGCGCTTTCGTCACGATGGCCCGTACGATCTGGTCATCACCGACATCGGGCTACCTGAAGGCTTCAGTGGGCAGCAATTGGCCAAGGCCATGCGTACGGTCAACCCTTGCCAGAAGATGCTGTTCATCACCGGCTATACCGATCAACCGCTGGAACCTGGCCTGTTGCAAGTGCCAGGCACGGCGCTGCTGATCAAACCCTTTGAATTGTCGACCTTGGCCAACCAGGCACTGCTGTTGCTGGACGACTGAGCCCGTCAGGTCTCACCGAGAATCTGCATCACTCGGGCATGAAATTGCGCCAGTTCGAATGGTTTGCACATCAGTTGCATGCCGGCGCCGAGAAAACCCTCCCGGGCCATTGCCGTTTCGGTGTAGCCAGTGATGAACAATATGGGCAAATGCGGGTGCAAGGTACGGGCGATCTCTGCCAATTGCCGCCCGTTCATGCCCGGAAGGCCTACGTCGCTGACCAAAAGGTCGATTGCCTTCGATGAGCGCAATACCTGCAGGGCCTCACTGGCGTTGCAGGCACTGCAACACGGGAAACCCTGCTCCTGCAGGGTCTGGCACAACAACTGGCGCACATCCGGATCATCCTCGACCACCAGTACCGTGCGGCCGCCACCCTGTGAACGTGGTGGGGCTGCTTGCACCTGGGTTTGCTCCTGCTCCAGGTGGCGCGGCAGGTAAAGATCTACGCGGGTACCTTGGCCTATCTGGCTATGCAGTACCACATGCCCCTGGGACTGTTTGCTGAAGCCGTAGACCATCGAAAGGCCCAGGCCGATACCCTGGCCCACCGGCTTTGTGCTGAAGAACGGCTCGAAGGCATGTTCGAGCGTGCTCTGCGACATGCCTTGGCCTTCGTCAGTGACGCTCAGGCACGTATAGTCGCCCACCGCCAGGCTGCCATCGGCGAACTGCGTCGCTGCTACCTCTCGATTGCTGGCTTCGACACGCACCTTGCCACCGTTGGGCATGGCTTCGCAGGCATTGAGCAGCAGGTTGTCCACGGCTTCTTGCAATTGTGTGTCGTCGCCGGCCACTGGCCAGGTGTGTTCAGGTATTTGCAGTTGCAGTAATACGCCATGCTGCAGTACGGCCTCCAGCCGTTGTGGCTGCAGCAGCGCCCGTAAGTCGATGCGACGGCTGTGCAGCGATTGTCGGGACGAAAACGCCAACAGCCGATGGGTGAGGCGCGCTGCACGCGAAACGGCTTCCTGCCCCCTGCTGAGCAGGCCTTCCAGCCCCTTGGTGCTGCCTTGTTTCAACCGCCTGTCGATCAGTTCGAAGCTCCCCCCGATACTGGTCAGCAGATTATTGAAATCGTGAGCCACCCCCCCGGCCAATTGCCCGATGGCGTCCATCTTGCGGGTCTGGTGCATAGCCTGCTCGGTGCTGTGCTGTGCCTCGCGGTGTCCATCCAGGCGTTGCTGCAGATCGACTAACTGGTCGCGAGCCAGGTATTGCCGGCGACGCTGACGCAGCGCCAACTTGATCAGTTCAAGCAACTGTTCATCTTCGAACGGAATAGCCAGCAGTGTCAGGTTACCCAGTGGATGGTCGGGGGGCGTACAGGGGCTGGCTGAGGCTTGTGGGGTTTGCGTGAGCAGCACGATGGGGAGGTCCGACCAGGGCGGTTGCTGGTCGATAAAAGCCTGCAGCAGTTCGTTTTGGCTGCTGTTGAGCGTGTGTTCGTCGACGACCAGCAAGCCTGCGCCTCTGTCCAGCCCGTCCCGCAGATGGGTGATGTCGCGCGAACACACGCAATCGATGCCAGCACCCGTCAGAAACGTCGAGGTGTGCGTGGCAAGTTGCCTGGGTGCCAGAATCAAGGCACGTTCGTCCAGCGACAGCGAGCTGGCCAATGCGATTCTCCTTAAGGGCAGCCATGCCTGGCCAAGCCGTGAGTGGTCCGTTACCCACTGGACCGCAGGCAAACCCCCAGGGTTCAACGTATCTAAAGTCCTTGCTGCAGAAATGGGTCATCAGGGTTTTGCCGCTCCAGTTCGGCAAGCAGCACCTGAACGTTCTGCAATTGACCTGTTTCTTTCCAGTATTGAATCAGCAACACCCGTGCCCGGCGATTGGCCGGTTGCCGGTTGAGCAGGGTTTCAAGCTGCTTTTGCGCTGCATCGGACTGTTCCAGGTCGTGCAGGGTCACTGCCAGGTTATAGCGATAGTCGGCATTGTCCGGCTCCAGCTCGACCGCGCGGGACAACGCGAGCAGGGCGAATTCGCGCTGGCCATGGCGGATCAGCCAGCGCCCCAGTTCGTGTTGCAGGAAGGCCGAATCCGGTCGCAGCGCCAGTGCCTGGGCCAGTACCTGCCGGGACTGGTCGTGATGGCCTTGACGTTCGAGCAAGCGTACCTGGGTCGCCAGGGCGTCGAGGTTGTCCGGATTTGATGCAAGGCTGCGGTGCAGGGCGGCTGCGGCCTCGGTGTAGTCATTCTCATGCAGATACAGGCGTGCCAGGTGCACCTGGGCCGCCGCATCCTCAGGTTGTTTTTCCAGCGTTTGCTGGTATTGCTCCAGTGCCGCCTGCAGTGGGCCGAAGTACAGACCAATGGCGTCGGGGTCCAGGCCAAGCAAGGCATCGACGGCGGCAAAGCGTACGCTTTGCTCGTCATCATCGAGCAGGGGGCCAAGAACCAGGCTGCGTTGTGCGGCGGGCAGCAGGCGGCGGATGCTGGCGATGGCTGCGCGACGGACCAAGGGCTCATCGTTTTCCAGGTCCATGCGGGCCAGTTTCAGCGCTTGTGGCGAGGGGTAGTTGGGCAGCTCTGCGTACAGGGCTGCGCGGCGGATCGGCGCCAGGTCGTTGCGTTGCAGTTGCTGGTAGAGCACCCGCGCGGCGCCCGGTTGGCCTTCATGCGCCTGGCGTAGGGCTTTGGCGTAGCTGTGCGGGGGTAGTGTCGGTTGTGCTGGCGGGGTATCCCGGCGCAGGTAGGCGATGCCGACTGATACCAGAATCAGCAGTAACACAGCGATCAGGTAGCGGTGGCGTGTGGGCATCGGAGGGGGCCATGGCGGGGGAAGTGGAAGCTTGGGGCAGATTGGCGTGGGCTGCAAGGGCAGCACAGCAATCAAGGCATGCGCCCGGCCGCACCATCAGCGACCTGTAAACAAACCAAAAAAAGCCCCGCAAGCCAAGGCCAGCGGGGCAAACGGTTGGGGGAGGAGCCAACCAAAGGAGTCGTTTAAAAAGTGGGAGCTCAGCGCACGCTGGCCACCGAGTCCGGCTGCCAGCCACCGCCCAGCGCCTTGTAGATCGAGACAATGCCGCGATACAGGTCAACCTCGCCCTGCGCCTGTGCATCTTCGGCGCTCAGCCGCTCACGCTCGGCATCGAGCAGCACCAGATAATCCACCGTACCTTCGCGGTAACGCACCGAAGCCAGGTCAGCCGCCTTGCGGCTGGCCTCGCTCTGGCGCATCAGCGACAGCAGCCGCTGCTGGGTCTTGTCATAGTCGCTAAAGGCGTTGGCCGACTCTTCCAAAGCCAGCAGTACCTGTTGCTCATAGTTGGCCAAGGCCCCTTCGGCATCGGCTTTGGCACCGCGCAGTCGGGCCCGCACGCTGCCCAGATCGAACGCAGCCCAAGTGATGCTTGGCCCCAGCCCCCAGGCGTTGGCTGCCGACGAACCGATCTGCGAACCGCGCGCCGCGGTAAAGCCTAAAAAGCCGCTCAGGCTCACCCGCGGGAACAGGTCGGCAGTCGCCACGCCCACATTGGCGGTGGCTGCGGCCAGTTGGCGCTCGGCACTACGGATATCCGGGCGGCGGCGCAGCAGCTCACCCGGGTCGCCCACCGGCAGGGCCTTGGCGATAGCCGGCAAGGCCTTGGGCGAGAGGTCCACGCTCAGGGCATCCGGGCGCTGGCCGAGCAGGGTGGCAATCCGGTGGCGAGCCCGTGCCTGCTCGGCCTGCAGTTGTGGCACGGTGGCTTCGACCCCGGCCAGGCGGGCGTCGGCGCGCACCACATCGAGCTCGTTGCCGACCCCGGCGTCGCGCAGGGTCACCGTGATGCTGCGCGACTCCTGCTGGGTCTTGAGGTTGGCCACGGCGATCTTCTCGCGCAGTTGTGCACCACGCAGTTGGCCATAGGCATCGACCAGTTCGGCGATCAGGCTGACCTGCAGCTGTTGCAGGTCGGCCTGGGCGGCCGCTGCCTGAGCGTCGCTGGCTTCGATCTGGCGCTGGATACGGCCGAACAGGTCGAGCTCCCAGGCCATGTCCAGGCCCAGGTCGTAACGCTCGCTGTTGACCCGTTGATCGGTCTGGCCGGGTACCTGGCCCTTGCCGAGCTCACTGCTGGCGCGGCTGGTGACCACCGGCAACTGGTCATTGGCGGCATCATCGCGGATCGCCCGCGCCGACTTGAGCCGTGCAAAGGCCACGCGCAGGTCGCGGTTGCCGTCCAGCGAAGCCTGCACCAACTGGTTGAGTACCGGGTCATCGAACTGCTTCCACCACACGCTTTCGAAGCGGCTACGGTCGAAGGCCTTGGCCTGCACGTCGCTGGCCAAACGCGCAGGCTCAGTGTCCGGCGCTTTGTAGTCCGGGCCTACCGCGCAGGCCGCCAGGGCCAGGGCCAGCAGGCTCGGGGTCAGGGGTTTGAGCAGCTTCATGCGTGGTTCTCCAGCGATTGAACACGTTCGGCCTTGCGGGCCTGGCGACGTTCGACGAAACGGCGAATCAGGAAGAAGAACACCGGTGTCAGGAACAGGCCGAACACGGTCACGCCGATCATCCCCGAGAACACCGCGACACCCATCGCATGGCGCATTTCCGAGCCGGCACCGGAGGAGAACACCAGCGGCACCACGCCCATGATGAACGCAATCGAGGTCATCAGGATCGGCCGCAGGCGCAGGCGGCAGGCTTCCAGCACCGCAGCCAGCGGGTCGAGCCCCTTGGCCTGTTCGTCCTTGGCGAACTCGACGATCAGGATGGCGTTCTTGCACGCCAGGCCAACCAGTACGATCAACCCGATCTGGGTGAAGATGTTGTTGTCACCACCGGAGACGATCACTCCGGTAATCGCCGACAGCAAGGTCATCGGCACGATCAGGATCACCGCCAGCGGCAGGCTCCAGCTTTCGTATTGGGCTGCCAGCACCAGGAACGCCAGCAGCACGCACAGCGGGAACACCAGCAGCGCGGTGTTGCCGGAGAGGATCTGCTGGTAGGTCAGGTCGGTCCACTCGAAGGTCATGCCGTTGGGCAGTTCCTCGTTCAGCAGTTTCTCGATGGCCGCTTCGGCCTGGCCGGAACTGTACCCCGGGGCTGCCGCACCGTTGATTTCCGCGGTGATAAAGCCGTTGTAGTGCATCACGCGATCAGGCCCGGAGGTGTCGCTGACCTTCAGGAAGGTCGCCAGCGGGATCATCTCGCCCAGGTTGTTGCGCACCTTCAACTGGCCGATCTGCTCGGCATCGAGGCGGAACTGCTGCTCAGCCTGGACGTTGACCTGGTAGGTGCGGCCGAAGCGGTTGAAGTCGTTGGTGTACAGCGAGCCCAGGTAAACCTGCAGGGTGTCGAAGATGTCGGTGATCGCCACGCCGTGGGTCTTGGCCTTTTCCCGGTCGATGGCCGCATCGACCTGCGGCACGTTCACCTGGTAACTGGTGAACAGGCCAGCCAGCTCCGGCACGTTGTGGCTCTTGGCGATGATGTTCTGGGTTTCTTTGTACAGCGCTTCGTAGCCCAGGTTGCCACGGTCTTCGATCTGCAGGCGGAAGCCGCCGATGGTGCCCAGACCTTGTACTGGCGGTGGGGGGAAGATCGCGATGTAGGCATCCTGGATGTCGGCGAACTGGGCGTTCAACGCCGCAGCGATGGCCGCTGCCGACTGGCTCGGGTCCTTGCGCTCATCGAACGGCTTGAGCGGGGTGAACACGATGCCGCTGTTGGGGCTGTTGGTGAAACCGTTGATCGACAGGCCCGGGAAGGCTACCGAGTCAGCCACGCCGGGTTGCTTCAGGGCGATTTCGCTCATGCGCTTGATCACCGCCTCGGTGCGGTCGAGGCTGGCGGCGTCAGGCAACTGGGCGAACGCCACCAGGTACTGCTTGTCCTGCGCTGGCACGAAACCGGTCGGGGTGGACGAGAAACCCAGGTAGGTCAGGCCCATCAGGCCGGCATAGACGAACAGGGCGATGCCGCTTGAGCGGATGACCCGGCGCACGCCACCGACGTAACTGTGGCTGGCGCGGTCGAAGAAGCGGTTGAACGGGGCGAACAGCCAGCTGCCCAGCAGTTTTTCCAGCAGCCGCGAGAAACGGTCCTTGGGTGCGTGGTGGTCCTTGAGCAGCACGGCGGCCAGGGCCGGCGACAGGGTCAGCGAGTTGAACGCCGAAATCACGGTCGAGATGGCGATGGTCAGGGCGAACTGTTTGTAGAACTGCCCGGTAAGCCCGGAGATGAACGCGGCGGGCACGAACACTGCGCACAGCACCAGGGCGGTGGCGATGATTGGCCCGGTCACTTCGCCCATTGCCTTTTGCGTGGCCTCCAGCGGCTTGAGGCCCAGCCCGATGTTGCGTTCGACGTTCTCCACCACGACGATGGCGTCGTCGACCACGATACCGATGGCCAATACCAGCCCGAACAGCGAAAGGGCGTTGAGCGAGAAGCCGAACAGGTGCATCACCGCGAAGGTACCGATCAGCGATACCGGCACAGCCAGCAGCGGGATGATCGAGGCGCGCCAGGTCTGCAGGAACAGGATCACCACCAGCACCACCAGCACCAGCGCTTCGAACAGGGTGTGCACCACCGCTTCGATGGAGCCGCGCACGAAGATGGTCGGGTCATAGACGATGCTGTAGTCCATGCCTTCAGGGAAGTCTTTCTTCAGCTCGGCCATCTTCGCCCGTACTTCGTCGGAGATCTCGATGGCATTTGAGCCCGGGCGCTGGAAGATCGGAATGGCCACCGCCGGTTGGTTGTTCAGCAGCGAGCGCAGGGCGTACTGGCTGGAGCCCAGCTCGACCCGGGCGATGTCCTTCAGGCGAGTGATTTCGCCATCGGCACCGGCGCGGATGATGATGTTCTCGAACTCTTCCTCGTTCACCAGCCGGCCCTGGGTGTTGATCGACAGCTGGAAGCTGGTCGAACCGGGGGCGGGCGGGGCACCCAGTTGGCCCGCGGCAACCTGGCGGTTCTGCTCGCGGATGGCCGCGACCACGTCACCGGCGGTCAGGTTGCGCGAAGCGGTCTTGTTCGGGTCGAGCCACACCCGCAGCGAGTAGTCGCCCATGCCGAACAGTTGCACATCGCCCACGCCGCCCAGGCGCGCCAGTTCATCCTTGATGTTGAGGATGGCGTAGTTGGACAGGTAGAGCATGTCGTAGCGGTTGTCCGGGGAGGTGAGGTGCACCACCATGGTCAGGTCGGGCGAAGCCTTGTCGACGGTGATACCGATACGGGTCACTTCTTCCGGCAGCTTGGGCTGGGTGCGCGTGACACGGTTCTGTACCTGCACCTGCGCGTTGTCCAGGTCGGTGCCCAGGGCGAAGGTGATGGTCAGGGTGAGCTTGCCATCGGCAGTGGATTGCGAGGACATGTACAACATGTTCTCGACACCGGTGATGGCCTGCTCCAGCGGTGCGGCGACGGTTTCGCCGATCACCTTGGGGTTGGCACCCGGGAAGTTGGCGCGCACCACCACGGTAGGCGGCACCACTTCCGGGTATTCACTGATCGGCAACTGGAACAGCGAGATGGAGCCCGCGATCAGCAGCACCAGCGACAGCACCGCGGCGAAGATCGGCCGGGTAATGAAGAATTTCGAAAAGTTCATCGGTGTTGTCCCTTAACCGCGCGGCGCTTGGGCGCCGGCGACTTTTGCATGGGTGCCGGCAACCTTCGGCGCCGGGTTGCTGGCTTCCAGAGCCTGGCGCTGCTGGGCGAGGGCGGCGAGGGTCTGCTCGCTGGCCATGGGCGTTTCCTGCGGGGTGACTGGCGAGCCAGGGCGTACCCGCTGCAGGCCCTTGACCACGATGCGGTCATCCTTGCCCAGGCCGCTGCGCACGATACGCAGGCCTTCGAGCTTGGGCCCCAGTTCCACGGCGCGGTAGGTCGCCTTGTTGTCCTTGTCCATGACCAGTACGAACTTCTTGCCAAGGTCGGTGCCCACGGCTTCGTCGTTGATCAGTACGGCGTCGTACTGGGCGCTGCCCACCAGCTTCAGGCGGGCATACAGGCCAGGGGTGAACTGGCCGTCGCGGTTGTCGAACACGGCGCGGCCACGGATGGTGCCGGTGCGCGGGTTGACCTGGTTGTCGACGAAGTTCATGTGGCCCAGGTGCGGGTTGCCGGTTTCGTTGGTCAGGCCCAGGTAGACCGGGGTGGCCTGGCCGCGCTGGCCTTCACGCGCCAGCTGGGTGTACTTGAGGTACACGCGCTCGTCGGTATCGAAGTAGGCATAGACCTTGTCGGTGGAGACCACGCTGGTCAGTGGCGTGACATCGGCAGTGACGATGTTGCCGGCGGTGTACTGGGCGCGGCTGACGCGGCCGCTGATCGGCGCGGTGACGCGGGTGAAGCTGAGGTTCAGGCGGGCCAGGTCAAGCTGGGCCTGGATCGCATCGACACCGGCGCGGGCCTCGGCGGCAGCGCTGCTGCGCGACTCGGCAAGCTCGGCGGAGATGGCGTTGCTGTCACGCAGACGCTCGCCACGGCGAGCTTCATTGGCGCTGCGGATGGCGGTGGCCTTGGCCTGTTGCAACTGGGCTTCGAGGCGGCGCACTTCAGCCTGGAACGGGCGTGGATCGATCTGGAACAGCAGGTCGCCTTTCTTGACCTGAGCGCCTTCGGTGAAGCCCACCAGGTCGATCTGGCCGGACACGCGCGGGCGCACTTCGACGGTTTCCGGGGCTTCGAGGCGGCCAGTGAATTCGTCCCATTCGTTGATCGGCTGCTCGATCACCTTGGCGACGGTGACCTTGGGCGCGGCGGGAGCCTGCACGGCATCTGGGGTGCGGCCACAAGCGCTGAGCACCACCACTGCCAGGGCAGCGAGGGGGAAGCGCAAGGGTTTGAGTGAGTGGTCCATGGAGAACTCCGCCAAAGTATTAGTAGTGGGCGGAGTGTGAGTGCCTTGCGCGTGACGCACGAATCGAACGCAGCGAAGGTTATTATCACGCGCAATGATATGTCGGGATATTTCATCGATGGCGAGCATGGTAGGGTGCCGGCTCTGATCCTCCCCCGTATGTGAACCAAGGCCCGATCGTGAACAGCTCCCCGCAACTACCCGGGCCCCTCGGCATCGTCTGCCTGGGCATACTGCAAATCCTGGTCTGGGGCGGTTCGTTCTTCCTCATGGCGGTGATGGCCGAGCCGATCAGCCGCGACACCGGCTGGCCCAGCCAGTGGGTGTACGGTGCGCTATCGCTGAGCTTGATGGTCTCGGCGCTGTTTGCCCCGCTGTCCAGCCGCCTTGTTGCACGCTACGGTGGCCGTCCGCAGATGGCAGCCAGTGGCGCCGTGGTTGCGGTGGGCTTGCTGATCATGGCAGCCAGCCAGGGCCTGGGGCTGTTTTTGCTGGCTTGGGCGATGATCGGGGTCGGCATGGCGATGGGGCTGTACGAGGCACTGTTCGCCACCCTTGGCGGGTTGTATGGCGAGGGTGCGGGCAAGGCAATCACGGGCATCACCCTGATCGCCGGCTTCGCCTCGACCCTGTCTTGGCCGACAGTGGCCTTGGCCGTTGAACACCTGGGCTGGCGCACCACCTGCGCCTGCTATGCGCTCGTGCTGCTGGTGGTGGTGGCGCCGTTGTATTGGCGAGTGTTGCCGGCCGGGGGGCGGGTGGAGGTGCGCAAGGCACAGGATCAAGGCACCGCGACCGGGGTCGACCGCCAGCTTTATCTGCTGCTGACCAGCATGTTCGCTATTGGCGCGATCATCATGACGGCAATTGCCGTGCAACTGGTAGCCGTGCTCCAGGGCCTTGGGCACTCGCTGCCGGTGGCAATTGGCCTGGCGGCGATGCTCGGTCCCAGCCAGGTGGCCTCCAGGGTGTTGCAGATTCTGACCGGCCAGCGCCATCCGATCTGGACGGCCTTGGCTTGGGTCAGCCTGGTGCTGGTCGGTCTGCTGCTGGTGACACTGGTGCCGGCGGCCACGGCCGTGGGCCTGCTGGTGTTCGGTTGTGGTAATGGCTTGCGGGCGATCGTGCGCGGGCTGTTGCCCTTGGCGATGATGCCGCCTGCGCAATACGTGCTGTTAATGGGGCGCATGTCGCGGCCGTCGCTGATCGGCCAAGCGTTGACGCCGGTGGTGGGGGGCTACCTGTTCGAGCACTTTGGCGCGATGGGGGTGCTGGTGACCTTGTGCCTGTTGGCGCTGGTCAATGTGGTGCTGGTGGGGGTGGTGATGCATCGTGTGCGCAGCGGCGCGTGACGGCCGGCTCCCACTGGGTTAGCGCTGAGCTTGAGAGCAGCGGGGTCCCTGTAGGAGCCGGCTTGCCGGCGATCACCGGCAAAGCCGGTGCCCTGCGCCGCAGCGCCTGCATCGCCGGCAAGCCCACACAGGTTACTGATCAACCGCGGGCAAACTGCAGCAGCCTGTCCCCATCCAGCCGGTACCGCACCCACTCATCCTGCGGCTCGGCCCCCAGCGATTTGTAGAACCCGATCGCCGGTTCATTCCAGTCCAGCACACTCCATTCCAACCGCCCGCAGCGGTTCTCTACGGCTTCGCGGGCAATGTGCCGCAGCAGGTCGCGGCCCGCGCCACCGCCGCGCTGCTCAGGCGTGATGTACAGGTCTTCCAGGTAAATACCGTTGCGCCCCAGCCACGTCGAATAGCTGTAGAAATACACGGCAAACCCCACTGCCTGGCCATCGCGTTCGCAGATCAGGCTGTGCACCGTGCTGCCCTCATCGAACAGGCTGTGCTCGATATCGGCAAGGGTGGCGACCACTTCATGGCGCGCACGCTCGTACTCGGCCAGTTCGGTGATGAATGCAAGAATCTGTGCGGCGTCAGTGCGTACTGCGGGGCGAATGGTAAGGCTCATGCTGGGCTTCCTTGATAAGCAATGCGTCGTATCGATACAGTCATGTGTATCTGCGTAATTTAATGTAACTGTACCGGTTGTACGGAAGGCGACTGCCGTAGTGTGACAGCACTCATTACCATTCTGGAATGCCTGCCATGCTTGCCTCTTTCGACCTGCTGATGGCCTTTGTGCTGTTTGCCTTCGTTTCCTCGATAACCCCAGGCCCGAACAACACCATGCTGCTGGCCTCTGGGGTGAACTTTGGCGTGCGTCGCTCCATCCCTCACGCCCTGGGCATCAGCATCGGCTTCATGGTCCTGGTGCTGGCCGTTGGTCTGGGCCTTGGCGAGGTGTTCAAGGCCTGGCCTGCGTTGTACACCGTGCTGCGTTACGTGGGCGCCGCCTATTTGCTCTACCTGGCCTGGAAAATCGCCACCTCCGGCCCGTTGAGCGCCGATTCGGCCAATGTCCGCAAGCCGCTGGGCTTCTGGGGGGCAGCCGCGTTCCAGTGGGTTAACCCCAAAGCGTGGGTGATGGCGGTAGGGGCGATCACCACCTACACACCGGCCCAGGGCTATGTGCTGAACGTGATCGTCATCGCGGCCGTGTTCGCCCTGGTCAACCTGCCCAGCGTCGGCGTGTGGGTGATGTTTGGCAGTGCGCTGCGCAACCTGCTGCAGAACCCGCGCTGGCTGATGCTGTTCAATGTCCTGATGGCCTTGCTGCTGGTGATATCGCTTTACCCGCTGCTGTTTGTAGAATCGGCGTTTTCGTAACGCGTCGAGTACGGCAAACCGATGCAGTTGATTCCCTGGTCTCACCAATGCTCCGAAGGTTTCACCTTACGCGGCTGGCGCTCGCCGGCCAGCGGCAAGCCGCTGCTGCATTTCTTGCACGGCAATGGCTTCTGCTGCCTGGCCTACCAGCCGATGCTGGCGCGTCTCGGCGAGCAGTTCGACCTCTGGCTCAGTGATGTTCAGGGGCACGGCGACAGTGACCATGGCGGGGTGTTCCGCGGCTGGAACCGCACGGCTGAGTTGGCAGTGGAGGCGTTCGAAGCGGGCCGTGGCGAGTATGGCGAGGTACCTCGCTATGCACTGGGGCACAGTTTTGGTGGCGTGCTCACCGGGCTGATCCTGGCCATCAGGCCTGGGTTGTTCGAGCGCGCCGTATTGCTTGACCCGGTATTGTTCAGCCGGCGCATGATCGGGGTCATGGGGGCTGCTGCGCTGGTGGGCCTGCACCGCCGGCATGCCCTGGCGCGCAAGGCCGCCAACCGCCGCAGCCATTGGCCCGACCGCGAAGCGGCAACGGCTTCGCTGCAGGGGCGGGGCATCTTCAAGGGCTGGAGCGATGGGGCGCTGCAGGCCTACATCGAGCATGCCATCGGCGATTGCGGTGAGGGCGTGGTGCTCAAGTGCCGGCCCAGCCGTGAAGTGGAAATTTTCAGTTCCTTCCCGACGCGCATGTGGGCGCATCTTGCCGCCATTCAGGTTCCCACCCGTGTGTTGTATGGCGAACAGACCTATCCTTTCGTGCCGCATTCGGTGCAGCGGCTGGCCGCGATCAACCCCAGGGTCCAGGCTCGTCAGGTCGCCGGAGGTCACTGCTTCATGCAGGAGGATCCGGCCGCGGCGGCGCAACAGGTACTGGAGCACCTCAAAGGCTGAGCAACGATCACATGGGCGGGGGCGCTCGACGTCATTGGCACTGTTTATGCGCTACCCGCCACGCGGTCGCCAGCGCTGACCGCCTGTCGTGAAGTGCCTCGATTGGATCGAACGGTAAGAGGGCTTGCCGGTTCTTCCACTAAGGTGCTAGTTGATCTTGCGCATCATCAATTGCCCCGGCGCATGGACGGCCGCCCGGGCATGGGCATTATCAATTGGCACCCTGCCTGCCAAAGGCGTACTCCGATAAACAGGCCATCCACTCAAGAGAGGGTCTTAACATGTCGTTGATAGGTGTTTCGATGCTGGAAATGCGCCAACTGATCGAACAGGCCTGCCTGCCTGATCTTTGTGAAGTGAGTTGCCTGGATGGCACAAGCCTGACCATTCGCTTGGGTCAGGGGCCAAACATGGAGCAGGGTGTGACGCTTACAGGCGTTCCATTGCAGAACCTGAACAGTTGCCGTGACGTGGTGAAACTGGTTGACCAGTTGCATGCGCTGCGTGACAGCCAGCCAGCGTCGCTGAAGGCGATCGCCTGACCACCCAGGGGCACCGGTCAGCCGAAGCTGGCCGGGCGCCATATTCTGCCGTCAGCCCACCTCGCCGTCGTTGATCGGCTCATTGCAGCTCCAGCAGCAGGTTCAGCCCGCCATCACCACACTTGCCTTGGTCACGGACCACACCATGGTAACTGCGGCCATCCCACACGAAGGCCACGCTGTGCGCCCGCTCGACTTTGTCTGGAAGCGGCGGGCAGATGTGCAGGCGCAGGGCAGGGCGCCCCTGCACGTTCAGTGCAGCGAGTTGGCACTGGCATTCAACGCTCATGGCAATCGGGCCGAACAGCGTGTCGCGCACATAGTCCAGTTGCACGTTGGCGTTGGGGGCACGGCCGGGCATCTTCATCGTTGCGGGGCTCCTGGAAGTTGACGTCGATCAGCATGTGGAAAGCAACTGAGTGCGGACGTTCAACTTTTTATGGGGCCTGTTTACAGGTCGTTTACCCACCCCTGCGGCAAACCATGAATACCCCATTTTCTGGTGACCCACACCCCCCGCAATGACAACGAATACCATCCCCTGATGTGGGGGGCGCAGCGGGGAATCCACCCCAATCCGGTTCGATTGATCGCCCAAGCCATTGAATAAAAAGGATATTTGCTTCTGGCATACACCTTGCTGACCCTCTTGCACAGTTCCTGTGTCCCGGAGGTGCAGCATGTCGACCCCCAACAAAGGCCCCGTCCTCACATCACTTGTACTGGCCCTGCTGGGCTGGACAGCGACCAGCGAGGCGGCTGTGCAATGCCAGCGCACCTTGGTGGCCAACGTGATCGCCCTGGACCAGCCCCTGATGTTCAACCGCCTTGGCGCGCAAAACGCCAACGGCATGATGTTCGCCCTGCGTCAGGATGTGGTGGACGAGCACCTGGTACCCTTGAGCAAGGGGGGCGCCGCAGTGCCGGGCAAGGTGACCCTGCGCCCGGACAAACGCCCACGTCCCATCGTGCTGCGGGTTGCCGCCGGTGATTGCCTGACGGTCAACCTGACCAACCTGTTGGCTTATCAGGCCAATCCCAACAAACACGGTATCGACCATGATGAGAACGAGTTCGAAGGTGTAGAGGGAGAAGAAGCCGAAGAAGGCGATGAAACCGAAGAAGCTGCAGAAGTGGAGAATGACGGGGGCGAGCACTTCGTCGCCGACGAGCAGGTCACTGATCGCCACGTCGGCTTTCAGGTCAACGGCCTTCAGGCCGTCAACAGCATCGGCGACATTGCCGCCAACACCGGCCGCAATGGCAACTTCCTGATCGCCCCGGGCGCTACCCGCAGCTACACCCTCTACGCCGAGCGCGAAGGTGCCTTCGCCGCCACCAGCCAGGGTGCCACGTTCGGCGGCCAGGGTAACGCCGGCAACGTCGCCAATGGCCTGTTCGGCCAGGTGGTGGTGGTGCCCAAAGGTGGGCGCACCTATCGAAACACCCTGACCGAAGAGGAAATGCGCCTGGCCAGTACCGGCCGTGCCGCCACCGGCCAGCCCGTGGTCGACTACGAGGCCCGCTACCCACAGGTTGAGCCGTGGATAGCCGAAGGCAAGGCCGGCAAGCCGATCATCGCCATGGTCGACGGCAACGAAATCCTCAGCAGTGAAACCGACGCCATTGTCATGGGGCCCAACCCGGACGGCAGCTTCCCGCGTTCCACCTACCCACTGGAAAGCATCAACAAGCGCAACCCGGCCTTACCCAACCGCCTGGAGGCATTCCGCGATTTCGCCTCGCAGTTTGCCGATGAAGTGGCCGCCACTCAGGCCTTCCCCGGCTACTGGGCCGACCCGGTGATGGGGCATGTGCTGGAGCCTACGCGCGACTCGTTCATGATCAACTACGGCTCGGGGGGCATGGGCGCGGAAGTCGTGGCCAACCGCCTGGGGGTCGGGCCGATGCACGATTGCCTGTCCTGCGCCTATGAAGAGTTCTTCCTCAGCGCGCACACCGTGGGTGATATCGGCACCCTGGTGGACGTGCCAGCCAACATCGGCCTGGAACACATTCGCCCAGGCGAGACCCCGCCGGCCAGCGCCATTGGCGTCAAGGCCAACATGGCGCTGTACCCGTCGGAGCCGGCCAACGTGCACCACAGCTACATTGGCGACTTCACCAAGTTCCGCAACACCCACAACGGCCATGAGCAACACATTTTCCACCTGCATGGCCACCAGTGGCTGTTCAACCCCAATGACGACAACTCCGACTACATCGACGCCCAGGGCATAGGCCCAGGTGTTGGGTACACCTACGAGATCGCCAACGGCGGCTCGGGCAACCGTAACCGTGTGGCGGGTGATGCCATTTACCATTGCCACTTCTATCCGCACTTCGCCCAAGGCATGTGGGCCATGTGGCGGGTGCACGATGTGTTCGAGGAGGGTACCCGCCTGGAAGTCAGCGGGCAGGGGGAGGGCGGCTTCCATGACACGCCGTTCGCCTTGCGCAGCGGCAAGCCGGCGGCCGGCGCACGTGCGCTGCCGGACGGCGAAATCATTGCAGGTACGCCGATCCCGGCAATCGTGCCGCTGCCAGGCAAAGCCATGGCGCCGATGCCGGGCAAGGTCGTGGTCGTGCCGAAACTGGCGCAAGAGCTGATCGCCGAGGATGACGAGGATCATGATGACCCAGAGCACGGCGATGACGATCACAGCGACGCGCCAGGCGCAGCCAAGGCTGTAGGCTCGCTGGCACTGGTCGACCGCAGCGAAACCAACCGCAACGCTGACGGCACCCTGAAAAACCCAGGTTACCCCTTCTGGATCGGCGGCATGGAAAGCAGTGTCGGCCAGCGTCCGCCGACCCCGCCGCTGGACATGCTCGACCCGGCCATGGCGCGCCAGCTCAAAGACAGCGGCGCAGCACTGTGGGCCAACCTCGATGGCAACCAGGTCGACGGTTGGGATGGCGGCTTGGGCCGCCATGCCCTCGATGGAGTGTCGGCCGGTGGTGAGGCCGTGACCACCACCACCAAGCTTGATTTTTCCAAGGTGGTAGAAAAGGCCAAGCCGATCTATCTCCCCGAGGAGGGTACCGACGTCGAGCAGGCCGCCATGCAGTTCCACGCCAAGGCCGAGCACCCAAGCTTTGCCCTGATCCCTGGCAGCCAGCCGGTGGCCAAGGCGTTTCGCACCAATGGTGCACTGCCAACCGCCGGCGCCCCCTTCTTCGAACCCTGCATGGATGACCGCGGCAAACGCCTTACCCAGGCATCGTCCACGGGCGAATACTTCAGCGGCGAGAGCCTGAGCGGCATCAACTTCCGCGGTGCCTCCACGTTCACTGCCGACCGCCCTCGCATCTACAAGGCGGCCAACATCCAGTTCGACGCGGTGTACAACAAAGTCGGCTATCACTTCCCACAGGCGCGCATCCTGGCGCTGTGGGAAGACGCCTGGCCAGTGATCACCAAGCAGCGCCCACCAGAGCCGCTGGTAATGCGCATGAACACCTTCGACTGCACCATGTACCAGCAGACCAACCTGATCCCGGCGTTCTATGAAATGGACGACTACCAGGTGCGTACACCGACCGATGTGATCGGCCAGCATATCCACCTGCCCAAGTGGGACCTGACCGCAGCCGACGGTTCGGCCAACGGCTGGAACTACGAGGACGGTGTCCTCTCACCCGGCAGCGTGGTGGAACGCGTGAACGCCATCCGTGCGTTCAATGGCTGTTCACAGGGCGACAGCCGCGACGGCACCGCCGCCTGCCCGACAGCCAAGCTGCACCCGTACTTCGGCCGCTTTGGCCGGGCCGACTGGGTGGGCGCGCGCACAGCCATGCAGCGCTGGTTCGCCGACCCGCTGGTCAACGTGCACAACGTCGACCGCGGCCTGGGCACCATCTTCACCCATGACCACTTCGGCCCATCGACCCACCAGCAGTTGGGCCTGTATGCCACTGTGCTGGCCGAGCCTGCCGGCTCCACCTGGCACCACGCCGAAACCGGCGAGCAGCTGTACAACCCCGCCCTGCGCCAGGACGGTGGCCCGACCTCGTGGCAGGCGGTGATCAATACCGGCGACAACGACGGTGATGGCAAGAACGACAGCTATCGCGAGTTCTTCCTTGAGTACAGCGACTTCCAGCATGCCTATGAAGCGGGCGTGTATGTGGGCGCCGGCCCCGATGGTGTGCCCAACGCCCAGGCCTACCCAGCCACGGCCGACAGCTTCCGCTACGCCATCAACCCGCCGGTGCGGCAGAAGGCCTCGAACCTGCTGGAGTCGATCGTCGAATCGCGCGGTGGCCTCAACCCTGGTTGCCCGACCCGGCCATGCCCACAGGCGATCTCCGTGGATGACCCGGGCATGTTCGTCGTCAACTACCGCAACGAGCCGCTGGCCCTGCGCGTGTTCGACCCGAACAAGGTGGCGCCGGATGGCAAACGCGGCATGCAGGCCGACGGCCTCGGTGGCGACCTGGGGTATGCCTTGCAGAGCCGTACCGACCGTGCCATCCCGGCCATGAACCTGGCACCCTCGGCGATCAACTCTGCGGTCGGCCCTACGGGTGGCACCACCTTGTTCCCGCCGCACATCAACACGGCAGGCAGCGAGCCAGGCGACCCGTTCACCCCGATGCTGCGCACCTACTCTGGCGACAACGTGCGGTTGCGCATGCACGCTGGCGGCTATGAGGAGGAGCACAACGTCACGATGCACGGCGTCAAATGGCTGCAGAACGGCACCGGCTACGGCAGCAGCTCCAACTCGGGGTGGAAGGCCTCGCAGATGATCGGCATATCCGAGCAGCTGGGCTTCCTGGCGCCGGTGTCGATGATCTCCAGCTCCGCAGCCACCAATGGCGACTACCTGTATTCGCTGGACGCAGCGCTGGAAGGCTACTGGAACGGCATCTGGGGCGTCATGCGCAACTACACCGCGCAACGTGCCGACCTGTTCGCGCTGCCGAACAACCCGCAGCCGGTGGCCATGCGCAACACCATCAACTTCGATGGCATCTGCCCGAGAACCACGGCCAACCCCAGCGGCGTCGGCAGCCGGCCAACGGTCAAGCGCAACTACGAAATCGTCGCCGCGCTGGCCAACGACATCCTCGAAAACCGCAACGGTGTGAGCATCAACGACCCGGCCGGTATCGGCCAGCACGTCGGCGGCCCGCTGAAGGCCAATGGCGGCACCCTGGTGTTCAACAGCCGTACCACCAGCATCCCGCAGGTGACGGTGACCGACGAGGAGGATGGCACCACCTTCACCGTGGGCGGGCACAGCGCGCCACTGCACGACCCGACCGCCGTGCTGTACGTGCGCAAGGCCGACCTGGATACCAGCACCGGCAAGCTCAAGGCCGGGGTGCCGGTCGAGCCTCTGGTGTTGCGAGCCAATGCCGGCGACTGCATCAGCATCACCCTGGAGAACCGCCTGCCGCTGGTGATGCCGGACCTGCCCAGCACGGCGGTGATGCAGAACGTGGTCAAGCGCGACCGCAATGACAGCGAAGGCGCTACCGCCTTCAACAACAACCTGATCCGGCCCTCCAGCCACGTTGGCCTGCACGCACAGCTGCTGGCCTATGACATCACCAAGTCCGATGGCGTCAACGTCGGCCTCAACCCGGAGCAGACCGTACCGCCGCGCAGCGGTAACAGCGGTGCCTACCCGACCAGGGTGTACCAGTACTATGCCGGGCACCTGGAGCGTGAAGGCAAGCCGGTGCTGCAACTGGGCCGCACGGTGGACAACATCCGCACCACGGCAATCGAGTTCGGCGCCCTCAACCTCACCCCGGCGGATGTCATCAAGCAACCGCAGAAAGGCCTGGTGGGCGCCATGAGCATCCTGCCGCAGACCGCGACCTTCACCGAGGACGCGGCCAGCCGGGCCCAGGCCACGGTCAAGGTCAGTGGCCAGCCGGACTACCGCGACTTCGTCACCGTCTGGCAGCGTGCGCTGAACATGCGTTGGGCCGACGGCCGCCCGGTGGAGGGTATCGCCACCGAAGGCAACGGTGTGCCAGGTGATCCCAAAGACAACGGCAACATGGCCATCAACTACAAGACCGAGCCGCTGTGGTTGCGCTTCGGCCTGGCACCGGACGCTCCGTTTGGCCGTGCCGATGGCTTTGGCTTCGCGGATGTACCCAACGCGCACATGGCCTACAGCAATGCCCTGGTGGGCAGCGACCCGCAAACCCCGGTGCTGTATGCCAAACCCGGTCAACCCGTGCGCAACCATGTGGTGATGCCCAGTGGCGGCAGCCGTGGCATCACCTACCAGCTTGACGGGCACCTGTGGCCACTGCATGCCTACCAGGCCGAGAAAAACGACCTCGATGGCTACCCGATGAAGCAGCCTGGGATCGGGTCGGTGCGCTTTGGCTACAACCCGATGTCGATGTACATCGGTGCCCAGGAGAGCGTACTGCCCGCCGCGCACTTCAGCTTCATGTTGCCTAGCGCCGGGGGCGCCAACGCGGTGCCGGGCGACTATCTGTTCCGAGACTACGCCGCCTACGGCAATACCTCGGGGCTGTGGGGGATTCTGCGGGTTACCGACGACGCACCGCCGGCAACGGCGCCGGCACAATAAGAAAAGGGGCGCACCAATATGCATAACAGGAAAATCCGCCCCGCCGTGCTGGGGGTATTGCTGGGCACGGCGTTGATCGGCTTGGGCGTGGCCTACGAGGAGCTCTGGTGCGACCCGCGCGAGCTGCTGCAGGAACCTGCCGACCCGCAGGCGCTGCACCGGCTCAGCCGGGATGGGGTGACCGTGGAGTTCGAAGCCCGGCCCCTGGCCGGGAGCGAGCTGCGCGAAGGCGCCTTCGCCAATATCCGCTTCAAGGTCACCGACCAGAACAGCGGCCAACCGTTGTCGGGGATGGCGCCAGGGGCGTGGATCGACCCGGCGCAGTCGGCCCCACTGGAAAGCAGCCGCGACCAGAGCTGCAAGGCCCGGGTGGCGCTGTTTCTCAAGAGCAGCATCGGCGCCAGGCCGCTGCTGGACCTGAACAGCTACTTCCTGTTGGTGCTGAACAAGGACGCGAGCCTGACCGTGATCGACCCGACAGTCTCGGTGGGCGGTGTTACCAGCACCCTGGCACGCATCGATTTGCCGGGTCGGCCCATGGATTGGGTGGCTACCGGCGATGACAAGCAGGTATTCGTGTCAATTCCCGAACGCGGCGAGGTCGCGGTGATCGACACCGAAACCTTTACCCGCGTGGCCACCTTGGAGGCCGGCGAGATGCCGCTGCGCGTGGCCCTGCAGCCGGACCAGCGCCGGTTGTGGGTCGGCAACAACAGCGACGACCCGGCCAAGGGCGGGGTGACGGTGATCGATGTGCATAGCCGCACCACGCTCAAGAGCTTCGCCACCGGCTCCGGGCACCACGAAATCGCCTTCAGCGCCGATTCGCGCTACGCCTACGTCAGCAACCGCGACGGCGGCACCCTGAGCATCATCGACATCCCCGAGATGCGCCTGGTGAAAACCCTCGAAGTTGGCCCGCATCCGTTGGCAGTGGCCTACTCGGCGCTGTCCCAGGCGGTGTACGTGAGCGATGGTTCAGAAGGCACGGTGCGGGTGTACGATGCCCGCAGCCATCAGTTGCGCCATACCGTCCAGGCCGAGCAGGGCCTGGGGCCGATGCGCTTCAGCAGTGATGGCCGTTACGGCATCGTCCTCAACACTCTGGAAAACCAGGCCCTGGTGATCGATGCCAGTACCGACAGGTTGATCCACCGCATCCCGGTGGCGGCCGAGCCGTACCAACTGACGTTCACCAAAGGTTATGCCTACGTGCGCGGCCTGGCGTCTTCGAAGGTCAGCATGATCAACCTGAGCAGCCTGGGCGAAGGCCGTCAGCCGATCATCCAGGGCTTCGATGCCGGCCCCGCCGCGCCGCGCCAGGCCGGGGATCTGCCATTGGCCCAGGGGTTGTCGGTGTCACGGGATGACAACTCGGTATTCGTGGTCAATCCGGTGGACAACACCACGTACTTCTATACCGAAGGCATGAATGCCCCGATGTCGGGTTACAACAACCGCGGCCACCAGGCCCGCGCCGCCATCGTCATCGACCGCAGCCTGCGCGAACTGGCCCCGGGGGTGTATGGCTCGACGGTGAAGATGCCGGCGTCGGGCAAGTTCGACGTGGCGTTCCTGCTCAACCAGCCGCAAATCATCCACTGTTTCAGCACCGACGTGGCTGCCGCCCCGGATGCGGTCAAGCGCAAGGGCGCGCATGCCGAGTTCATCGGCCTGGACCAGCCCTTGCCACAGCACCGCGCCATCACCGCCAAAGTGCGCATCCTCGGTGACGACGGCCGCCCGCGCCTTGGCCTGGACGACCTGACCCTGCGCTACTTCCTGGCGCCGTCATCGATGCCGCGCAACCTGCGCCTGGAAGAGGTGGGCGAGGGTATTTACCAGGCTGCACTGATGCTGCCTGAAGCCGGCGCGTGGTACCTGCATGTGCAGTCGCCGTCGCTGGGGCACAAGTTCGCCGAAGAAAACTACACCAGCCTGCGTGTCCTGCCGGCTGCAGCGTCTACTGCTTCCCAGACTGAAGTGAGGAATGTGCAATGAACGCCAGACATTCTTGCAAGCTGCTCGCACTTTCCATGGCCATGGCCAGCCAGCTCGCTATGGCCCACGCGGGCCATGACCACAGTGGGCATGCTCCGCAGCCGCCTGCGGCACATCAGGAGAAAGCCAGTGTGCGCTTTGCCGATGTTTCACTGCTCGACCAGGATGGCATGCCGGTGCGGCTGGAGAAGGACCTGGTCGGCGATCATCTGGTGGTGATGGGCTTCATTTACACCAGTTGCACCACGGTATGCCCGGTAGTGTCTTCGATCATGGGCAAGGTCCAGCAGCAACTGGGTGGCCGGGTAGGCGAGGAAATCCGCCTGGTGTCGATCAGCGTGGACCCGCAGCGTGACGACTCCAAACGCTTGCAGAGTTACGCCAAGGCCTTCCAGCACGGCCCCGGCTGGAGCTGGCTGACCGGCTCGCCCTATGCCATCACCGAGACCCTCAAAGGCTTGGGCAGCTTCAGTGCCGACCTCAGCCAGCACCCCCCGCTGATCATGGTGGGTGACGGGCACAGCGGCCACTGGACGCGTTATTACGGCTTCACCGACCCGGCCGTGCTGATCGACGAAATCAACCGCCTCAGCGCCCGTCGGGTGCATGCCAAGAGTACGGCCATCGCCGAGCACCAGGAGGTGCAACCATGAGCAGCCAAGCGTCCTGTCGCGTCGGCATGCGCAGCTTCGACTGGCTGGCCCTGGCCGGTTGCCTGTGGATCTTCGCGTCGGTCGCCATGGCCCACGAAGGCCATGCACCGAGCGCTCCCAGCCCGCAGCCTTCGCCCCCGGTGATGACCAGTGGCGAAGGCACCCGCGATGCGCACACCTGGTTCACCGACACCGTGCTCCAGGACCAGAATGGCCGCGCGCTGCGCTTTTACAGTGATGTGCTCAAAGACAAGGTGGTGATGCTCAACGTCATCTTCACCCACTGCACCGATGCCTGCCCGCTGATCACCCGCAAGCTGCGTGAGGTGCGCGAGGCCATGGGCCCGGAGCTGGCCAGCCAGGTGACCTTCGTGTCCATCAGCAGCGATCCGCTCAACGACACCCCGGCAGCGCTCAAGGCCTTTGCTGAAAAACAGGGGGTGGACAGCGCCAACTGGCTGTTCCTGACCGGCGACAAGGCCAGCGTCGATCTGGTGCTGGGGCGTATCGGCCAGTTCCTGCCCAGCCCCGAGCAGCACTCGACCCAGCTGATAGCCGGTGACGTGGCGGGCAAGCGCTGGAGCAAGATCCGCCCCGATGCACCGCCAGCGGCCATTGCCCAGCGCATGCAGTTGCTGACCCAGCCGTTGGCCGGACGGTAAATGCACTGACAGGATCTGCGCCGCGGCGCAGAACACAGTGGGAGCCGGCTTGCCGGCGATGAGGCCAGAATGAACACAGCGAGATTACTTTGCTTGGCGCTGGGCCTGACCTGCTGCGCTCAGGCGCTTGCCCTTGACCTCACCGCCCACGAGCAAGCCGGTAAACGCCTGTACCGCGAAGGCCTATCCAGCAGCGACGCACAATTGCTGGCCCGCGTTGGTGCCAGCGACATGCGCGTGCCCGCCAGCGTGTTGCCCTGCGCCAGTTGCCACGGCAATGATGGCCGTGGCCGCGCCGAAGGCGGGGTGCGCCCGCCCAGCCTCGACTGGCAGCGCCTGGCCCAGGGCCAGGGCGCACGCCAGAGCAACGGCCGCAGCTACCCGGCTTACACCGACAACAGCCTGGCCCGCGCCATCCAGCACGGCCTGGACCCGGCCGGCAACCGCCTGGACCCGGCCATGCCTCGCTTTGAACTGACCCTGGCCGACCAGCGCAACCTCACCGCCTACCTCAAACGCCTGGCTGATGAGCGCGACCCTGGCGTGGAAGAAGGGGTGCTACGCCTGGGTACCCTGTTGCCCGCCAGCGGGCCGTTGGCCGAGGCCGGGCAGGTGGTGCGCGCGGTGCTCGAGGACGGGGTGGCCCAGCTCAATCAGCAGGGCGGCGTTCATGGCCGGCGCCTGGAACTGGTGGTGATCGACCCCGGCAGCGACCTGGCCAGTGCCGAGCATGCGCTGCAGCAGTTGCTCGAGCAGCAGCGGGTATTTGCGCTGATCAGCCCGCTGGCACCGATGCTCGACCCGCGCCTGGCCCTGCTGCTCGAACAGCACGGCGTGCCACTGGTTGGCAGTACACCGCGCGGTGGCGGCAGTGCGCAGATATTCGACCCCATGCCAGGTATCGCCACGCAATTGCTGAGCCTGGCCTTGCATGCCCGCGATACCTTGGGCCTGGCGCCAGATGGCTTGCGTGTGGTGTATGCCGGCGATGACCAGGCGGCGCAAGCCGAACAGGTGCGCGAGCGCCTGCAGCAGCTGGGTTGGGCGCCAGCACCGGTCGAGGCCTTCAAAGGCCAGTCGGTGCAGGGGCAGGGCATTGTTTTTCTAGGCCGCGCCCAGGCCTTTGCCGAGCTGGCCACGGCGTTGCAGGCGGCAGGCCGTGCCCCCTATCTGTTCGCCACCTCCAGCCAGGTGGCCGGTGCCGTGGCCTCGCTACCGGCCCAGTGGTCGCAGCGGGTGTTCCTGGCCTATCCGTTCGTGCCGGCCGACTGGACCGAACAGGGCATGGCGACCTTGGCCGGCCTGCAGCAGCGTCAAGGCCTCGACACGCGTCAGGCCTCGCTGCAAGTCAACACCCTATGTGCCCTGCGCCTGCTTGGCGAAGCCCTCAAGCAGATCGGCCGTGACGCCAGCCGCGAGCGCCTGGTTGCGGCGCTGGAGGGCCTGCATGGCGTCGATACCGGCCTGACCCCGCCGCTGGGCTTCGGGCCGGGCCAGCGCCAGGGCCTGGCCGGCGCCCATGTGGTCGCGGTGGCGCTGCCTGGGCCACGCTTTACAGCTGTCGCCCCGTATCGGCCTGTACCGGTCAGCCCTTGAGTGGAGGTTGCCATGCGTATCCTGTTGCTGTGCCTGTTGCTGCTGGTCGCCAAGGCGGGCTGGGCCGATAGCCCGGCGGCGCGGGTCAATGGTGTGGACATCGGGCTGCTGCGCCTGGAGCGCTATTTCAGCGAGTACCTGCAGGCACAGGGGCGGGCGGTGACCAGTATCCGCAACCCTGCGCTGTACAAACGTCTGCGCAGCCAGGCCCTGGACGAACTGATCGACAAGGAGTTGCTGTGGCAAGAAGCCCAGCGCCGCGGCATCGCCATCAGTGATGAACAGGTGTCGGCGCAGCTAGGTGAAGTCGAGGCGGCATTCGCAAGCCCAGCGCTGTTTGAAAGACGGCTTGCAGAGGCAGGGTTCGACCGCGCAGCATACGCTGACTACCTGCACCGGGAGCTGGCAGCGCAACAGGTGTATGCCCAGCTCAGCGCGGTAGCCGAACCCACCCAGGCCGAGGTGGAAGCGTTTTATCAGGCCAACCAACAGAGACTGCAAGGAGCGCAGAACCAAAGTGATAATTCTTCGGTCATACGCGAACAGGGCCTGGTGCTGGCCAGGGCCTCGCTCATCAGCCAGTTGCAGGCACAGTCACGGCAAGCGGCGCGCCAACGTTTGCGCGAATCCGCTAAAGTGGAAATCGCTGACTGAAGCCTGCGATGGCGTTTCCCCAAAGCTGGGGAATAACGGCTTGGCAAAGTGCCATCAGGTGCCCCGGATGTGGGGCAGCGGGCCTGAGCCTGTTCGTAGGGCTATCAAAGGTGCCAGCAAAATCAATAACTTGACGTGGTGCAACATGACTATTCATGCCTGGCACGAAGCCTGCTCAAGCCTTACCAAGGCCGCACTTCGCAGACCGGGTAACCGGGCAGTTCTTGGGAGTCGACCTTGGTGAACAGAGTATTGGTAGTCGATGACGAACAGACCCTTGCGCAAAACCTGCAAGCGTACCTGCAGGCGCAAGGCCTGGAAGTCCATGTTGCCCACGACGGTGCCAGTGGTATCGGCCTGGCTGAGTGCCTGGCACCGGATGTGATCGTGCTGGATTACCGCTTGCCCGATATGGAGGGTTTTCAGGTCCTGGAGACCGTGCGCAAGAACAGGCAGTGCCACTTCGTGCTGATCACCGCCCACCCGACCGCCGAGGTCCGTGAGCGAGCCGCCGAACTTGGCGTGACCCATGTCCTGTTCAAGCCGTTCCCGCTGTCGGAACTGGCGCGCCCGATCTTCGACCTGATGGGCATCGAGCGCCGGCGCAGGGCCACGGACAACCCGGCAGAAGGGTTCGTCGAACGACGCCAGAACAGGAACGAATCGTTCCCCTTGCAGTTGTACGATGGTAGCTGGGTACTGGCCGACCGCCGCCGTAATGGCGCCAAGCCCCCTGGACCCGACGACGACCAACTGCTCACTGGGGAATAGCGGCGCCCGCAGCCCTCACCGAGCCTGCGACGCGCCCCCTGAGCGGAGTCGCAGGCCATGTCAGATGTATTCGACCACAGCGTTTCGGCCTCATCGCCGGTACAGGCTCCGCCAGCCTCAAGCTACCCCCGCGATCTCATGGCCCAGGCCCGCCTGCAAGCCAGCGGCGAGCGCCTGCTCAACTGCCTCGAACGCCTCGCCTGCGACACCCCCGACACCTTCATCCGCCGCCTGGGCAGCACCCTGCATTACCCGGTACTGGACAGCCAGAGCCTGTTGGCCAGCACCCCTCGTTTCGACAAGATCAGCCTGGCCCAATGCCTGAAGCGCGAGTTCGTGCTGATAGAGCAGGGCGGTGAACTGCTGGGTGTGTTCGCCGACCCCTTCGACCACGCCCGCCTGGCCTGGATCGACGATGTGCTGCAAGGCGCGCCTTTGTACCTGGCCCACGCCGCCGACCTTGCCACCTTCCTGGCCCGCCACGAAGAAAGCTTTCACGCCGTCGATGCCCTCGATCACGACGCCGAAGCCAGCAGCGAAAGCGACCCGCTGCAACGGCTGTCGCTGACCAGCATCAGCGAAGACCAGAGCAAGGTGGTCAAGCTGGTCAACTCAACCCTTTACGACGCCCTCAAGCAGCATGCCAGCGATATCCACCTGGGCATGACCGGCCAGGGCCTGACCATCAAATACCGCATCGACGGCGTGCTCAACGCGGCCGGCAAGGCCAGTGGCAGCGCCTTCGCCGACCAGGTGATTTCGCGCATCAAGGTCATGGCCGAGCTGGACATCGGTGAAAAGCGCGTGCCCCAGGACGGCCGCTTCAAGGTTGCCGTAGGCGAGCGCCAGATCGACTTCCGGGTGTCGATCATGCCCAGCATCTTCGGTGAAGACGCCGTGCTGCGGGTGCTCGACAAACAGGACCTGTCCGACCGTGTCAGCGGCGTGCAGCTGCAGGCCCTGGGATTTGCCGATGAAACCCTGCGCGCCCTGCGCCGCCTGGCCGCCGAGCCCTACGGCATGATCCTGGTCACCGGCCCCACCGGCAGCGGCAAGACCACCACGCTGTACGCCATGATCAGCGAGATCAACCACGGTGTGGACAAGATCATCACCATCGAAGACCCGGTCGAGTACCAGTTGCCCGGCGTGCTGCAGATCCCGGTCAACGAGAAGAAGGGTTTGACCTTCGCCCGTGGCCTGCGCTCGATCCTGCGCCACGACCCGGACAAGATCCTGGTCGGCGAAATCCGCGACCCCGACACCGCGCAGATCGCCGTGCAGTCGGCACTTACCGGCCACCTGGTGTTCACCACCATCCACGCCAACAACGTTTTCGATGTGATCGGCCGCTTCAGCCAGATGCAGGTCGACCCCTACAGCTTCGTCTCCGCCCTCAACGCTGTGCTGGCCCAACGCCTGATCCGCCTGGCCTGCCCGCATTGCTGCACGCCGTGCGAGGCCGATGACGAAACCCTGGCCGCCTCCGGCCTTACCCGTGACGCCGTGCAGGGCTGGACGTTCGTCCGCGCCCAGGGCTGTGGCCAGTGCCGCGGCAGTGGCTACCGCGGCCGCAGCGCCATCGCCGAACTGCTGCACCTGGACGACGACCTGCGGCAGATGATCGTCGAACGTCGCCCGCTGGCGCAGATCAAGGCGCTGGCCTGCCAGCGCGGCCTGCGTCTGCTGCGCGCATCCGCCCTGGACCTGGTCCGCGAGGGCCGTACCACGCTTGAGGAGATCAACCGTGTCACATTCATTGCGTGATCATGCCTCTACCCGTTACTGCGCCGTGCTCGGCGCCGAAGGCGTCGGCCTGGGCCGCTGGGACGGCAACCAGCACCAATGGCTGGGCAGCCGCGCCTTCACCGGTGACGCCGGGCAACCGGCCTGGGATGCTGCCCTGCAGGCCCTGGCCGCGCTGCTGGGCGAGCATGCCGTGCGCGGTGGCCAGTGCCAGGTGCTGCTGTCGGCGCGCTACAGCCGGTTCTGCCTGGTGCCTTGGAGCGCTGCCATCAGCCATCCACGCGAGCTTGAGGCCTACGCCCGGGCCTGCTTCGAGAACCTCTATGCCCAGCCGCTCGACGACTGGCGCATCGCCCTTTCGCCAGAGCCGGCCGGCGCTGCGCGTATCGCCACAGCGCTGCCTGAGGCACTGCTGCAGGGGCTGCAGGCACTGGCCCGGGAAAATCGCTTGCGCCTGCGTTCGGTGCAGCCGTACTTGATGGCTGCCTACAACCGCTGCTCATCGCAGCTGCAGGCGGGCGATTTCCTGTTTGTCCTCGCCGAGCCACGGCGCAGCGTGCTGCTGCTGGCCGCCGGTGGCGCTTGGCAGCAGGTGCTGACGCAGGGCTGCGCCGACAGCGACCAAGCCCTGCAGGCGCTGATCGAACGGACCTGCGAGCTGTATGGCGAGCACATGCCGCAGGTCTACCTGCATGCCCCGGGCCGGGGCGACGTGCCGCAACTGGCGGCGGTGCAGCTGTGCCAGCCGGCCAGCGAAGCCGACCCGCTGTGCGCCATGTGGCGGGCGGTGGCCTGACATGCGCCGCCTCGACCTGGAATTCCAGCCCCGGCGCAGCAGCCCGCTGGCCTGGTCGCTGCTGGCCCTGGGCGGCGCGGTGGTGGCCGTGCTGGTACTGCTGCAACAGCACCTGCAAGCCGAGCAGGTTCACCTTGAGGCCCGGCTGCACAGCCTGGAGCTGCAACTGGGCCGCCGCCCGGCCACGGTCGCCCCGCAGAACAGCGCCGCCAGCCGCGAGCAGGCTGAACGCCTGGCGCAGATGCGCAGCGTTTCCCAGCAACTGCAACGGCCCTGGCAGCAACTGTTCGCCATGCTTGAAGCGCAACCCCAGGAAGACGTGGCCCTGCTCAGCCTGACGCCCGATGCCCGCAAGGGCCAGGTGCGCATTGCCGCCGAGGCCCGCAACCTGGAAGCGATGCTGCAGTACCACCACCGCCTGGAACAGAGCACCGAGCTCAGCGATGTATCGCTGCTCAACCATGAGGTGGTGGCGGGCCAACCCGAGCACCCGGTGCGCTTCACCCTTACCGCCACCTGGGAGACCGGCCATGCGCGCCCCTGACTCGATAAACAGCCTGATCCTTCAGGAGCAGTTGCGCCGTATCGGCCCGGTCGGCCTGGCCGGTGCCGCAATGGCCGTCCTGGCAGTCGCTGTAGCGCTGGCCGGGGTGCTGCCGCAGTGGCAGGCCCTGCGCGAGCTGCGCGCCAGCGAGGCCGATGCCAGCGCCCAGGTCGAGCGGGTCAGGCGCGGCGAGCTCAAAGTCGCCGTCAAGCCTGAACAGCAAGCGCTGGACAGCCTGCGCCAGCAACTGCCAGGGCAACCTGAAGCCAGCGAGCTGATCGAGCGCCTGTACCACCTGGCCAGCGCCCAACGAATCAGCCTGGCCCGTGGTGAGTACGCCCTGGGTGTCGACCCCAAGACCCAGCTGGCGCGTTACCAGATCGTCCTGCCGGTACGCGGCAGCTATCCGCAGATCCGCGGCTTTGTGCGCGGCCTGCTGGGCCAGTTGCCGACCCTGGTGCTGGAAGACCTGGAGCTGCAGCGCAAGCGCATTGGCGACAGTGAACTCAATGGCCGCCTGCGCATGACCCTTTACCTGTCGAGGTCGTGATGAACACTCAGCGTGCAGTGGTGTGGGTGGGGTTTCTGGGGCTTGCCGGGGCGTTGGCCTGGGCGCCTGGGCACTGGTTCGGCGAGGACAGCGAGGAGGCCCTGATCGCCGGCAAGCCGGCGCCCACACAAGCGGTTTCTGAGAGTGCCGGCGTACCGGTGATGAAGCCAGAACAGGCCACGCGCGACCTGTTCCCCCGCCAGCAATGGACCAAACCCAAGGCCCTGGCCACGGTCACCGAACAACCTGTGGTCGCCACCTCGGTGGTAGCCGCTGCCCCCGCAGCCCCGGCGCTGCCTTTCCAGTTCGTCGGCCGCCTGGGCGATCGCGATGACCTGCAGGTCTTCCTGCGCAGCGGCGAAAAACTCTACGTCGTGCGCCAGGGCGACGTGATTGACGACACCTACCGCCTCGATCGGGTTTCGGCCAATGAGCTGGGCCTGGTCTACCTGCCTTTGCACCAGTCACAGACTCTGTCTGTCGGGAGCGCACCATGAAGCCATCGAAGTTGTGCAAGCCTGCTCCGTTCATGCTGCTGGCGCTCTGCGTGGCCATTGCCGGCTGCGGTTCGAGCGCGGTGCGCAAGGACAGCCAGGCGCTGATGAAAGAAGGCCAGTACGAGGCCGGTATCGCTCGCCTGGAAGAGGCGCTGCGCGACGACCCGCGTGACACCGACCTGAACATTGCCCTGGCCCAAGGCCGCCAGCACGCGGTCGAGGCGCTGCTTGGCCAGGCCGACAGCGACCGCATCCGCCACGACTTCGCCGGCGCGCGCCTTGGTTATGGCCGCGTGCTCACCCTGGAACCGAACAACCGCCGCGCGCATGAGGGCATCCGCCAGCTGGAACTGATGCGCACCCTCGATGACCGTGTTGCGCTGGGCCAGGCTGCGCTGCGCCAGGGCGACCTGTTCGGTGCCGAGCGTTACATGCGTGAGGTGCTGCGCCTGGACCCGCAAAACCAGAAGGGCATCATGCTGCGCAGCGATATCGAGAACGTCCAGGCCCGCACGGCGCAGCCCTTCCCGCAACTGCGCAGCAAGCTGGAGCGCCCGGTGACCCTGGAGTTTCGCGATGCCGAGCTCAAGGTCATTTTCGAAGTGCTGTCCCAGGTGGCCGGCATCAACTTCATTTTCGACAAGGACCTGCGCCCGGACATGAAGGCCACCATCTTCGTACGCGAGGTGCGCATCGAGGATGCCATAGCCCTGTTGCTGGAACAGAACCAGCTGCGCCAGAAGATCGTCAACGACAACACCTTGCTGGTCTACCCCGACTCGCCGCAGAAGACCAAGGACTACCAGGAACTGGTCATGCGCACGTTCTACCTGACCAGCATCGATGCCAACACCGCACTGAACATGGTCAAGACCATGCTCAAGACCCGCGATGTATTCGTTGATGAGCGCCTCAATACCCTGACCATGCGCGACACCCCCGACGCCGTGCGTATGGCCGAGAAGCTGCTGCAGTCGCAGGACCAGTCCAACCCTGAAGTGGTGCTGGAAGTGGAGGTGATGGAGGTGGCCCGCTCGCGCATCCTCGACCTTGGCCTGCAATGGCCCAATACCTTTGGGGTGCTGAGCGATGAGGGCAACCCGGTCAGCGTGCTGGACCAGTTGCGCGGCATCAACTCCGGGCGTATCAGCATCTCGCCGGCGCCCCAGGCCAAGATCAACGCCCAGGACAAGGACATCAACACCCTCGCCAGCCCGGTGATCCGCGTCAGCAACCGCGAGCAGGCGCGCATCCACATCGGCCAGCGTGTGCCGATCATCAGCGCCACCTCGGTACCTTCCACCCAAGGGCCGGTGATCACCGAAAGCGTCACCTACCTGGATGTCGGTCTGAAGCTTGAAGTGCAGCCTACCGTGCACCTGAACAACGAGGTGGCGATCAAGGTGGCGCTCGAGGTCAGCAACGCCACCCCGCTGGAGCCGACCCGCCAGGGCACCATCCCGGTCCAGGTCGACACCCGCAACGCCCAGACCAGCCTGCGCCTGCACGACGGCGAAACCCAGGTGCTGGCGGGGCTGGTGCGCAATGACAAGACCTCCAGCGGCAACAAGATCCCGGGCCTGGGCGACATCCCTGGCCTGGGCCGGCTGTTCGGCAGCAACCGCGATGACATGAGCAAGTCCGAACTGGTACTGGCGATCACCCCGCGGATCGTACGCAACCTGCCTTACCAGAGCCCCTCGGACATGGAGTTCGCCACCGGTACCGAATCGAGCATGCAGGTGCGCCAACTGGCCCTGCCTTTGCCAGCCGGCGCGCTGCCGGCCGATGAGCCGGGCCAGGCGCCTGGCGATGCACCGGTTGTCGACAGCCAGATGGCGGTGGTGCCTGCCGGCAAGGGCCCACGGCCATGAAACGCCGCGTGCAAGGCTTCAGCCTGATCGAGGTGGTGCTGACCCTGGCATTGCTCGGGCTGCTCGCCAGCATGGCTGCACCGCTGACCGAAACCGTGGTGCGCCGCACCAAGGAGCAGCAATTGCGTCAGGCGCTGTACCAGATCCGCGATGCCATCGATGCCTACAAACGGGCCTTCGACGCAGGTTTCATCGAAAAAGGCCTGGATGCCAGTGGCTACCCGCCAAACCTGCAGGTACTGGTCGACGGGGTGCGCGATGTACGCAGCGCCAAGGGCAACAAGTTCTACTTCCTGCGGCGCATCCCGCACGACCCGCTGGTAGCGGCAAAAGACGATGACGGCGGTGGCTGGGGCTTGCGCGCCTATGACAGCGGGCCGGACAACCCGCGTGATGGCGAAGACGTTTACGACGTGTACTCCAAGGCCCGCGGCAAAGGCCTCAACAACATCCCCTACGGGCAATGGTGACGGCCATGAAACGCAGCCGAGGTTTCACCCTGATCGAACTGCTGGTGGTGATGGCGATCATCGCCACGCTGATGACCATTGCCATGCCACGTTACTTCAACAGCCTGGAAAGCTCCCGTGAGGCTGCCCTGCGCCAGAGCCTGGCGGTGCTGCGTGAGGCGCTGGACCACTACTACGGCGACACCGGCCGCTACCCCGACTCGCTGGAACAACTGGTCGAGCAGCGCTACCTGCGCAACACCCCGATCGACCCGATTACCGAACGCGGTGATGCCTGGCAACTGGTGCCGCCGCCAGAAGGGGTGGCCGGAGGCGTGGCCGACATCAAGAGCGGTGCGACAGGGAGGGCACGTGATGGCAGCCACTTCGCACAATGGTAAGGCCTGCAACGGCTTCACCTACCTGGGTGTATTGCTGCTGATCGCAGCCAGCAGCGTGGCCCTGGCGTCCAGCGGCACGCTGTGGTCCAGCGCGGCGCAGCGCGAAAAGGAGCGTCAGTTGCTGTGGGTGGGTGGCCAGTATGCCCAGGCACTGCGCAGCTATTACCGCGCTTCGCCAGGCCTGGCGCAGTACCCGCAGGCGCTGGCCGACCTGCTTGAGGACAACCGTTTTCCCGAGCCGAAACGGCACATCCGCCGGTTGTACCCGGACCCGGTCACCGGCAGTGATGAATGGGGGCTGTTGCGTTCGATCGACGGGCGTATCACCGGGGTGCACAGCCGCTCCGACGCCACCCCGTTCAAACGCAGCGGCTTCGACACGCAGTGGTCCGGCTTCGAAGGCCTCGAGCACTACAGCGACTGGCAGTTCGTCGCCGAGCAGGCCTTCAACGAAAGCGCCAGTGGCGCACAGACCCACAGCAGCCCGGGGGACGCGCCATGAAACGCCTGAACGTGTTTTGCCTGAGCCTTGGCCTGCTGCTGGCCGCCGGGGTATCCGATGTGGCGCAGGCCGATGCCGAAGACGAGATGAAGGGCTTTATCGTCGACAACACCATCTCGCACATCGGCCACGACTTTTACTACTACTTTGCCGACCGCCTGCGCGCCACCAGCCGCTTGGATTTCAACCTGGTGGTGCGAGAACGCCCGGATGCCCGCTGGGGCAGCCTGATCACGGTGGAGTTCGAGCGCGACGTGTTGTACCGCCGCTTTCTGCCACCCAACGTCACCCAACTGAAAGAAGAGGCCGTTGCGGCCGCCGACCTGGTCAAGCAGGAGGTGATTCAACGCAAGCTGCAACGCCTGCTGCAAGACACCACTGATCTGGAGAGGGACGAGCTATGAACACGCGTATACCCCACTGCATCGCCGCCTGTCTCGTGGCCTGCGCCGTTACCGCCCAGGCCACGGAGCTGGTGTACACCCCGGTCAACCCGGCGTTCGGTGGCAACCCGCTCAACGGCACCTGGTTGCTGAACAATGCCCAGGCGCAGAACGACTATGACGACCCCGACCTCAAGGACCGCACCTCCGCCTTTGGCGGTACCTCGGCCCTGGAGCGCTTCAGCAACCAGCTGGAGTCGCGGATGTTGTCGCAGTTGCTGGACAACATCAGCAATGGCCAAACCGGCAGCATGGCCACCGATGCCTTCCTGATCGATGTGATCGATGACTCCGGTGCCCTGAGCATCAAGGTCACCGACCGCGTCACAGGAGAAATTTCGATCATTGAGGTCAGCGGCCTGAACCCCTGAGAGGGACGGGTTGTTATCTGGGGAGAGAACACCATGAAACGTCTGCTGAGCACTTTGCTGATCCTCGCCGCCCTGCAAGGCCTCCAAGGTTGCGGCCTGCGCGAACCGATGTCGGCCGAACAGGACTCGGAAAGCCCGACCCTGACCCCGCGCGCGTCGACTTACTACGACCTGATCAACATGCCACGGCCCAAGGGCCGGCTGATGGCGGTGGTGTATGGCTTCCGCGACCAGACCGGGCAATACAAGCCGACCCCGGCCAGCTCGTTTTCCACCAGTGTCACCCAAGGGGCGGCGAGCATGCTGATGGATGCCCTCAATGCCAGCGGCTGGTTCGTGGTGCTGGAGCGTGAAGGCCTGCAGAACCTGCTGACCGAACGCAAGATCATCCGCGCCTCGCAGAAAAAGGCCGACGTACCGGAGAACATCCAGACCGAGCTGCCGCCGCTGCAAGCGGCCAACCTGATGCTCGAAGGCGGCATCATCGCCTACGACACCAATGTGCGCAGCGGCGGGGAAGGGGCACGCTACCTGGGCATCGACATCTCCCGCGAGTACCGGGTCGATCAGGTCACGGTCAACCTGCGGGCGGTGGACGTACGCACCGGGCAGGTACTGGCCAACGTGATGACCAGCAAGACCATCTACTCGGTGGGGCGTAGCGCCGGGGTGTTCAAGTTCATCGAGTTCAAGAAGCTGCTCGAAGCAGAAGTGGGCTACACCACCAACGAACCCGCGCAGTTGTGCGTGCTGTCGGCTATCGAGTCGGCGGTAGGGCATTTGCTGGCACAGGGGATCGAGCGGCGGTTGTGGCAGGTGGCGGGGGATGCAGGGGATGGCAAGGCTGGGGTGGACAAGTACCTGAGCCAGTCTCAGGCGCAATGACCATGGAGACGAGATCGTCCCTCGCCGGTACAGCGGCGTCCGAGCGCGCTGTACCTCGAGGTGCCATCCTTGTCCACGTACAGCCTGCCTTCAGGACGTCGCCTTGGCAGGCTCCGGGATCCATGTTTTCTGCGCTTCACACTGAACGCCGATCTGCAGGTTGGTTTCGTCCCTATACGGGTTCCCTTTTTCGTCGATCAGGTAGAACACCTCATGCAGGTACTGCTTACCCTGCTTATCCCGGTAACATCTGAACGCCGTGTTCTCAGGGAAGACCTCGCGAATCTTCGAAAACTCGGTAGCGTGCCCTACCATCGCCTGGAACGCGTCATTGTCAAAACTGACCACCTTTCTCAAGTCGACGAAGTCCTGAAAGTACGCCTGCATATCCTTGCCCGAGCAGGTGCCGTGTTTTTGCCATTCATGCGCCAACATACCCTTGGGCTCGCGGGTAACGATGTCCCGCAGGGCTTTGTTGGCAAGCACTGCACTCATCTCATCGGCCCTCATTGCACAGGCTTCGCCGTTGGTGCAGTCAGGGGACTTGGTGCAGTACTGGGGGTGACGATTGGTGAGGTTGCCAATGCTTTCGCTGTAGGGCCAGACACCGTGGGTGAGAAAGCGTTGCGGTGCCTGGTCACAGCCTGGCGTTGAGGGCCGCATGATGCAGAAAGTTGGTTGCCAAGTGACGGAGTAGACCAGGTACTTGGCGGGCGGCGCATCGGCATAGGCCTCTTCATTGGCATCGAGCGCCATGACGCGGCTTGCCCCGAAGAGGGTCAGCACTAGCAGGATTGTGATCAACATGCGCATGGGTTCACTCCCTTGAACGAGGCCGCTCTGGTAGTGGCGGCGTCAGCCCAATTAACCGGGAACAGGAGGGCGCGCGTCTACTGGCAAAAATGTCGGGTGGCTATTTGACTGCATCACCCCGCCTTGCGCAAAGTCAGGTTGATCCGCCGCTCACCCATCCGCGGATGCACGCCCGGCTTGATCGGCAGTACGCCATGAAAGCGCAACCGGTCCTCACCTCCCCAGACCAGCACATCGCCATGGCTCAACGCTATTCGCCGGGTCTTGTCCGAGCGCTGGAAACCACCCAGCAGGAACACCGCCGGCAACCCCAGAGATACCGACACGATCGGCTGGCCGAAGTCCGCTTCGTCGCGATCCTGGTGCAGGCTCAGGCGGGTACCGGGCAGATAGTGGTTGACCAGGCAGGCATCAGGTATGAACGCGTCGAAGCCTGCCGCGGCCGCAGCACGCCCGGCCAGGTCAAGCAGGGCTTCAGGCAGGGCTGGCCAAGGTTCGCCGCTGACGGGGTCGGTCGGGCTGTATCGGTAGCCCTTGGCATCGCTGACCCAACCCAGCGAACCGCAGTTGGTCAAGGCCACCGCCATGTGCAGCCCACCAGGCGTACGCATGTGCCGGAAGGGGGCTGCGCGAAGCACAGGGCGCAGAGCGTCGAGCAGCCGCTCGACTTGCGCAAGGGCAAAGCCGGGCAACAGCACGGTGTGGCTGGCCAGTCGTTGTGGCTGGGGGCCGAACAGGTCGAGATCGGACTGGATCATGGTCGTGATGTCGAGGGATGTGTGTGGCCATTCTAACCCGCTCAGCAGGCAGGCCAGGGTTTTTCACTGCTATAGAACACGGCGAGCCACACGGTATGGGTACCTAGTGCGGTCCATTCCACGCGATGGCGGCAATGGGCCGGGATGTCCAGGCAATCACCCGGCGCAAGCAGCCGTGTGTAGGGCTCATGCTCGAGGCGCAGGCCGGCACTGCCGCTCAGCAGCACGATCCATTCGCCTTCGGGCTGGTCGTACCAGAACCCGGGAGGGCTGCACTGGCCGCTTGAAACAATGCGCTCGATACGCAGGCCCGGGCGTTGCAGGAGGTCATCGACCCGTTCCGGTGTGGCAGGGTCACACGGTGGGAGGGTGGTCAGCACGTTGGCAGGTGTCATAGCGCATCTCGCTGTATGGGAGGTATTTCACTATGGACTGGATCGAAAGGTCGCGCGCTTCTTGACCACCTATCTCGAATGTAGGGATTTTCTGAGATTTATCGGCCGAAAGGCAACGCCACTCCGATCAACGCGAACAAGCCCCCGCAGCACCGATTGAAACCCTTGCCAGCTTTGGCCAGCCAAGGCCTGATACGGAACGCCAACCGAGCCAGCAGGTATTCGACCACGAACTCCACGCTGGCGAAGGTGGCGGCCATGATCACAAACTGCGTGAGCAAGCCGCGCTGCGGGTCGATGAACTGTGGCAGGAATGCGCCATAGAACAGCAGCACCTTGGGGTTGGCCATGGCCGACAGCAGGCCCTGGCGGAACAGACCGGCATTGCTCAGCTGCGCGGGGCGCGTGTTCATTTCAAGGTGCAAGGGCGGGCTGCGCCAGAGCGCAATGCCCAACCACACCAGGTAGGCGCCACCTACCCACTTCAATACCGTCAGCAATGCCGCTGACGTTTGCAGCAGGGCCGTCAGGCCGAACATGGCCAGGGCGATCAGCGCGCTGAAGCCGAACACACCGCCAACGATGGTGAACAAGGTACGGTGAGCGCCATACAGCGCGCCATGGGTCAACGCCAGCAAGCTGTTCGGCCCTGGGGTCAGCGACAGGCCGATGCTTGCCAGCAGGTAAATGAGCCAGGTATCCAGAGCCATGCAACGCGCCTTTTTCGATCAGTGTTCAGGTGTCCAGTCTAAGCGACGGCGTGGCTGGGGCAGGGTATGATCTGGACATTCGAAGGTACTTTCTGGACATCCTCGCATGGCCCCCGATATTCGCCTGCTGATCCTGCCCTTGCCGGATTTCGCGTTGCTGCCCTTTGGCGCATTTCTGGACAAGCTGCGTTTCAGCGCCGATGACGAAGATTACAGCCGCCAGCGCTACTGCAGCTGGACACTCGGCGGGCTGACCGGGGAGCCTGTGGTTTCCAGCAGCGGCGCGGTGGTGCAAGTGGCGGCGATTACCGATTCGCTGGCGCTGGAGGGTTTCGATTACCTGGTGCTGTTCGGCAGCCGCAACGCGCAGGCAACTGCCGGGTTGGCTCCTCGCTACAAGAGCCTGCTCAAGCGCGCAGCCAGGGCTGGGGTGAAATTGGTCGGCGTCGACAACGCGGTTTTCCTGCTGGCGGCCTGTGGTTTGCTGGAGGCGCACAGGGTGGTTGTGCACTGGCGTCACGAAACCGAGTTCCGCGCATTGTTCCCGCACCTTCAGGTACTGCGCGAGCAGCTGTACTGCATCGACGGGGCCCGTATTACATGCGCCGGTGGCACGGCAGCCATCGACCTGGCGGTGGCGCTGTTGTCAGAGGCCTGTGGCCGCGCTCGCGCGCTCAAGGGGTTGGCCGACATGCTGGTGGATGAGACCCGTGACAGCCGCCATGCCCTGCGCTCGCTGGAGGCCGGCGCAGGGCAAGGGCGCCAGGTGCAGCGTGCGCTGGCGTTGATGCGCCACCATATGGGGGCGCGCCTGTCCATCGAGCGATTGGCGGCAGAGCTGGGGATCAGCCGGCGGCAACTGGACCGCCAGTTCCAGGCCAGCCACGGCATGAGCGCCAAGGCCTGGTGGCTGGAAATGCGCCTGCAACAGGCCCGCTGGCGGCTGTGCAACTCCAGCCATGGCCTGGCGCAGATTGCCGAGGAAGTAGGGCTTGGAGATGCCAGTTACCTGGGCAGGCGCGTGCGACAGCGCTTTGGTTGCACGGCGCAGGCGCTACGCAAAGCGGCTCATTGCGGCGTGCCGAACAACGCCGTCCAATAGATGCCCGCATCGCTCTTGGGGTCCACTGCATAGGCAGCCCCCATTTCGCGGAAGTCTGGGTTCATCAAGGTTGCGCAATGCCCAGGGCTGGCCAGCCAGCCATCTACCACCTTTTGTGCCGAGTCACGCCCGGCTGCGATGTTCTCGCCAATCTGCTGGTACAGGTAGCCGGCCAGTTCAGCACGGTCACCCGGCGTGCGGCCGTCGCGGTCGATGTGGTCGAAGAAATTCTGGTTGGCCATGGCCCGTGTATGGTTGGCCGCCACCCCCGCCAGCGCGGTGCTCCAGCCAAGCGCGGGTGCCGCGGCAAAGGGTTGGCCGCCGCATTGTCGCGGTGCCTTGCGCGCAGCGTTGATCGCCTGCAGCACATTTTGCCCCTCTGCCTGCCAGTCGCCCAGGCGCCCGCTGAGCAATGGGCGCGCCAGTACGATGCGCCAGTCGCGGCCTTCCTGGCTGACGCCAATGTCGACGAACTGCGGGTCGAGCACCACCTGGCAGAAGCTTTCCTGGATGGCATGCATCGCGGCGCGGGCGTCGCGCGGGCCGGACAGGCTGATCGCCTGTACGTTGACCATGGGGTAGGCCGCGCGGGTCATGGCCTGCTGCAGGTCGCGCGTACCTTCGGGCGACAGCGCCAGGCGGGTGTCGCTGTTGAGCGGCGGCAGCTCGAGCGATGCTCCATCGCCGCAGGGTTGGGCCTGGCTGCGGTAGGCATTGATCGAATCGATCAGTTGCGCCTCTTCGCCGTTGGCAGCCAGGCTCGAAGTCGAAACGGCCAGGCTTAACGACAAGGCGGCAACGGATGACAGGACGCGCATGTGGATCTCCCTGTGACTGGCAGCGTCTTGGTATGCGCTGCTCATCCTACACAAGCCCAAGGCTTTTGGCCCGGTGTCGTGCAAAGCAATGAAAACAAAACACCAGCAATGGCTTGCAGGCGACAAAAGAGGTGGTAGACCGCGGGTTGCCTGAAAAGTGCGATGCGTTGCCCATCATTGTCGGGGCTTGAGTTTGACTGCGCGCTGTGTGCAAACGTTCGCCGGTGTCAGGGGCTGCGCAACAGTCACCCGGCTCAGCGCGCCAACGCCGGGTTGGGTTTGTAGAACAGAAAGAGCCTTGTCTGGGCGGTCCTGCGGTAGGCTTTGGCCCAGCCGGGGCGCACTGTGCGGTCATGGAAGTAAAGCGCGCCGCCGGTGGTGTCTTTGAGCTGCTGGTTGAGCGCCTTGCGCGCGATCTCCTTGGCGATGTCGTAGCGCTGCGGCTCCTCGACCTGGTCGGAGCGCCCGTCACACCACCAGGAAAACTGGCAGGACTTGCTTTCAACCCCTTGCTTGACCACACCACAGATGGTGTCGGGGAAACCGTCCTTGCCAAGGCGGTTGAGCACCACGCTGGCCACAGCGCTCATGTCTTTTTCATCGGCACCTTTGGCTTCCCAGTAGATCGTGCGTGCCAGGCAGGTGATGCTGTCGTCCAGCGGCGCCTGGCCTGCGGGGTCGACTGCCTTGACTTCACTGGGCGTCAGGGTTTCGGCTTTTTTCGGTGCTGGCGCATCGTCGGCCACCTTCTCTTCAAGCACCTCGGCCTTTTCCTCGGCAACAGTGGCCTTGGCAGTGTCGGCGGCATTCAATGGGCCTGCGAGCAGGGCCGAGGTGAAGCCGATCACCATCCACGATAGGCGCATGGTCCAGGTTCCGAAGTGTTTGCTGATCCTCAGTCTAGCCAAGCGTTTTCAATTGAGCGAAAGCATTAACATCAAGGGTAGGGTCACCGCGGCGGCCACGGTCTGCAAGGCGATGATGGTCGCCATCAACGGTGCGTTGCCGCCCATTTGCCGCGCCATGACATAGGACGACGATGCTGTAGGCAATGCCTGGAACAGCACCGCCACCACCGCCGCCTGGCCGCTCAGGCCGAGCAGGCGGCACAGGCCCCAGGTGGTCAGCGGCATGACCAGGAACTTGAACGTCGAAGCCGCCAACAGCGGGCGTACCTGTTGGCCGACGCTGGCGCCGCCCAGTGCTGCGCCGACACACAAAAGGCCCAAGGGCAGGGCGGCCTGGCCTAGCGCCTTGACTGTAGGCTCGATGCCGGCAGGGAGCCCCAACCCGGTGACGCGCAGCAGCAGCCCGCCAGCACAGCCCACGATCAACGGGTTGGCGAAGATCGCCCGCAGCACGGTGACCGGGGAACTGTGGCGTGCGCTGAAACGGGCGAACACCAGCACGCAAAGCAGGTTCACCAATGGCACGATGGCGGCGTTCGCCACCGCCGCCAGGGCAATGCCCGCACTGCCGTAGAGCCCGGCGGCCAGGGTGGCGCCAATATAGTTGTTGAACCGCACGCCGCCCTGGAACACCGAGGTGAAGTCTGCGCCATCGTGGTTCACCGCACCTTGATACAGCACCAGCAGCGCGGCGCCGAGCAAGGTAGAGAGCATCAGCACGCCGACCATGCCCAGCACCGGCACCCCGTCCAGGTTGGCGGTGGCCAGGCCATGAAGGAACAGCGATGGCAGCAGCACGTAGTAGCTCAGGCGCTCAGCACCAGGCCAGAAGGTTTCAGCCAGAAAACCGCGTACGCGCAAAAATGTGCCCAGGGCGATCAGCAGGATGATGGGAGCCAGCGTGGTCAGCAGGAGGTGGAGCATGGGCGGGGTCCGTGGCCGGGTAACGGCCACAGGTTAGCGCGGCTGGCGGGTTGGTAAAAACGCTTATTTGGGCTTTGCAGAATACGCTGACCGGTTCTGGTAGGAAGTATTTCATTCTGTGGCTGGATTGAATGCCTGCCAACCTGTGCAGTCCCACCTGTTATGTGGGTATGACACCCGCTCACCTCAAACCATGGAGATACATCATGAAAGCACTGGTATTCAGCGCCTTGCTGGCCTCGGCCGGCCTCGCCCAGGCAGCGCAGACCGTGGAACTGAAGCTGGCCGCCGCGGACGGCCCGGGCAAAGTGATCGGCACCGTCAGCATCGAGCAGAGCAAGTACGGCGCCGTGCTCACCCCGGACCTCAAAGACTTGCCACCGGGTGTGCACGGCTTCCACCTGCACCAGAAGCCTTCTTGCGCACCTGCCGAGGAAAATGGCAAACCTGTGCCTGCAGGTGCAGCGGGCGGCCACTGGGATCCGGACTCGACCAATGCACACAAGGGCCCTTACGACGATAGCGGCCACCGCGGCGACCTGCCGGCGCTGTATGTGGGCGCAGATGGCAAGGCCACCTACCCGGTACTGGCGCCACGCCTGAAGGCTTCGGACTTCACAGGGCACGCGCTGATGGTGCATGCAGGGGGCGACAACCACAGTGACCACCCCGAGAAGCTCGGTGGCGGCGGTGCACGGGTCGCTTGCGGGGTGGTTCAGTAGGCTGCCTCAAGGCTGGCGCTCGGCCACGGCCCGAAGGGTGCGCAGCGTCACTACCGGCGCATCCACCACGAAGCGGTTGGCCAGCCAGCCTGGCACATCCCCGGCCGGATCGGCCTGTAGCTGATAGGTCACCTCGGTCGTGCGCTCGCCCAGCGGCTTCATGACCCACTCGCCACTCAGGTGCTACACACGGATCAGCCCCGGCTGCTCCGGCAACTTGTTCGGCTCGGCACTCAAGTGGCGTACCAGGGTGCCGTCGTCGAGCCGTTCGCTGGTGACTTTGAGAATGACGTCGCGCGGCAGGGTAGGCCATGGCAAGTCGGTGGTCAGGTAGACCCAGGTGCTGTCGCCCGCGACTTCCAGCAGGCGCATCTGCGCGCAGGCATACAGCCATTTACAGGCGACACGTAGATTTTCCTGCAGGTCGGTGAGGGTGCGCACGCTGGCCTGCATGGTGCTGACCCCGCGGAACTGCTGATAGGGTGAGCCGGTCACGCCGCGCAGGTACACGCGAATGCCTTCGCGGTCGTAAGCCAGGCTCCAGTCATCAGCAGCTTGCACGCAGGTGAAGGCCAACAGGGCAGCAAACAGGGTACTGCGGTTCATGGCGTGCACCGCGAAGTGGGTAGGCCCTTGAGTATGTGCGGCAAACACAAAGCCCGCCAGGTGGCGGGCTCTGCTACAGCATTCAGGGCTTAACGCTGCGGGTTCAGCGTCAGGTGCACATGACGGTTCACGTCTTTGTACAGCAGGTAGCTGAACTTGCCTGGGCCGCCTGCGTAGCAGGCTTGCGGGCAGAATGCGCGCAGCCACATGAAGTCGCCCGCTTCCACTTCGACCCAGTCCTGGTTCAAGCGATAGACCGCCTTGCCTTCCAGCACGTACAGGCCATGTTCCATGACGTGGGTTTCAGCGAACGGAATCACGCCGCCCGGCTGGAAGGTCACGATGTTGACGTGCATGTCGTGGCGCATGTCGGCCATGTCGACGAAGCGGGTGGTGACCCAGCGGCCTTCGGTACCCGGCATTTCGATGACGGTGGCGTTGTCGCGGTGGGTGACGAACGACTCAGGGATGTCCAGGCCTTCAACCTTCTGGTAGTGCTTGCGCAGCCAGTGGAAGGTGACGTTGGACTTGCTGTTGTTGCGCAGGCTCCACTCGGCGCCCGGGGCGAGGAATGCGTAACCGCCCTGGCCCAGGGTGTGGTGCTTGCCTTCGACGGTGATGTCGATTTCGCCTTCGACGACGAATACGACAGCTTCGGCATTGGGGTCCAGTTCAGGACGCTCGCTACCGCCTTCCGGGGCCACTTCGACGATGTACTGGGCGAAGGTTTCGGCAAAGCCGGTGAGTGGGCGGGCGATGACCCACATGCGCATCTTGTCCCAGAACGGCAGGTGGCTGGTGACGATGTCACGCATCACGCCTTTGGGGATGACGGCATAGGCTTCGGTGAACATTGCACGGTCAGTCAGCAGCTCGGTTTGAGCCGGGTGCCCACCGTGGGGGGCGAAGTAGGAGTGATTCGACATGAACGATCTCGACTTGTTGTTCTCTCCCCATGCCTTGGACCACACCGGCCGGTGCGTGCAGGGGATGCACTGACAGCATAGGGGCCAGCCCCACACATCCACAAATTAAATGTTGGAATGCTCGGTATTTGGTTGCTGAATGCCAGGCCGCTACGCTGTGCTTGCCCTTGCCCAGGGTTTCCCCCGGGCTGTCGGCACAGTCAATCAACCCGCTCAGCCACCAGTAGCAATGACTGCGGCCCTGTACTCTGTGGGTGTTGCGGCTCCTGCAGGCTCGCCAACCTGAAACCTGCCATTTCCAGCGCGTTCAACCAGCTGGCCAGGGTGCGGAAGTACCAGGGCATCGGCTGCCACTTGCCGGCAACACCGGCAAACGATTCTTCGCGCCAGCCGTCCTGGTAATCACCGTGCGCCTCACTCCAAGGGTGCAGTGTCTGGATCACTAGCGCACCGCCGGGTGCCAGCAGTGCGCCAAGCGCCGCCAGCAGGGGGATGATGTCCTGTTGCAACAAGGCGAAGTTGCTGCAGATCAGGTCGTAACCGCTGCCAATCTCGACCGCGCGATTGCACAGCTGCTCATAGCTTGCCAGGTGCACCTGTGGCGAGCCGGCTACCCGTGCCGCCTCGACCAGCGAAGCATCGCCATCCACCCCGGTGGCGTCGATACCACGCTCGGCCAAGGCGCGCAGCAGCCACCCTTCACCACAGCCCAGGTCGAGAACATGTTCGGGCTGGCGGCCGAGTATGGCCACAAGGATGGCTTGATCGGTAACTTGCCGGCGGCTTTCGATGGCGCCGCTGCGCACGGCTTCGATCCAGGTTTTGGCGTTTTGCTGCCAGCTGAGGCGCAGGGCTGTTTCAGGTGAGGGCATGGTGGCCTCCGGGTTTGCCTGCGAAAAAACCGGCGCCTTCAACCTCAATGTCCATACCGGCCAACAAGGCTCTGCGCACCCAAGGCATGCCCTTGCAGCAACTCCATCAGACCATTGCGGTCCAGCCCCTCGGGCAAGACGCCGATGGGTATGTCAGTCGCTATCAGTGTCAACGCATAGTGGTGCGGGTTATCCCCGGCTGGCGGGCACGGCCCGCGGTAGGTGAGGGTGCCGCGCGAATTGCGGCCCACGGTCACACCCTTGGTGGTCAAGGCGTACTTGCCTTCTTCCAGGCTACCCAGTTCAGGGTCGATGTTATAAGCGACCCAATGCACCACCCCGATACCCTTGCCGCCGTCCGGGTCGAACATCACCAAGGCCAGCGAGCGCGTGCCGGCAGGCAAGTTCGCCCAGCTCAACTGCGGGGAACGCTGCTCGCCAGCACCGCAGGCCGGGTCGGGCCCGACCTGCTGCAGGGCGATGACGCCGCCATCGGTGAAAGACGCGGAGCTGATCGACAGCGCACCGGAGCCGCTGCCCGCGGCCAGTGCAGTGCAGGGCAGCAGCGCGGCGAACAGCCAGGGTTTGAGGTTCATGGCAATTCCTTGGCAGGGCGACTCGCCGCAGTGTAGCCCAGGCTGCTGTCAGCGGCTGTCCTGGTCTTCGGCGGTGCCGCCGGTACGCCCGGCGCCAGACCCCGTTGCTTCACCAGTGCTGTTGGAGCCGCCTGCGGCGCCATCGGCCGCATCACCACCGGTGTCGGCGCTGTCGTTGTCCTGGCTACTGCCGGGGCTGTTGACGCTGCTGCCCTCACCGGCAGTCTTGCCGCCTTGCTGGTCGGTTTTCGGGTAGGTGTCGGTGTTGGTGTTCGAGGTATCGGAAGCAGCGAAACTGGTGGCCGAGCCCAGGCCCAAGGCGAGCGTGAAGAGCAGGGGGAGGGGACGAATGCGGATCATGGCGAATCTCCTGTGCGGATGATCTGTCATTCGTTTGGCTGGCCAGTGATGGTGGGGTGCCCTTGGGGCGACGGGCGGTCACCATCAGGGGTGCCCTGCAGCCCCCTGGGTTCAGTGCGCGTTGACGCCTGAGGCCTGAGCCTCTGCCGGCTCCAGCGGCGGGTGCTCCTGCGCCGCCTGCTTCAGGTCTTCGGTCACCCGCAGTTCGGCGCCGGTCGGCGAGAACGTGGTCGAGGCGGTGAACGGTGCCGGGTGCTCCGCCGCCGGGCGTTTGCCCCGGCGCCACAGGAAAAAGCACACCATGCCCAGGTTGACCACGGCAAAGGCCCAGAACAGCCCCGCCTCGCCAAACTCGGTCATGGCCGGCGAAATCGCCAGCGGGGCCATGGCCGAACCCAGCGAGTTGATCAGCAGCAGGCCCTGGATCATCGGTACCAGCGCATCGGACGGGGCCCGGTCGGCCGCATGGCTGACCGCCACCGGGTACAGCGTGAACACCCCACCACCGAGCAGGAACAGCATCACCGGCAGCAACGATGACTGCGACGGCAGGAACACGGTGATCAGCGACAGCACCACGCAAAGCGCTGCCAGCGCGATCAGCACATCCTGGCGGTCCTTGCGGTCGGACCAGCGCCCCACCGGATACTGCAGCAGCATGGCGCCGAGGATCACCCAGGCCATCATGTTGCCGACTTCGCCCACGTCCAGGCCGATGCGCTGCAGGTACAGCGGCAGCAAGGCGTAGATCCCGGCAATGGCCACGCCCGAGCCGAAGCAGCCGACCAGCCCGGAAGGCGCCACACCCAGCAACTGGCGCGGTTTCAACGGTTCGACCTGGTCCAGCAGCGGCGATACCCGCGGCAGGATCACGATCGGCAGCACCGACAACGCGGCGAGCATGCCGGCCAGCATGAACGGAGCGCTGTCACCCAGGTGAGTGATTTCGCCCAAACCGGCCTGGGCAATCACCCCGGCGCCGTAAAAGGCAATCATGTACAGGGCCAGCAACCGGCCGCGGATTTTCGCGTCGCCCGCCAGCAGCAGCCAGCTCTCGATCACCAGGAACACACCGACCGCCGCCCAGCCGTTGATCAGGCGCAGGATCGACCACCAGGTGGTGTCGTAGAAAAGGCCCTGCAGCAGGATGGTCGCGGCGATCAGCGCGGCGAAGCTGGAGTAGGCGCGGATATGGCCGATGCGCAGGATCAGCCGGTCGTTGAAGATCGCGCCCAGGGTCAGGCCCAGGAAGTAGCTCGACGAGACGATACCGATCATCGTTGCCGATTCACCGGCAGCGCCAAGGCGCAGGGTAGTCAGGGAAGACATGAAACCGTTGCCCAGGGCAATGATGAACAGCCCGAGCAGGGGCGCCAGCGCCATGGCCAGCAAACGCGCAGACATACAAACCTCAAGTTGGAGTGGCGGTTGGGAGCGCCTTTTCGAACGCGCACGCCAAACAGGCCCAATGAGGGCCGCAAGGCTGCACGGGTGTGCCTGGGCTGGATGCGACCTGGGCAAGACTCAACCGCTGGCCGCACAAAGAGCTGGGCCGGGCGGGGTCGGTTGAGCCTATTTCACATGGACGGGCATGTGGTCAGGCTTGGACTCTGTCGTTGCTGCCGGTTGCCACCGTTCAAGGCGACGGGCGAAAAGGAGGCGCGATTCTACGGCCTGCGAGGGGTTTGCCCAAGGGGGTGTAGAGTGCGACAGGACGCCGCAGGTCGGAATACTTCGGCTTTGTGTCTGGAGCCGACATTGTGTGGGGCTGCTTTGCAGCCCAATCGCTGGCAAGCCAGCTCCCACCCCGACAGCGTGATCCCAAGCATACTGCTGTCCCTGTGCCGGCTTGCCGGCGATAGGGCTGCAAAGCAACCCCGCGATGTTGAAGGCTGCGGCATACTGTCGCCCAAACGCTCCAAGGAAGGCCTACCCCATGCTCGCTTCACTGTTCGCCGTTCTGGCCCCGGTCTTCATCGTCGCCGGCATCGGCTACGCCTGGGCCCGCAAGGGCTTGGACTACCCCACCGCGTTCGTCGCCCGCATGGTCATGACGGTGGGCACCCCTTCGCTGGTGCTGTCGACCCTCAGCCGCACCGAACTGGACCCGGCAGCCTTCACCAGCATGGCAATGGCCTGCCTGCTGTGCACGCTGGCGATGGCGTTGGGCGGCTGGCTGGTGTGTCGCGCCTCGGGCCAGCACTGGCGCGTGCTGATGCCAGCGTTCATGTTCCCCAATACCGGCAACATGGGCCTGCCCATCAGCCTGTACGCCTTCGGCGAGCATGGGCTGGCGTTGGCGGTAGCGTTCTTCCTTACCCTGTCGATCGTGCAGTTCACCCTCGGCATGGCCATCGCCGGTACGGCGGCCTCGTTCAAGGCGCTGTTGCGCAACCCCATCGTCATCAGCCTGGCTGGGGCCATGCCGATCATTTTCCTGGACTTCGAGCTGCCGCGCTGGCTGGCCAACACGGCAGACCTGCTCGGTGGCATGTCGATCCCGCTGATGTTGCTGACCCTGGGTGTATCGCTGGCGAGCATCCGCGCGCAGCACATTGGCAGCGGCCTGGTGCTGGGCGGCCTGCGCATCGTGCTGGGGGCGGCGGTGGGTTGGGCAGTGGGCATGGCGTTGGGGCTGGAGCAGATGGAGCGCGCGGTGCTGATGCTGCAGTCGGCCATGCCGGTGGCGGTGTTCAACTACCTGATGGCAGTGCGCGCCAACCGTGAGCCGGAGCAGGTGGCCAACCTGGTGATGTGCTCGACAGTGCTGTCGTTTGCCTGGTTACCGCTGGTGCTGGCCTGGTGGCTGTGACGGGACCGGCCCCGCGAAAGGGCCGGTAGGCACCCTCATTTATCAAACAGGCGCTCGTGCACCCAGCCCTTGTTGGTCAGCACCATCGCCCGTGTCTCCCTGGCCGGGGTCTGGTTGGTGGCAAAGGCCTCACGCAGCGGGGGGATGTTCGCTTGCACTTCGTTGTCAGCCGCCCAGGCTGGCAGGCCGGTGATCGTGTAGGCATAGGTGACGTTGGAAATCGTCTGGCCCATCACTTCACCCGGCTCGGTGAAACGCTCGATCGCAGTGACCTGCGCCTTGCCGAAACACAGCCCGCCGCGGGTGCTGCCGTTGAGCATCTTCTGCGCATCGGCCTTGTAGTACTTGCGGCCTTCAGCGGTAAGGTCGTAGGCGTAATAGATGTCGGTGCGTGCCGGCTGCCACAGACGTTCCGGCACTTCGGTGCGGGAGATTTCCTTCTCGCTGACCACGCCGACTTGCGCCAGCGCATGCAGCGCCTTGTTGGTGCCGTTGGTATCGAAGTCCTGGGTCTTGGCGGGGAAAGATGTGATCACGAAGCAATGGGGGTACTGGGTGTCGAGGTAGGCCTGCGCTGCTTTCTGGAAATGGGTTTCGCTGGTGTCCGTGGTGTCCGAGCAGCCGGCCAGAGTGGCCAGCAGCGCCAGCGGTACGAGCTTCCTGTACATGATCAAGCGTCCTTGGATGGCGAAGATAAAACCGGTGGGTCAGAATTAGAACCCACGGGCTAGAGCGGCGCAATCGTGGCAGGACGGCATCTCGACGCGGTTCTCAGATTCACCCCGCGCGGGGCCAGTCATTTTTCATCACGGGTATCGATACTCACCACCACCGACATCCCTGGGCTCAGGCGCCTCGCCGCTGGCTGGTCGGCATCGACAGTGATCCGCACGGGTATCCGCTGGGCGATCTTGACGAAGTTGCCGGTGGCGTTGTCGGCCTGCAGCAAGGCGAACTCGGAGCCTGTGGCCGGTGAAATCTGCTGCACATGGCCCCGCAGCTTCAGGTGGTTGAGGGCGTCCACGGTGAAGGTCACCGGCTGGCCGATGCGCACATTGGCCATTTGGGTTTCCTTCATGTTGGCAATCACCCACACGGTATCGGGCACCAGCGCCATCAGTTGTGCGCCGGAGTTGACGTAGGCGCCCAGGCGGGTGCCGATCTGCCCCAGTTGGCCATCACGCGGCGCAGTGACCCGGGTGTTGTCCAGGTCGATGCGGGCCAGCTCCACGGCAGCCTTGGCGTTTTCAACCGAGGCCTCCAGCGCGGCGCGGTTGACGATGACCGTCTCGCGGTCCTGGCGGGCGATGGCCAGCGCGGCCTTGGCCTGGGCGAGGGTGGCGACGGCGGCGGCCTGGCTGGCGCGGGTAACGTCCAGGTCGCGGCGCGACACCGAGCCATCGCTGACCAGCGCCTGGTTGCGGCCAAGATCGGCGCGGGCCTTGTCCGCCTGGGCCTTGGCATCGCCAATGGCGGCCTGACGCTGGGCGATGGTGGCTTCGGCGCTATTGCGCTGCTGCAGGTTGTTGGCCAGCGCCGCCTGCTCCTGTTGCAGTTGGGCGATGGCCTGGGCCAGGCGCTGTTTGTAGATGCGGTCGTCCAGTTGCACCAGCAAGTCGCCGGCCTTGACGAACTGGAAGTCATGCACAGGCACATCGACCACATAGCCGCTCAGTTGCGGCCCGATGATGGTGACCTGGCCGCGTACCATGGCGTTTTCGGTACTTTCTATGGCACTGCCGAACGGCGGCAGGTGCCAGGCATAGAGCACCAGCAGGATGCCGGCCAGGGCCACGCAGGCGAACATGACCGAAGACAGGATGCGCACCCGTCGCGTGCGTACCGGGCTGGTCGGTTCGCTGGGCGGTGCGGCGCCTTCCGGGGTTTCGGCAAGGGCAGTGGTGGTGGTTGTGCGGGTTTGGTCGGTCATCGGTTGGCAGTACCGCTGGTGGAGTCGGGTGAAGCGGCCTGGCGGGCTGTGTACCACAGCCAGGAACCGCGGATGCAAATCCAGATCATGGTGAGGATAGCGATGCTGCCGATCAGCATGAACACATCGTTGTAGGCCATGACGTTGGCCTCACGCGTGGCCGCGTTGGCCAATACGCGCAGCCCGGCCTCGCTGCGCAGGGCCGGGTCGGCGAGGATGCCGGCATAACCACCGCCACCGCTTTGCACGCGGGCGTTGACCAGCGGTTCGAGGTAGCTGAGGCGGTCGACCAGGTGGCTGGAATGGAATTTTTCGCGCCAGGTCTGGAAGGTACCCAGCAGCGCGGCGCCGATCAGGCCTCCGAGGTTGTTGCAGATGCCGAACAGCACCGAGAAGCTCACCAGGTTGCGCGGGTTGGCGCGCACGTGGCTGATGCCCAGGGCCATGGACGGGCCGAGGAAGAAGGTACTGCCAAAGGCCAGCAAAAACTGGCTCAGGTACATCTGCGCCGGCCGCGTGAGGTTGCTCGAACTGCTGTCCATGAACGCCCCGGTGGCCATGGCCAGCAACGAGATCAACAGCGGGAGCACCAGGTGGTTGGGGCTGATGGTCAGCGCGCTGCTGGCCAGGCCCGCCACCGCGCCGAGCAGCATCACCCAGTACAGCGTGCGCATCTGCTCGCTGCCCATGTTCAGCACTTGCAGAAAACCCACGGCGCCGGTGGACTGCTCGGAGGTGACCATGCGGATCAGGATCACGCACAAGCCCAGGCGGATGATCGCGCCGCTGCCCAGCCAGCGCGTCATCAACAGCGGGTTCTGGCGGTTGTGCTCGATGGCCAGGCCGCTGAACACCAGGGCGATCGATGCTGCCAGGGCGACCCCTATCCACGGCGCCTCCAGCCACCACTCGATGCGCCCCAGCGACAGGGCGGCGCAGAGCAGGGCGGTGCCGCCGGCCATCAGGGTGAAGGTCAGAAAGTCCAGCGGCTCGAAGGTTTTGAAGCGGTCGCCCGGGGGCAGCTTGAGCAGCAGAACGCAACCCAGCGCGGCCAGCGCCAGGCCCAGTTCGAACAGGTACAGGCCGCGCCACTCAGCGATTTGCAGCAGGTCTTCGGAGAAAATCCGTGCCAGCGGCAGGGCCAGCTGCGAGGCACCCAGGCCCAGCACCATGGCCTTGAGGCGCCACTGCGCCGGGAACGCCTGGATCATGTAGTACAGGCCCAGCGAACTCAGCGCGGCACCCACCATGCCATGGGCCGCCCGTACGGCGATGGCCGAGTTGAGGTCGTTGACGAACAGGTGGGCGAAGGTGACCAGTGCATAGAGCACCAGAAACACTTCAGTGAAGGCGCGCAGGCCGAACTGCTGGCGAAACTTGACCAGCAGCAGGTTGATCGACACGTTGGTCATCACGTAGGCGGCAGGCAGCCAGGCCATTTCTGCGGTGGTTGCGCCCAAGGCACCCTGCAGAAACACCAGGTTGGCGGTGACCAGCGCATTGCCCAGGCCGCCGGTGATCGCCACCAGCAGGCCGACCACACCGAAGGCCAGGCGTTTGGCCGGGGTATGCAAGGGCGTGGAAGGGGAACCGGGCAGGCTCGGCTTTTCGTGCGGGAGCCACTGGTGAGGGGTGTATTTATCCATGGCGCAGACTGTACCCACAGGCCCTACGGCCAGCAAGCCGGCTCACTGGGTTTGCGCTGAGCTTGAGAGCAGCGGGGTACTTGTGCCGGCTTGCCGGCGATAGGGCCAGTACAGGCGCTATAGGGCTCTGGCCAGAAACTCGGCTGTGCGGCTTGCACAACACCCCGCAACATCCCGAGGCGTACCACTCACCACCACCGTGCCCCCCGCCTCCCCGGCCCCCGGCCCAATGTCGATCACCCAGTCGCTCTGCGCTACCACGCGCATGTCATGCTCGACCACCACCACACTGTGCCCGCCGTCGACCAGGCGGTTGAGCTGCACCAGCAAGCGGTCGATGTCCTGCGGGTGCAGCCCGTTGGTGGGTTCATCCAGCACATACAGCGTGGCGCCGCGGGCGGTGCGCTGCAGTTCGGTGGCCAGCTTGATGCGCTGCGCCTCGCCGCCGGACAGCTCGGTGGCCGGCTGGCCCAGGCGCAGGTAGCCCAGGCCGATGTCCTGCAGCACCTGCAGGCAGCGCCGGGCCGGGGGCTGTTCGGCAAACACTTCAAGCGCCTGGTCGACGGTCAATTGCAGTACCTGGGCGATGGTCATGCCTTGCCATGTCACGGCCAGCGTCTGGGGGTTGTAGCGTGCGCCGTGGCAGGTCGGGCAGGGCGCATAGACGCTGGGCATGAACAGCAGCTCGACACTGACGAAGCCTTCGCCCTCGCAGGTCGCGCAGCGGCCCTTGGCGACGTTGAACGAGAAGCGCCCGGCATCGTAGCCAAGGGCCTTGGCCTGCTCGGTAGCGGCGAACAGCTTGCGCACATGGTCGAACAGCCCGGTGTAGGTGGCCAGGTTGGAGCGTGGCGTGCGGCCGATGGGTTTCTGGTCGACCTGCACCAGCCGCTTGATGCACTCCAGCCCCGCGCTCACGCGCCCGCTGCTGGGCTGCTCGGGCGCGTCTTCAAGGCTCTGTTCCTCGGCATCGGCCGGCTGTGCGGCATGGCCCAGGTGTGCACTCACCAGCTCCAGCAAAGCCTGGCTGACCAGGCTCGACTTGCCCGAGCCAGAGACGCCAGTGACCGCGGTGAAGCAGCCCAGCGGAAACTGCGCACTGAGCTCACGCAGGTTGTTGCGGGTAATGCCTTCAAGCCGCAACCAGGCTTGCGCCGGGCGCGGCGTGCGGCTGGCCGGCTGTTGACCGGCGAACAGGTAGGCGCCGGTGCGCGACGCCGCAACCTGTGCAAGGCCCGGTGGCGGGCCGCTGTAAAGCACTTGCCCGCCATGCTCACCCGCCGCAGGGCCGACATCTATCAGCCAGTCGGCCCTGCGCATGGTGTCCAGGTCGTGCTCCACCACATACACCGAGTTGCCCGCCTGTTTTAGCCGCTGCAGCGCCTCGAACAGCGCCTCGCTGTCGGCCGGATGCAGCCCGGCCGACGGCTCGTCGAGCACATAGATGACGCCAAACAGCTGCGAGTTGAGCTGCGTGGCCAGGCGCAGGCGCTGCAGTTCGCCCGAAGAAAGCGTCGGTGTGCTGCGCTCCAGGGCCAGGTAGCCGAGCCCCAGGTCGATCAGCGGCGCGATGCGCTCCAGTAACTCGTGGGCGATGCGCTGTGCGGCCAGGCGTTTTTCCAGCGTCAGGGTGTCTTCATGCTGCTCCAGGTAACCGGGCGCCGCCACTGTGCGCAACACCTCGGCCAGTGCCTGCAGCGGCAGGCGCGACAGCTCGCCGATGTCGCGGCCGGCGAAGGTGACTGCCAGCGCTTCACCCTTCAGGCGTTTGCCCTGGCACAGCGGGCAAGGGCTGGGGCGCATGAACTGGGAGACGCGTTTGCGCATCTGCGCACTCTGCGAATGCATGAACGTGTGCATCACATAGCGCCGGGCACCGCTGAAGGTGCCCTGGTAGCTGGGTTCGAGCTTGCGCTTGAGCGCGGTGCGGGTCTGCGCCGGGGTGAGGCCGGCATACACCGGTACGGTGGGTGTCTCGTCGGTGTAGAGGATCCAGTCGCGTTGCTCTTGGGGCAATTCACGCCAGGGGATGTCGACGTCGTAGCCCAGGGTCACGAGAATGTCGCGCAGGTTCTGCCCCTGCCAGGCCATTGGCCAGGCTGCCACCGCCCTTTCACGTATGGTTAGCGACGGGTCGGGGACCATGGTCGCCTCGGTCACCTCATAAACCCGGCCCAGGCCATGGCATTCGGGGCAGGCGCCCTGGGGCGTATTGGGCGAAAAGTCCTCGGCATACAGCATCGGCTGGCCCGCCGGGTAGCTGCCGGCGCGGGAGTAGAGCATGCGGATCGAACTGGCAAGGGTGGTGACGCTACCCACCGACGAGCGCGCACTAGGGGTACCGCGTTGCTGCTGCAGGGCCACGGCTGGCGGCAGGCCCTCGATGGCGTCGACATCCGGCACGCCGACCTGGTCGATCAGGCGCCGGGCATAGGGCGCGACCGATTCGAAGTAGCGGCGCTGGGCTTCGGCGTAGAGGGTGGAGAAGGCCAGCGAGGACTTGCCTGAGCCAGAGACGCCGGTGAATACCACCAAGGCGTCGCGGGGGATGTCGACGTCGATGTTCTTGAGGTTATGCTCACGGGCGCCACGTACGCGGATGAAGCCTGGCGGGGTGGGGTGGCGTGGTGGCATGGGGCGGTCCTTGGCGGCGGATTCAAGCTCAAGTTAACAGGATTTCCATTGCCAAGGGCGTACGTGCTTTTGTTTGTGGAGTGGGTGCTTCTGGGTAGACTGTGCCCTTTTCAAGGGGCAGCGCCCGCGCATGACGCTTTTGCAATCTCGGTTGGCTCGCCGCATCGGTTTCACATCCATCAGTATCGCCGTTGTGGGCGTGCTGTTCTCCCTGTATGTGGCGCTCGACTCAGGCGGTCACGCCCCCATGCTCATTGGCAGCTCCTCCGTCATGTGGGCTTTGACGTTCCTTTGGCTCACCAACGTGATCACCTTGGTACTGAACGCCGTGGTCTGGCTTTTTGGGCGCCGCCCCAGATGGCTCTGTTGGACCTTGGGGGGGCAAATGCTGTTCACGATCGGGCTGCTGTTCGTGGAAGGGTGATTGCTACAGGCGTTTGAGGCTGCTCGTCACGCTGTCCCAGAACTGAAGGGCTTGTGCGTCGCTGCGATACCCAGGACCACCGTCCACTGCATTCAGCTCCAAACGTCCTCACCGGTGCTCACGGTCAGGTGCTTGCCGCTGTGCAGGTGGGTATCCTGCGGGGTGGCGGTGGCGATGTCGGCCGGGGAGGAGGCGACCAGCAGCGGCTTCTGGTAACCCGGGGTCTTGCCCCGGATTTTGTTATCGTTTTGAGTTTTAATGTCAAAAACGTGGTGCTAAACGGAGTTGGTTGTATGGAAGGCCTGATTGCACTTAGGAATATGATTCAAGAAAATGGTTATTTTGAATCAGTTGTCGCGGGTGTCGAGAATTGGGAAGTTATTCTCGGGAAGCGAGATCAGCCACCCTTTGATAAATGTTGGATTGATGCATTCAATGCGGTGCAAGGATTGAATTATCAGGATGCTGATGATGAGGCTGCTATCTCTGCCTTGAGGGAGTTCGCATTTAAACAGACGTATCGTGTCACCCAGGATCCCGAAGTAGCAGCATATGTCTCTGACGATATCGGGCTGATTGCTGAAGCGCTGGCAAAAGGGAACGTTACGCCGTGGTGTGAAAAGATGCTTGACAGTTATTGTTCTGGTCGCTTCCCCTGCTAATCCACGCTAATTGAGCATGGTGGGCGGTACTGGGCTGGTCCCAGGCAAGGCTATCGGTGCGCGCCAAGCCGCAATAAGTGGAAAAGGAGATTTCAAATGCCTGCAAGGACGAGCAAACGTACGAAAAAAGCGCAGCACCCCGGCGGTGAAGTCCATGAGCACCTTGTAGAACTGGACTTTTGGGTGAAGTGTGCCTACCTGTTTACCCCAGCGTTCCTGGCGCTTTTTGGTGGCCTGGATGCCGCAGGGATAGCCGTATTCATTTATCCCCTGATCAGCATCACGTACTTCATCATTCGCTACCGTTTTCTGAAAAGCGTGCCGCCTGAGCGGCTGGTACATGTAGTGCCTTGGAGCCATATTTATGAAGGGCGCGGGATTTCTGCGTTCATTCTGATCGCTTCTGTACTAGCGTGTGGGTACGCGCTGTACAATCACGTTTGGTAGATAGGTTCCTCCACGTGAGATCACGTTGGCTAGTACTCCTTTGGTGCCATAATCGAGCCATTTGAGAGCCCATGATCACCGCATCGCCTTATCGAACTGGCCCATCACTTGGCTTTGTATGAAAACTCCTGAAGGCGCTGACAAGCCAGCTCCAACGGTGGCAGCGATACACAACTTTTCGTACGGAGCCAAGTTGTCCTCGATGGGCGAGCCCGCCGCTTGCTGACCTACCGCTGCATCCCCAACTCGGCATCATCCAGCAGCGCCTTGGCCAGCGCGCTCAGGTAATAGGACGCCCAGATCAGTTGCGGGTTTTCTTCCATCAGCCCGGTGATGGTCAGATCGCGCACACACCCCATCAGCTCCGAGGCTTGCTCCCGGGCATCTTGGCAGGGGATGCCTGGGGCGATGCAGAACAGGGGTTGGGTTTGGCCCTCTGCCTGGTAGAACATGGTTTTACCGGGTGTGGCGTATTCGTTTGTGCCGTCTTTTGGCATTGGTTGGCTCCCTGAAAATGCGGGTGCCTGGGCTGGCCCTTTCGCCGGCAAACCGGGCCCACACGGGTTCACCGAGCGCCTAAGGGTCGTCTACAACCTCAGGGGCGGCGCCGTGCGAGTGGTTAACTTTTGAAAGAGCCAGGCCAGGCCTGACGTGATGCGACTTAGTGCAGCGTTCTCGGCTCTGTCGGCATTTGCACTTGCGCCAAGGCCACCTCAAGCAATTTGCGCAAGGTTTCGAGCTCGTGCATGGAGGTCATGATCAACAAGGAGGAGGGCGATTTGGGTTGCATCATCATCGCCTGCTGGGCAACGGCTTCTGCGCAAAGTGCGTAGTCAGCAGCCATCATGAGTGTGTCTTCCAGGGAGTGGGAAGTGTAGGGTGGATCGGGGACTATCTTCAGCATGCTTACGCTCCAACAATGGTTGAGCTGCAAGCCGCCTTGCTGTCAAACAAGAGGGTGGCAGCTGTACGCGGGTTGACAGACCGAGATTGTTGGCACTCGGCGCACACGAAGGTGCCCGCACGTACAGCCGCCATAAGCGTATGCACACGGACAACAATCGACGGCCTGTCAAAGCCGGTCGCTGAATTGGCAGCGACCGGCCGAGACTATGGCCCACGTTTAGCGCGTGCAACGAAAAACAGGCGTCGGCAGTATCTTTGGGAAACGGACTACAAGAAAGGGAATTAATCTGATTTTTTCAGCCGGTTTCTGTAGGAAAACATCCCCGCCCATGTGATGTTCCACCACGTGAAACCACATTCAATTGTGCTCCCGCCTCACTCGCGCTTATCTGTCCGCAACCACGACCTGCCTAAACCGTCGTGATCTCAAAGCGAACAACAAGAACGGGACCCACCCGCGCGAGGAGATTCCACATGCAGCAACACCAGCACATCCTGGCCTGGCTCAACGACGTGGCCAGCGACCTGCACGCCATCCGCCACGATATCCACGCCCACCCCGAACTCGGTTTCGAAGAAAGCCGCACCGCGGCCCTGGTCGCGCAACTGCTCAAAGACTGGGGCTACGAAGTGCACACCGGCATCGGCAAAACCGGTGTGGTCGGCGTGCTGCGCAATGGCAGCAGCCCACGCAAACTGGGCCTGCGTGCCGACATGGACGCGCTGCCCATCGTAGAAGCCACCGGCGCTGAATACACCAGCCGCCACCAGGGCTGCATGCACGCCTGCGGCCACGACGGGCACACCACCATGCTGCTGGGCGCGGCACGCTACTTGGCGGCCACGCGCCAGTTCGATGGCACGCTGACGCTGATCTTCCAGCCGGCCGAGGAAGGCCAGGGCGGCGCCGAGGCGATGCTGGCCGATGGGCTGCTGGAGCGCTTCCCGTGTGACGCCCTGTTCGGCATGCACAACATGCCGGGGTTGCCGGCGGGGCACCTGGGCTTTCGAGAAGGGCCGATGATGGCTTCGCAGGACCTGCTCACCGTGACCATCGAAGGCGTCGGCGGGCATGGCTCCATGCCGCACCTGACGGTCGACCCGTTGGTGGCCGCAGCCAGTGTGGTGATGGCCCTGCAAACAGTGGTGGCGCGCAATATCGATGCCCAGGAGGCGGCCGTGGTAACCGTGGGCGCACTGCAGGCAGGCGAGGCGGCCAACGTGATCCCGCAGCAGGCGTTGCTGCGTTTGAGCTTGCGTGCGCTGAACGCCGAGGTGCGGGCGCAGACCCTGGAGCGGGTGCAGGCGATCATTGTCAGCCAGGCCCAAAGCTACGGCTGCACCGCCAGCATCGAACACCGCCCGGCGTACCCGGTGCTGGTCAACCACGCCGACGAAAACGCCTTTGCCCACCAGGTCGGCGTCGAGCTGCTCGGCGCCGATGCGGTGGACGGCAACACCCGCAAGCTGATGGGCAGCGAAGACTTCGCCTGGATGCTGCAACGCTGCCCCGGGGCCTACCTGTTCATCGGCAACGGCGTGCAGCGGCCGATGGTGCACAACCCTGCCTACGACTTCAACGACGACATCCTGCTGACCGGCGCCGCCTACTGGGGCGCCCTGACCGAGCGCTGGCTCAACTAGGGAAGCTTCAAGCTGCAGCCCGCCGCCGTTTCTGGCCAACAGATTGATGGAGTGTTCCGCATGCAGACTTCACACACAGGCGCGTCGCGTACCCGGCAAGTGGTCGCGGCGGTCATCGGTAATGCCCTGGAATGGTATGACTTTATCGTGTACGGCTTTCTGGCCAGCATCATCGCCCGCCAGTTCTTCCCCTCCGACGACGAGTACGCCTCGCTGCTGATGGCCTTGGCCACCTTCGGCGTGGGCTTTTTCATGCGGCCGGTGGGCGGCGTGCTGCTGGGCATCTATTCCGATCGCAAAGGGCGCAAGGCGGCGATGCAACTGATCATCCGCCTGATGACGGTGTCCATCGCCATGATCGCCTTTGCCCCCAGCTACCTGGCCATTGGCATGGGCGCGCCGCTGTTGATCGTGGTGGCGCGCATGCTGCAGGGCTTTGCCACGGGCGGTGAGTACGCCAGTGCAACGGCGTTTCTGGTGGAAAGCGCACCGGCCCACCGCAAGGGGCTATACGGCTCGTGGCAGCTGGTGGGGCAGTGCCTGGCGGTGTTCAGCGGGGCGGGGATGGTCGCGCTGGTGACCCACCTGTGCACGCCTGAGGCGCTGGATAGCTGGGGCTGGCGGATTCCGTTCGTGATCGGTTTGCTGATCGGCCCGGTGGGGCTGTGGATTCGCAAGCACATGGAAGAACCCGAGGAATTCCTGGAGGCGCGCAAGCAGGCCAAGGGCCAGGCGCCCGGCCTGTGGCAGGTGCTGCGGGAGCATCGGCGCAGCCTTTTGGTCTCGATGGGCCTGGCCTGTGGTGCGACGGTGTCGTTTTACGTAGTGCTGGTGAACATGCCCACCTTCGCCCACAAAAACCTTGGCCTGCCACTGGACCAGGTGCTGCTGGTGCAGATGCTGGCCGTGGGCCTGATGACCGTGGTCATCCCCCTGGCCGGAGCGCTGTCGGACCGGCTTGGCCGGCGGCCGGTGCTGATGGCCTTTACCTTGGCATTTTTCGTGATGGTGTACCCGCTGTACGTGTGGGTGGCCGCAGCGCCGTCGATCGAGCGCCTGCTGGTGATGCAACTGCTGCTGTGCACCGCCATTGGCGGCTTCTTCGGCCCGGCGCCAACCGCCTTGGCCGAGCAGTTCCCGATCGAGGTGCGCTCCACCGGGGTGTCGGTGGCTTATAACGTGGCGGTGATGGTGTTCGGCGGCTTTGCTCCGTTGATTGTCACTTGGCTGAGCAAGGTGCTCGGCACCCCGGTGGCGCCGTCGTTCTATGTGCTGTTCGCCTGCCTGTTGACGCTGCTGGGCACCTATTGCCTGAAAGAAGCACCCCGCGCTGGCAAGGCTGTCGCTTTCAACCTTGGAGTTAAACCGTGAACCCGTTAGCCATCGACCCGATCGTCGCCCTCGATGCCCAGGCGCTGTCCGAGGCGATCCACGCGCGCCAGTTGTCGTGCCGTGAAGTGATGCAGGCCTACCTGGGCCATATCGAGCGCTTCAACCCGCAGGTCAATGCGCTGGTGTCGCTGCGCGAGGGCGCGGTGCTGCTGGCCGAGGCTGAGGTGCGCGACCGCGAGCTGGCCGCCGGCCAGTCGCGTGGCTGGATGCATGGCATGCCGCAGGCAGTCAAAGACCTGGCGGCCACGGCGGGGCTGCGCACGACGCTGGGCTCGCCGCTGTTTGCCGAGCAGGTGCCGGTGCATGATGCCATCAGCGTGGCGCGGGTGCGGGCGAGCGGGGTGATCATTGTCGGCAAAAGCAATGTGCCGGAATTCGGCTTGGGCTCGCAGAGCTACAACACGCTGTTCGGCACCACCACCAATGCCTACGACCACAGCCGTGTGGCAGGCGGCAGCAGTGGCGGCGCCGCAGCGGCGTTGGCCATGCGCCTGCTGCCGGTGGCCGATGGCAGCGACATGATGGGCTCGCTGCGTAACCCGGCAGCGTTCAACAACGTGTTCGGCCTGCGCCCCTCGCAAGGGCGGGTGCCGTATGGGCCAACGCCGGAGCTGTTCGTGCAGCAGCTGGCCACCGAGGGGCCGATGGGGCGCACGGTGACGGACGTGGCGCGGTTGCTGTCGGTGCAGGCCGGGCACGACCCGCGCGCGCCCCTGTCGCTCAGTGACGGCCCACGTGACTTTGCCGCCGGGTTGCAGCGCGATTTCAAGGGTGTACGGGTTGGCTGGCTGGGCAACTTTGACGGCTACCTGCCGATGGACGAGGGGGTGATGGGCCTGTGCCAGGCAGCGTTGGCAGACTTCGCCGAGCTGGGCTGCGAGGTCGAGGCGTGCCAGCCGGGGTTCGACCTGGGGCGTTTATGGCAATGCTGGCTCACCCATCGCCACTTCCTGGTGCACGGCAACCTGGGCGCGGCGTATGCCGACCCGGGCAAACGCGTAATGCTCAAGCCTGAGGCGCAGTGGGAAGCGGAGGGCGGCCTGCGCCTGACCGCGGCGGACGTTTACCAGGCCTCGCTGGACCGCAGCGCGTGGTACCAGGCGCTGGGTAAATTATTCGAGCGTTACGATTATTTGCTGTTGCCGGCTGCCCAGGTGTTCCCATTCGACGCAGCCGAGCCATGGCCGAAGGTGGTTGGCGGGCAGGCCATGGACACCTACCACCGCTGGATGGAGGTGGTGATTGGCCCGACCTTGGCCGGCCTGCCGAGCATGAGCGTGCCGGTGGGTTTCAACGCCGCCGGGCTGCCGATGGGCCTGCAGATCATAGGCCCGGCCCAGGCCGATCACGCCGTGCTGCAACTGGCCTATGCCCATGAACAACTGACGCGCTGGGTAGCGCGGCGGCCGCCTGGGTGTTTGCAGGCGCGCTGAAAGCCCTGGGCAGGCCCGTATCTTGCTGGGCATGATGACCATCCACGCACAGACAGGGAGGTCGAACCCATGGGTATTACTGCAGACAGCGGTGGCGTGCGCTCGGTGGAGCGGGCACTGGCAATCGTCGAACTGCTTGGCGAGCACCAGGCGCTGGGGCTCGAAGAGCTGCACTACCTGACGGCACTGCCCAAGGCCACGGTATCGCGCATGCTTGCCACCTTGCAGGATCAGGGTTGGGTCTACCGTGGCCTGAGCGACCGCCGTTACCGCTTGTGTGCCCGGCGCCTGTTTGGCGACCGCCAGCTGCGCTTCAAGCGCCAACTGGTGGAACGCGCCGCGCCGCTGCTACTGGAGCTGAGCGAGCGCACCGGGCTGGTGGCGGACCTTTCTTCTTTCGACGGCGAGCGGCTGGAGGTGATGGAAAGCGCCATCCCGCAGGTGCTGCGCAAGCGCTACCCGCACAACTGCCAGCTCGTCGGGCACCATGCCAGCTTGTTTCACTCGGCCATGGGCCGGGCGTGCCTGAAGGAGCTGGCGCCGGCTGAGGTGCAGCGCCTGGCGACGCATCAGCGGGTGGGCGATGAAGCGCTGTTGCGCGATATCGAGGCCGATGGGCACAAAGGCTTTGGCCAGCGCACCGAAGGGTTTTGGGAATACCCCGTGCGCTTGCCGTTCCTGATCCGGGCGATTGCCTTACCGGTGCGGGTGGAGGGGCGGCTGGCGGGCAGCATTGCGCTGCACTGGCCGCTGGACCAGGCACCGGTGGAGCGGGTGCTGAGCTTGCACCTGAGCAGCTTGGCGGCGACGGTGGGGCAGGTGCAGCACGCGTTGGTGAACTGAGGCCATTGAAAACAGCACAAGCCATTTGCCCCAAAGCGGCGTTTGCAGCTATGCCTACAGTCTGACCCGGCAAATAAGGCCCCCCCAATGTTGGTCGTCGAGAACCTGTGCAAGTCGTTCGCCACCGCCCAAGGCCCGCTGCAGGTGCTGCGCGGGGTGGACCTGACGCTGGCACGCGGCAGCAGCCTGGCCCTGATGGGCGAATCCGGCAGCGGCAAGAGCACCTTGCTGCACCTGCTGGCGGGCCTGGACCGCGCTGACAGCGGGCGCATCCTGATCGATGGCCAACCCCTGGACAACCGCGGCGAAGCTGCCTTGGCACGTTGGCGGCGCGAGGGCATCGGCCTGGTGTTCCAGCAGTACAACCTCATCAGCAGCCTGGACGTGGCCGCCAACCTGGCCTTCCAGGCGCGCCTGGCGGGGCGCCATGACCCGGCCTGGGTGACGCACCTGGCCACCCGGTTGGGGCTGGCCCCGTTGCTGCAACGCTACCCGGAGCAACTGTCTGGTGGGCAGCAGCAGCGCGTTGCCATCGGCCGCGCGCTGGCCAGCAGGCCCTTGCTGCTGCTGGCCGACGAACCCACCGGCAGCCTTGACGAGGCCAGCAGCGACGAGGTGTTGGCGCTGCTGCTGCAGCTGGTGCACGAGGCGGGCAGCAGCGTGCTGATGGTGACCCACAGCCAGCGCCTGGCCGCCATGCTGCAGCGCCGCTGCGTGCTGCAGATGGGCCGGGTGCAGGGGTGATGAACAGCTTACGGATCACCGTGCAGGCCCTGTGCAGCCATTGGTGGCGTCACCGGCTGCAGTGCATCAGCATCTTCACCGGTTTGTGGCTGGCCACGGCCCTGTGGGCCGGCGTTCAGGCGCTCAACACTCAGGCGCGCAACGACTACGCACAAGCCAGTGCGGTGCTCGCCGGGCCTGCCCGCCCGCAACTGGTGGCACGCTCGGGGCAGCGCTTCGACCAGGCGCTGTATGTGCAATTGCGCAGGCTGGGCTGGCCGGTGACGCCGGTGCTGGAAGGGCGCTTGCGGCTGGCTGCAGCGCCGCAGGTTGCGCTGCGCCTGGTCGGGATCGAGCCGCTTGGCCTGTTGCCGGGCATGGCCGTTGCCGGTGCCGATGTGCAGGGTTTTGACCTGCAGGCGTTCGTGGGCACGCCAGGGCAAGCGTGGGTGGGCCCGGACACGCTGCGCCAGCTAGGGCGCCAGCCCGGCGAGCAGCTGACCACGGTGGACGGGCAGGTATTGCCGCCGCTTACCCTGCATGCGCAGCTGGCACCGGGTGTGGTGGTGGTCGACATCGGCCAGGCGCAGGCCTTGCTCAATGCCCCCGGGCAATTGTCGTGGCTGCTCAGCGACAGTGACCGGCCACTGCCGCGCGACATTGCGGCGAGCCTGAAGCTGCAGCCGCCCGGCGATGATGCCGACCTGCAGCGGCTGACCGCCAGCTTTCACCTGAACCTCACCGCCCTCGGCCTGCTGGCCTTCGTGGTGGGGCTGTTCATTGCCCATGCGGCCATTGGCCTGGCGCTGGAGCAGCGGCGCGGGTTGATCCGCACCTTGCGCGCTTGCGGCGTGAGCTTGCAGGTGCTGCTGGCAGCCCTTGCCCTGGAGCTAGGGTTGTTTGCCGTGCTGGGCGGTGTGGCAGGCGTGGCTGCAGGTTACCTGCTGGCCGCACTGATGCTGCCTGATTTCGCCTCCAGCTTGCGCGGGCTTTATGGCGCCCAGGTGGCGGGGGAGTTGCACTTGCCGGCCACCTGGTGGCTGGCAGGCATTGCCGTCAGCCTGTTGGGCGCGCTGCTGGCGGGGCTCGACAGCCTGCTGCGTGCCGCGCGCCTGCCATTGCTGGCCTTGGCGCAGCCCCAGGCCTGGCGCCTGGCGCAAGTGCCGTGGTTGCGGCGCCAGGGTGTCGCCGGCGCTGTGCTGCTGATGGTGGCGGCAGGCTGCGGCTACCTGGGCAATGGGCTGCCCAGTGCATTCGGCATGCTGGCGGCTTTGCTGCTGGCGGCGGCGCTGGTGTTGCCGGGGTTGCTGGCGCTCTTGCTCGGCGGCCTGGCGCGGGTGTGCAAGCGCCCGCTGGCGCAGTGGTTCGTTGCCGACAGCCGCCAGCAACTGCCGGCCTTGAGCCTGGCGTTGATGGCGCTGTTGCTGGCCTTGGCCGCCAGTGTCGGGGTTGGCGGCATGACCGAAGGCTTTCGCCGCACCTTCATCGGCTGGCTGGACCAGCGCCTGGCCGCCGATGTGTACGTCACGCCCCGCGACAGCGCGCAGGCGCAGCAGATCTACGCGCGCTTGCTGGCAGACCGTACCGTCAGCGCGGTGCTGCCCAGCTGGCGGGTGGACTGGCGCCTGCAGCAGTGGCCGGTGCAGGTACAGGGGGTGGATGATCACCCGTTCTACCGCCAGCACTGGCCACTGCTGCAGCAGGCACCGGGCGCCTGGCAGGCGCTGGCCGCCGGCCGTGGTGCAATGCTCAGCGAGCAACTTGCCCGGCGCCTTGGCCTGGCTGTAGGGCAGACGCTGCAGTTGCCTGGCGAGCCGCCCCAGGCCATGACCGTGGTGGGCGTTTATGCCGACTATGGCAACCCCAAGGGCCATGTGCTGGTCAACGCCGGCTGGTTGCGTAGCCATGCACCAGCGGCCAGCCTCGCGGGTTTCAGCCTGCTGGTGCGGCCTGAACGGGTGGCTGCGCTGAAGGATGAACTGCAACGGCGCTATGCCCTGGATGACAATCAGGTGGTGGAGCAGGCCCGCCTCAAAGCCTGGTCCAGCGAGGTGTTCAGCCGCACCTTTGCGGTCACGGCGGCATTGAACAGCCTGACCCTGGGGGTTGCCGGCGTGGCGTTGTTCATCAGCCAGCTGACCTTGAGCCAGCGACGCCTGGGGCAGTTGGCGCCGTTGTGGGCCTTGGGTGTACCACGGCGCTGGCTGGCCTGGCTGAGCCTGGGGCAAACGCTGATGCTCAGCTGCTTCACCGTGCTGCTGGCGATCCCCTTGGGCCTGCTGCTGGCCTGGTGCCTGGTGGCGGTGGTGAATGTGCAGGCGTTCGGCTGGCGTCTGCCTTGGCATGTATTTACCGGGCAACTGGTGCAGCTGGCCGTGCTGGGCCTGTTGACCAGCCTGCTGGCCAGTGCCTGGCCGTTGTGGCAACTGGCACGCAGCCAGCCAGGCGCGCTGTTGAGGCAATTTGCCGATGAAAGCTGAAACCTTGCTATTGATGGCCTGCCTGCTGCTGGCAGGGTGCGACCCGCCTGCGCCAGAACCCAAGAGTTATGCGGGCCTGGGCGACGATGCGGCGGCGTTCAGGCAGGTGATACCGGGGCATGCGCTGGTATTCCCACGGGACCATGGCGCGCATGGGGGCTTTCGTATCGAATGGTGGTACGTCACCGCCAACCTGCGCGATGCCCAGGGCCGTGGCTGGGGTGTGCAATGGACGTTGTTCCGCTCCGCCTTGCGGCCTGGGCCTGAGACCTGGAACTGGAACAGCCCCAACCTGTGGATGGGCCACGCCGCGCTGACCGGCCCGGGCGGCCACCAGGTCAGTGAAACGCTGGCGCGCGGCGGGGTTGGCCAGGCTGGCGTCGAGGCACAACCGTTCCGGGCGTGGATCAACGACTGGTCGTTGCAGGGCAAACCCGGAGTCGACCGCCTGCAGATGCGGGCCAGGGGCCAAGGGTTTGGTTATGACCTGGCCCTCACCAGCGATCAGCCGCTGCTGCTGCACGGTGTTCAGGGTTACAGCGAAAAATCCGGCAAGGGCCAGGCGTCGTACTACTACAGCCAGCCGTTCTATAGGGTCAGTGGCGAGGTCGAGCGAGAGGGGCAGCGGGTCGCCGTCACAGGGCAGGCCTGGCTTGACCGTGAATGGAGCAGCCAGCCGCTGGCCGCCGGGCAAAGTGGCTGGGACTGGTTTTCGCTGCACCTGGGCACGGGCGCCAAGCTGATGCTGTTCCAGGTGCGCGAGGATCAGGGGCCGCCTTACCGCGCGGGCACCTGGGTCGATGCCCAAGGGCAGGCGCGTGCGCTGCAGGGCGGGCAGATCGAGCTGACACCGCTGGCCTGGACGCGGCAGGACAATGGCAAAAAGGTGCCCACCCGTTGGCGGGTCAAGGTGCCAGCGGTACAGGTGGATGTCGAGGTGGATGCGCTGGAGCCCAAGGCCTGGATGGGCACACGCTTCCCTTACTGGGAGGGCCCGGTGCGTGTGGGTAAGGAGGGGCGTGGGTATCTGGAAATGACGGGCTATTGAGGTACTGCACCTGCCTGGGTGCAGTACCTGTGCGGGCATCGGTTTGCCGCTGGTGAGGCCCGGGCGGGCCTACTTGAAGCCCGTCACTGCATGCGGCACATAGGGGGCTTGCAGGCGCTCCACTTCTTCGGCGCTGAGCTCGAACTGCAACGCGCCAATCGCATCATCGAGCTGCGCCACCTTCGACGCGCCCACGATCGGCGCCGAAACCCCTTGCTTGCCCAGTACCCAGGCCAGCGCCACCTGGGCCATGGGCACGCCACGCTCGCGGGCTATCTGTTCGACCACATCGATCACCCGGCCGTCTTCCACTTCGGTTTTTTCATAGAACGACTGGCCGGAAATGTCGGTACGGGTACGTTCAGTCTGCTGGCCATGCGGGCGGGTCAGCCGGCCGCGGGCCATCGGGCTCCAAGGCATCAGGCCCACGCCCTGGTCCAGGCACAGCGGGATCATTTCGCGCTCTTCCTCGCGGTAGATCAGGTTGAGGTAGTTCTGCATCGACACGAAGCGGCTCCAGCCATTGCTGGCCGCCACCTGTTGGGCTTTGGCGAACTGCCAGGCATACATCGAGGATGCGCCGATGTAGCGCGCCTTGCCGGCTTTGACCACATCGTGCAGCGCCTCCATGGTCTCCTCGATCGGGGTATGGTAGTCCCAGCGGTGGATCTGGTACAGGTCGACATAGTCGGTCCCAAGCCGGGTGAGGCTGGCGTCGATGTTGGCCATGATCGCCTTGCGTGAAAGGCCCTGTTCGTTGGGCCGGGTGCTGCCTTCCCACATGTTGGCCGGGAAGAACACCTTGGTGGCGATCACGGTTTCTTCGCGGCGGGTGAACGCCTTCAGCAGCTTGCCCAGGATCAGCTCCGAGGTGCCGGCCGAGTAACTGTTGGCGGTATCGAAGAAGTTGATGCCTTGCTCCACGGCGTGGCGGATGATCGGGCGGCTGTCGGCTTCGCCGAGGGTCCAGGGGTGGGTGCCGGCGCCCGGCTCGCCGAAGGTCATGCAGCCCAGGCACAGTTTCGAAACATCCAGGCCGGTGTTGCCCAACTTGACGTACTGCATCTGCTTCTCCTCGGTGGTCGTTTGCGATGGGGGAAGCTTAGCGGGGCTGTGGGCGTGCGGAAATCCCGTATCGGTGCAGGCGAGCTCTGCAGAAATTCACAAGCGCAGCAGTGGCTTGACCTGTTGCTGCAAAAAATCGGTTACAGCCTTGATGCGCGGTGTGTTGCGCACGTCTTCATGCACGGCCAGCCATAGTTCGATGCTCATGGTCTGTGTTTCGTCCCCGATGGCTTGCAGGCCATGCTCCTGGGCCATGAATGCCGGCAGGCAGGCAATGCCGATGCCGCCTGCAGCGGCCTGGGCCTGGATGCGCAAATCGTTGCTTTGCACTACAAAGGGCTGGTGGTGGGTCTGGGCGAGCAGCCACTGTTGCTGCGCCGACTTGGCCTGGGACTGATCGTAGCCGATATAGCGCGGCGTGCTGGTGCTGCGCAGGTAGCCGGGGGCGGCGTACAGGCGGTAATCCAGGTAGCCCAGCAGGCTGGCCACCAGGGTGGGCTCGCTGGGCCGGGCCAGGGCCACGCTGATATCGGCCTCGCGGCGCGCCAGCGAGGCGCGCGACTTGCTGCCGACCAGTTTCAGGTGCAGCTGCGGGTAGCGGTTGCACAGGGTGGCCAGGCGCCGCGCAATGAGGCTGCCGAGCAAGGCGGGCGGGGCGGCCAGTACCACCTGGCCTTCAACCTGCTGCTGGCCTGCGCTGGCGAAGTGTTCCAGGGCGAAGGAGGCCTGGGTCATCTGCTCGGCGTAATCGCCCACCCGGCGGCCTTGCTCGGTCAGCACGTAAGCCCTGGGGCGGCGGTCGACCAGCTTGAGGTTGAGCGCAGCTTCCAGTGCGGCGATGCGCCGGGCCACGGTGGCGTGGTCGACGCCCAGCTGCTTGGCTGCGGCCGACAGGGAGCCGGTGCTGATGAAGGCGCAGAAATGGCGCAGGTCTTCCCAATCGAACATGGCGGGCCTCTGTGGTGGAGGGCCATGATAAAGCCTCCTGGCGATTCCCACGACCTGAACCGGCCCCAACGCCGGCACACACGTTTCGCGTCAATTTCAAAAGCACCGCCATCGCTGCCAGGGCCGGCTTGCCGGCGATGGGGCAACACAAATAACTGATGCTAGGATGGCTGCTTCTCCTTACCCGGATACCGCCATGCAGCCCCTCGACCACCTGTCCTTGCACCTGTTCATCGTGGTCTGCGAAGAGGGCACCATCGCCCGCGCCGGTGAGCGGGCGTTCATGGCGCCTTCGGCTGTCAGCAAACGTATCTCGGACATCGAAGCGCGCTTTGGCACCACGCTGTTCAAGCGCAGCAAGCGCGGGGTCGAACCCACCCCGGCAGGGCTTGCCCTGTTGCGCCATGCCCGCGGCCTGACCCGGGCCATGGAGCGCCTCGACAGTGAGCTGAGCGAATACGCCGAGGGCGCACGGGGGCATGTGCGGGTGCTGGCCAATGTCTCGTCGATCATGGAGTTCCTGCCCGAGGAACTGTCGGCCTTCATGCTGGAAAACCCGTTGATCCAGGCCGATATCGAAGAGCGCTTCAGCCCCGATGTGGTCCGTGGCGTGGCGGAGGGCAATGCCGACCTGGGTATCTGCAGGAAGTCCACCGCAGTCGGCGGCCTTGAGTTCGTGCCTTATCGGCAAGACCACCTGGCGGTGGTGGTCGGTGCCAGCCACCCGCTGGCAGCGCGCAGCAGCATTGCCTTTGCCGAAACGCTTGGCTACGAGCACCTCGGGCTGTCGGCGTTCGCCACGTTGAACAGTTTCATGTGCAAGAGCGCCGAGGCAGCTGGCAAGGAATTGCGTTTTCGCTCGTACGTGTCGTCGTTCGATGCGGCCTACCGGCTGCTGCAGTTCGGCCTGGGCCTGGCGGTGTTCCCGCAGGAGGCGGTGGCGCGTTATGCGCCACTGTTCGACTTGCGGGTGATCCCGCTGACCGATGACTGGGCGTTGGGTGAGTTCGTCATCTGCATGCGTGACCGGCACGCGCTGTCGCTGTCGGCGCGGCGCCTGCTGGACCACTTGCTGCTGCGCGCGCCGGCCTGGCAGGTTATGCCCTGATATCCATCGCGGCTGACGATGGATCAGCCCGTGAAAGACGTCTTTTCTGCCCGCCATGCGGCTCTTAGTCTGGCCACACGCTTCAGACAGAGAGCCCCCTGATGACAACAATAACAATCAATGAAGTCGGCCTGCGTGATGGCCTGCAGAGCCTGCAGACGGTCATGCCGACCGCCGCCAAGCTGCGCTGGATCGACAGCGCGTATGCCGCTGGCGTGCGCCACATGGAAGTTGCCTCGTTCGTGCCGGCCAGGCTGTTGCCGCAGATGGCCGACGCCAAACAGGTGGTCGCCCACGCACTGACCTACCCAGGCCTGCTGGTTACGGTACTGGCCCCTAACCTGCGCGGTGCCCAGGATGCACTGGAGTCTGGTGCGCAACGCGTCGTCGCCCCAGTGTCGGTAAGCAACGCCCACAGCATGGCCAACGTACGCCGCACGCCGCAGGAAATGGTTGAGGAGCTGGGGCGCATGTGCCAGTTGCGCAGCGAGATGGGCCGGCATGACGTGCAGATGATCGCCGGCATGTCAGTGGCCTTCGGCTGCACCCGTCAGGGTGATGTGCCGCTGGGTGACCTGTGCGCATTGACACGCCAGGTGATCGAGGCGGGTTGCGACCTGGTTTCGCTGGCCGACACCACCGGCTACGCCAACCCCGGGCAGGTAGCCAAGGTGATCCAGGCGGTGCGGGCCATTGCCGGGGAGCGCCTGCGCGCCGCGCACTTCCACGACACCCGTGGCCTGGCGCTGGCCAACAGCCTGGTCGCCGTGCAGCAAGGTATCCGCGAGCTGGACGCCTCGCTGGCCGGGCTTGGCGGTTGCCCGTTCGCGCCAGGTGCCTCCGGCAATACCGTGACCGAAGACCTGGTGTTCATGCTGCAAAGCATGGGTTACGACACCGGCATCGACCTGCAGGCATTGATCGACTCACGCCAGGTGCTGCGTGATGCCTTGCCCGATGAACCCCTGTACGGCGCGCTCGCCCGCGCCGGCCTGCCGCTCAACTACTAAGGGCTACCCGTATGTCCAGACTCCCCTTGGACGGCATTCGTGTCGTTGAGATTTCGCACATGGTCATGGGCCCCACCTGCGGCATGATCCTCGGTGATCTTGGCGCTGAGGTGATCAAGATCGAGCCCACCCGTGGCGATGGCACACGGCGCTTGCTCGGCGCAGGCGCCGGGTTTTTCCGCACCTTCAACCGCAACAAGCAATGCATCGCCGTGGATGTGCAAACGCCCCAGGGCCGGGATGCCGTGCTCGCGCTGATCGACACGGCCGATGTGTTCATCGAGAACTTCAAGCCAGGGCGCATGCATACGCTCGGCTTTGACTACGCAGCGCTGCGCGAGCGCAACCGGCGGCTGATCTACGCCTCGCACAAGGGCTTTCTCAACGGCCCTTACGACAATCGGCTGGCACTGGATGAAGTGGTGCAGATGATGGCGGGCCTGGCCTACATGACCGGGCCGGTGGGGCGGCCGCTGCGTGCGGGCAGTTCGGTGAACGACATCATGGGCGGCATGTTCGGGGCCATTGGTGTGCTGGCCGCGCTCAACGAGCGCAACAGCACCGGCGTTGGCCGCGAGGTGCAGAGCGCACTGTACGAGAACTGCGTGCTGCTGGCCGCCCAGCACATGCAGCAGTTTGTGGTCACGGGGGAGGCGGCAGCGCCAATGCCCAACCGCATCAGTGCCTGGGCCATTTATGACGTGTTCACCTTTGCCGGGGGGGAGCAGATGTTTGTCGCCGCCACAGGGGAGGGCCAGTGGCAGGCGCTGTGCACCGTGCTTGGCCAGGCGGCATTGCGCGACGACCCCACCCTGGCCAGCAACAACGACCGGGTGTTGCAGCGGCCGCGTTTGCTGGCGCACCTGGCCGAGGTGTTCGCCACACTCGATGCGCAGCAACTGGCGGTCGAGCTTGAGGCCAATGGCATCCCGTTCGCGCCGATCCGTCGCCCGGAGGAGCTGTTCGATGACCCGCACCTGATGCAAAGCGGGGGCATGGCTGACCTCACCCTGGAGGACGGCAGCAGCACGCCGATGCCACTGCTGCCGCTGGCGCTCGATGGCCAGCGCCTGCAACCGCGCCGGCCGATCCCGCGTATTGGCGAGCACACCCAGAAAGTCATGCGCGAGCTTGGTTACAGCGATGCGCACATTGCCGAGCTGTGCGCCGCAGGCGTGCTCAAGACTGACGAGCAGGAGCGCTGAAAATGGCCATCTACCGATACGACACGCTTGTCCCGAACCTGCACCCGGAAACCTTCGTTGCCGAGCAAGCTACGGTGATCGGCGATGTCACGCTGGCGCAAGGCGTTAGTGTGTGGCCGCAAGCGGTGCTGCGCGGCGACAATGAACCGATCCACATTGGCCAGCACAGCAATGTGCAGGAGGGCGCGGTGCTGCATGCCGACCCTGGTTTCGCCCTGACCGTGGGCAGTGGCGTGACCATCGGCCACCAGGCGATGCTGCATGGCTGCACGATTGGCGATGGTGCACTGATCGGCATACAGGCGGTGGTACTCAACGGCGCGGTCATCGGCCGCAATTGCCTGGTGGGGGCGGGTGCCATCGTCACCGAAGGCAAGGTCTTCCCCGACAATTCACTGATCCTCGGTGCACCTGCCAAAGTGGTGCGTGAGCTATCGCCTGAGGCCATCGCGCACATGCACGCCAATACCGCCGACTATGTGCGCAAAGGCCAAGCCTGCAAGGAAAAGCTCGTGCGTATCGGCTAACCCCCTTCAGTGGCGCCCTGAAGGGCGCCGCCGCTCTCCAATAATTACAAGAACGGAGATCCACCATGGTTGCCTTGACCGGTGTTCTGGCGCGTGAGCGCAATGAGCGTCACATCAATGAACTGCTGCTGTACCGGCGGGTGGCCTGGCGCATCATGCCATTGGCCATCATCTGTTTCCTGTTCTCCTATTTCGACCGCATCAACATCAGCTTCGCCAAGACCCAGATGCAGGCCGAGCTTGGCCTGAGCGACGCGGCCTACGGGCTGGCCGCGAGCATGTTCTTCATTGGCTACGTGCTGTTCGAGGTGCCGAGCAGCCTGGGCCTGAAACGCTACGGCGCGCCGGCGTGGATCTGCCGGATCATGGTGTCCTGGGGGCTGGCCACTGCGGCTCTGGTATTTGCCTATACCCATTACACCCTGTACTTCCTGCGTTTTCTGATCGGTGTGATGGAGGCCGGTTTCGGGCCGGCCATCCTGTTCTATCTGGCCTGCTGGTTCCCCCGCAAGCACCTGGCGAAGATGAACGGGCTGTGGTTTCTGGCCGTGCCCTTGGCTGGCGCGGTTGGCGGCCCTGCGGCGGGCTTTTTGCTAGGGACCATGGACGGTGTACTGGGCCTTGCCGGCTGGCACTGGCTGTTTCTGATGTCGGGCCTGCCGTGCGTGGTGCTGGGCGTGCTGGTGCTGTGCAAGCTCGATCGCGACATTGCGTCGGCCAAGTGGCTGACCCTTGAAGAGAAAGCCCTGTTGCAGGAAAACCTTGCCCAGGACAAACGCGCGGACAAACCGGTGCTGGGTTCGCTGTGGCGGGTGCTGCTGACCCGAGAAGTGGCGATCATGGCGTTCATCTATTACGTGATCAAAAGCGCGTCCTATGGCCTGAATTTCTGGATGCCGCACCTGATCAAGTCATCAGGGGTACAGGACATGCTGTGGGTCGGTGTGTTGTCTGCACTGCCTTATGCGGTGGCGTGCGTCGGCATGGTGCTGCTCACCCGGCGCTCGGACCGCACCGGCGAGCGCAAGCGCTACCTGGTGTACTGCCTGCTGGCCGCAGCCGTCGGTTACTTGCTCGCGTGCCTGTTCTCGGGCTCGTCGTGGGCGATGATGGCGGCGCTGGTAATGGCGACAGCGGGTACGTTCATTGCCATCCCGATCTTCTGGACCATCCCGCAGTCGACCTTCTCCGGGTTGGCGATTGCAACCGGCACCGCAGCAATCAACTCCGTGGGCCAGCTCAGCGGCATCGTGGCACCGGTGATGGTGGGGCAGATCAACGACATCACAGGCAGCACGTACATGGGCATGCTCTCGATTGCACCGCTCATTCTGCTCGCCTGCCTGGTGGTGATGCGCTATGTCAGAAACCCCAAGGTCTGAACCTGGCACGCCCTTGACGCTGAACAACAAGAACAATAACAAGGCATAACCCATGAACACTTCCGTCTCACGGCGGGCATCACTGATGCTCGCGGTGTTGTGCTGTGCGTGGCAATCGGCCCAGGCTGCCTTTGTCGCTGACGGCAAAGGCAGCCTGGAGCTGCGCAATTTTTACTTTGATCGCGACTTTCACGGTGCTGCTGCCAGCCAGTCCAGGCGCGGTGAGTGGGCCCAGGGCTCTTTGCTCAAGTGGCAATCGGGCTACACCGAAGGTGTCGTCGGGTTTGGCCTGGACGCGGCAGGGATGCTCGGCGTCAAGCTCGATTCGTCCCCGGACCGCAGCGGCAGCGGGCTGTTGCCCCGCGGCAGCGACAGGCGCGCGGTGGATGGCTATGGCAAGGCAGTTGCCACCGTCAAGGCGAAGCTTTCGCAGAGCCAACTGCAGCTGGGTGGTTTGAGCCCCCAGTTGCCATTGCTGGTGTCGAACTACAGCCGGTTGTTCCCGCAGTGGTTCAAGGGTACGCAGTTGGTCAGCAAGGACTTGGACCGTTTCACTTTTACCTTGCTGCAGGTCGATGCCACCAAGCTGCGCGACTCCACCGACTTTGAAAGCCTGACCGCCATGGCGCAACAGGGCGCCTATTCGGCCACGGTGACCAGCGACCGCCTGTACTACGCGGGTGTCGATTATCAGCCGGCGAAGAGCCTGACCCTCAGCGTGCACACCAGTCAGCTTGAAGACCTGTTCCAGCGGGACTTTGCGGGGTTCAAGTACAGGGCCGGCCTTGGGCCGGGGGAGGCATTCACCGAATGGCGCTGGTTCAACGCGCACGACCAGGGCAGGGCGTTGCTGGGCGAGGTGGATAACCGGACCTTGAGCACCAACATCGGCTATGGCCTGCACGGGCATACCTTCAGCGGTGGTTACCAGAAGGCCAGTGGAAATACCGCCTATGCGTATGTTGGCGGGACCGATACCTACCTGTTCAGCGAGCAGCAGGTGAGCACGTTTGCCTTGGCCAACGAGCGGGCATGGATGCTGCGTTACGACTACAACTTTGCAGCATTGGGCATCCCGGGGCTGACGTTCAATGTGCGCTACGTCAAGGGTGACCAGGTCGACCCACAGCGGATTGCCAGCAGCAAAGGCCGGGCGCTGGCCGCGCGGGGTGGCGAAGGTGAGGAGTGGGAGCGGACCACCGACATCAGCTATGTCGTGCAGTCGGGGGTGTTCAGGAACCTGTCGCTGCGTTGGCGCAATGCGACCATGCGCTCCAATTTTGCCGATGCGGCGGATGAAAATCGGGTGATCGTGGGGTACACGGTCGAGTTTTGAGCGTTGGAGTACAAATGTGCTCTTAGGTTGATATCGTGTGTGTTGGAAGGGGCCGTTCTGGGCGCATGTCATCAAGTTAACGGCGTTGGGAGGGCCTAACGCCCTCTATGAAACCGGTTTCAAAATGTTTCCGAACCAGCTAGATTACGCGGCTTTCTCAGGGCCTCTCCCTGATCCCCCAGACGGCGCAACCCAAGGCCGCCCCAATGCTGATGAGGACTTGCAATGCCTGAGCATGCCCCCGACAACCCGCGCCGGGACTTCCTGCGCAAAACGTTGACCCTTATTCCCGTGGTCACCGTGGCTACCAGCACAGGCCTTGGTGCCGGCCAGCTGCTGGCCCAGCCGGCCCGCGAACCCAAGGTGCCCGCTACACCGCCCGCTGGCCATTACCAGCCGACTTTCTTCACCGCCGAAGAATGGGTCTTCGTGCAGGCGGCGGTGTCGCGCATCATCCCCGATGACGAGCTGGGCCCCGGCGCACTCGAAGCAGGCGCCGCCGAGTTTATCGATCGCCAGATGAACACCCCCTATGCCACAGGTGCCCAGTGGTACATGCAGGGCCCGTTCAAGGCCGACGCTGCGCCAGAGCTTGGCTACCAGCTGCAACTGAGCCCCCAGCAGATCTACCGCCTGGGCATCGCCGCTGCGGATGCATGGTGCAAAAACGCCAGCGGTAAAACCTTTGCCGAGCAAGATAGCGCTACCCGAGACAAGGTTCTCGGCAAGATCGAAGCCGGTGAGATCGTTTTCGAACAGCTGCCTGCCAAAGTGTTTTTCAGCCTGCTGGTGCAGAACACCCGCGAGGGGTTCTTCTGCGACCCTATTCACGGTGGCAACAAGGGTATGGTCGGCTGGACGCAAATCGGCTTCCCCGGCGCCCGTGCAGACTTCATGGACTGGGTCGAGCGCAACGAGCCTTACCCGTTCCCGGCAGTATCGATTCGTGGCGAGAGGGCGTAAGGCATGGCCAATGCAATGAAGAAGGTCGATGCGGTGATCGTCGGTTTCGGCTGGGCGGGCGCCATCATGGCCAAGGAACTCACCGAGGCCGGGTTGCAGGTGGTCGCGCTGGAGCGCGGACCGATGCAGGACACCTACCCCGAGGGCAGCTACCCGCAGGTCATCGATGAGCTGACCTACAGTGTGCGCAAGAAGCTGTTCGTGGATGTCTCCAAAGAAACCGTCACCATCCGCCACAGCGTCAACGATGTCGCGCTGCCCAACCGTCAGCTCGGTGCCTTCCTGCCCGGCAAGGGCGTGGGCGGCGCAGGCCTGCACTGGTCCGGCGTGCATTTTCGTGTAGACCCGATGGAGCTGCGCATGCGCAGCCACTACGAAGAGCGCTACGGCAAACGCTTCATTCCTGAAGACATGACGATCCAGGACTTTGGCGTGAGCTACGAGGAGCTCGAACCCTGCTTCGACTTCGCCGAGAAGGTCTTCGGCACCTCGGGCCAGGCCTGGACCGTGAACGGCAAGGTGGTCGGCGAAGGAAAGGGTGGCAACCCTTATGCACCGGACCGCTCCAACCCCTTCCCGCTGGTGTCGCAGAAGAACGTAGTGTCGGCGCAGCTGTTCCAGAAGGCAACCGCCAGCCTGGGCTACAAGCCCTACAACCTGCCTTCGGCCAACACATCGGGGCCCTATACCAACCCCTATGGGGCGCAGATGGGGCCGTGCAACTTCTGCGGCTTCTGCAGTGGGTACGTGTGCTACATGTACTCCAAGGCGTCGCCCAACGTGAACATCCTGCCGGCGCTGCGCCAGGTACCCCATTTCGAGCTGCGGGCCAATGCCCATGTGCTGCGGGTGAACCTGGACGACAGCAAGCGCAAGGCTACCGGGGTGACCTACATCGATGCCCAGGGGCGGGAAGTGGAGCAGCCGGCGGACATCGTCATCCTTGCCGCGTTCCAGTTCAACAACGTGCGCCTGATGCTGCTGTCGGGCATCGGCAAACCCTATGACCCGATCAAGAACGAAGGGGTTGTGGGGCGCAACTTCGCCTACCAGAACATGGGCACGGTGAAAGCGTTCTTCGACAAAGACACCTACACCAACAACTTCATCGGCGCCGGCGGCAACGGGGTGGCGATCGACGACTTCAACGCCGACAACTTCGACCATGGGCCGCACGGTTTCGTCGGCGGCTCGCCGATGTGGGTCAACCAGGCTGGCAGCCGGCCGATTGCCGGTATTGCCAACCCGCCCGGCACGCCCGCCTGGGGCAGTGCCTGGAAGAAGGCCACGGCCGATTACTACACCCACCAGCTGTCGATGGACGCCCACGGCGCGCACCAGTCGTACCGCGGCAACTACCTGGACCTCGACCCGACCTACCGGGATGCCTACGGCCAGCCGCTGCTGCGCATGACCTTCGACTGGCAGGAAAACGACATCAAGATGAACCAGTTCATGGTCGACAAGCTGAGCAAGATCGCCCAGGCGATGAACCCCAAGGCCATCGCTGTGCTAGGCAAGAAGGTCCAGGAGCACTTCAACACCGCCAGCTACCAGACCACCCACCTCAACGGCGGCGCGATCATGGGCACCGACCCCAAAACCAGTGCCTTGAACCGCTACCTGCAAAGCTGGGACGTGCACAACGTGTTCGTGCCGGGCGCATCGGCGTTCCCCCAGGGCCTGGGTTACAACCCCACCGGCCTGGTGGCTGCGCTGACCTACTGGTCGGCGCGGGCCATCCGCGAGCAGTACCTGAAAAACCCCGGCCCGCTGGTTCAGGCTTGAGGAGCGATGGCATGAAAAAACTGTTGATCGCGACCCTGCTGCTGGGCACGGGCCTGGCTGCCCAGGCTGATGAAGCTACCGATGCGCTGGTGAAGAAGGGTGAGTACCTGGCCCGCGCCGGTGACTGCGTGGCCTGCCATACCGCCAAGGGCGGCAAGCCCTTTGCCGGTGGGCTGCCGATGGAAACCCCCATCGGCACCGTGTACTCCACCAACATCACCCCGGATGCCACCGGCATCGGCCAGTACAGTTTCGAAGACTTCGACCTGGCCGTGCGCAAAGGTGTGGCCAAGGACGGCAGCACGCTGTACCCGGCCATGCCGTACCCGTCCTATGCGCGGGTCAAGGACGAGGACATGCGCGCCTTGTACGCCTACTTCATGCAAGGCGTGCAACCGGTGGCGCAGCCTAACAAGGCCACCGACATCCCTTGGCCGCTGAGCATGCGTTGGCCGCTGGCGATCTGGCGTGGCCTGTTCGCACCAGAGGTGAAAGCCTGGCAAGCGCCGGCCGGTGCCGACCCCGTGGTCAGCCGCGGCGCCTACCTGGTGGAGGGTTTGGGCCATTGTGGCGCGTGCCATACCCCGCGTGCCCTGACCATGCAGGAAGAGGCCCTGAGCCCCGCTGATGGCAAGCAGTTCCTGGCCGGCAGTGCGCCACTGGAAGGCTGGATCGCCAAGAACCTGCGCGGTGACCACAAGGACGGCCTGGGTAGCTGGAGTGAGGAACAGCTGGTGCAGTTCCTGAAAACCGGGCGCAGTGACCGCAGTGCCGTGTTCGGCGGCATGAGCGATGTGGTCGAACACAGCATGCAGCACTTGAGCGATACCGACCTGACGGCCATTGCCCGCTACCTCAAGACGCTGCCGGCAAGCGACCCGCACGACCAGCCGCATGTGTACGACAAGCACGTGGCACAGGCTTTGTGGAACGGTGACGACAGCAAGCCGGGTGCGGCGGTGTACATCGACAACTGCGCTGCCTGCCACCGTACCGACGGCCAGGGGTATACCCGCGTGTTCCCGGCGCTTGCCGGCAACCCGGTGGTGCAGACGGCCGATGCCACCTCGTTGATCCATGTGGTGCTGGATGGCGGCACGGTGCCGGCGACGCATACCGCGCCGTCGAACCTCACCATGCCAGCGTTCGGCTGGCGCTTGAGCGACCAGGAAGTGGCTGAGGTGGTGAATTTCATCCGGACCAGTTGGGGTAACCAAGGCAGTGTTGTTTCGGCCAGTGATGTGAAAGCCATCCGCTAAGGCCGGCGCCCGGCGCCATACGTTGTGGGGCTTGCCGGCGATGCAGGCGCTGCGGTGTAGGGCACCGGCTTTGCCGGTGATCGCCGGCAAGCCGGCTCCTACAGGGTTGGCGCCGGCTGTAGAAATTGAGTATGTCAGTGCCACGGAAGGTGGTTAAACCGCTTGGATGCCACTCGATCAGGCCGGTGCAGTACCTTTTGTGCCGGCTTGCCGGCGATGCAGGCGCTGCGGTGCATGGCACCGGCTTTGCCGGTGATCGCCGGCAAGCCGGCTCCTACAGGGTTGGCGTCGGCTGTAGAC
>NZ_RHQR01000001.1:429131-511316 GCF_003936645.1 Pseudomonas sp. p106
GCGCTGCGGTGCATGGCACCGGCTTTGCCGGTGATCGCCGGCAAGCCGGCTCCTACAGGGTTGGCGTCGGCTGTAGACATTGAGTATGTCAGTGCCACGGAAGGTGGTTAAACCGCTTGGATGCCACTCGATCAGGCCGGTGCAGTCCCTTTTGTGGGAGCCGGCTTGCCGGCGATGCAGGCGCTGCGGTGTAGGGCACCGGCTTTGCCGGTGATCGCCGGCAAGCCGGCTCCTACAGGGTTGGCGTCGGCTGAAGAAATTGAGTGGGCAGTGAGCCAGGAAAGGTAGAATCCCGACGAACGGTAGGTGACGAAACCGCGCGGTTTTGATGTATTGAAACCGGTTTCAGTCACCGTCACCGACAATAATCACAAGGGACCGAAATGACCGACTTGCCAGCCCATTCCCGCGAACGCGTGACCATCAGTGAGGTCGCACGCGTTGCCGGCGTCTCCAAGGCCACCGTGTCGCGCTACATTGGCGGCGATCGCCAGTTGCTGGCCGAAGCTACCGCCAAGCGCCTTGAAGAGGTCATCGAGCGCCTGGGCTACCGGCCCAACCAGATGGCCCGCGGCCTCAAGCGTGGCCAGACGCGTCTGATCGGCATGCTGGTAGCAGACATCCTCAACCCCTATTCAGTCGCGGTGATGCACGGCGTTGAAACCGCGTGCCGTCAGCACGGCTACAGCCTGGTGGTGTGCAACACCAACCGCGACGACGAGCAGGAGCGCCATCACCTGGCGGCCCTGCAGTCTTACAACGTCGAGGGCCTGATCGTGAATACCCTCGGCCATCACCCCGGCGAACTGCTCAACCTGCAGCGCGACATGCCCATGGTCCTGGTAGACCGGCAACTGCCGGAGCTGAACGTGGACCTGGTAGGGCTTGATAACGCCCAGGCCATCGAGCAGGCCCTGGACCACCTGCAGGCGCGTGGCTACCGCGACATCCTGGCGGTCACCGAACCACTGGACGGCACCAGCTCCCGGCTCGAACGCACGCAGGCGTTCACCGCCTCGATCAGCCGTCGCGCCGGCATGCGTCAGCAACTGGTGGAGATCGACAGCAACCTGCACGCCCGGCTTGACGCCTTCCTCGGCAGTAATGGGCACGGCCCGCAGGCGATCTTTACCTTCAACGGCGTGGCCACCCTGACGGTGACCCGTGTATTGCACGACGCGGGTTGCAACCTGTTCCAGGACGTCGGCCTGATTGCGCTGGACGAACTGGACTGGTACCCGCTGGTCGGTAGCGGCATTACCGCGCTCGCCCAACCCACCGAACGCATCGGTGTGGCCGCCTTCGACTGCCTGCACGACCGCCTGCGCGGCGAGAGCGGGGCGCCACGGCGCCTGGACTTCAAGGCAGAGTTGATCGTCCGAGGTTCCACTCAACTACGCGAATGAAGAAACGGCCGGCAACGACGCCGGCCATTGCTGCAGCCAAAAAATGAAACCGGTTTCATAAGGACAAGAACAATGCACGAGAACCCCGTTTCCATCAGCCTCTCCAGCTACGGTGCCAGCTTGGTCCGGGAGCGTGGGCAGGAGAGTTTCCTTGAACTGCTGGCCGCTGCCGGCGTGACACGTGTCGAACTGCGCGAAGAGTTGTTCGACGAGGCCCCGGACGCCGCCGCGCTGTCGGCGGCAATCAACGCGCTGCAGTTGCAGTGCCTGTATTCCTCGCCACTGGAGCTGTGGACCCCTGAAGGGCAGCTGGACGCGCGCTTGCCTGCCAAGCTGGCGCTGGCCCGCGCACTCGGCGCCGTGGCGCTGAAGGTGTCGTTGGGGCATTACGCTTGCGCATGCGACCTGGCGGCCTTGCAAGCGCAACTGCGCCCTGGTGACCCGCTGTTGCTGGTGGAGAATGACCAGACCGCGCAGGGCGGGCGCATCGCGCCGCTGCTGCAGTTCTTTGAGCGCTGCGAGGCCCAGGGGCTGGCGCTGGGCATGACCTTCGATATCGGTAACTGGCAATGGCAGGGTGAATCCGCCGCGCAGGCAGCGCGGTTGCTCGGCCGCTGGGTGCGTTACGTGCATTGCAAGGCAGTGCAGCGCGAGGCCAGCGGGCGCCTGGCGGCCGTTGTGCCGCAGGCCCGGGACCTGATGGCCTGGGAGGCAATGTTCGCCGAGTTCACCCCCGGGCTGATGCGCGCCGTGGAGTACCCGCTGGCCGGCGCTGACTTACTGGCTTTGACCCGCGCCCAGGTCAACAACCTGGCCCGTATCGGCATGAGCGAGGAGGTGAGCCATGCCTGAGCATGACGTGCTGTGTTTTGGCGAAACCATGGCCATGTTCGTTGCCGAGCAGGCCGGTGACCTGGCGGCTGTGGGGGCATTTACCAAGCGCATTGCCGGCGCCGACAGCAATGTGGCCATCGGCCTGGCCCGGCTGGGTTTTCGGGTGCGCTGGCTGAGCCGGGTGGGCAACGACTCGCTGGGCCGCTTCGTGCTCGACGCCCTGCAGCAGGAGGGCCTGGACTGCAGCCACGTGGAGGTCGATGACCACCACCCGACAGGCTTCCAGCTCAAGGGCCGTTGCGACGATGGCAGCGACCCTGTGGTGGAGTATTTTCGCCGCAACTCCGCGGCCAGCCACCTATCGCTGGCGCAGTTCAGCCCGGCGTTGCTGCAGGCCCGCCACCTGCACGCCACCGGTATTCCGCTGGCGCTGTCGGCCGGCTGCAGGGTGCTGGCCCATGAGCTGGTCGAGCGCATGCGCAATGAGGGGCGCAGCATTTCCTTCGACCCCAACCTGCGCCCGTCGCTGTGGCCTGACCGCGCCAGCATGGTCCGTGAAGTCAACGCGCTGGCGATAAAGGCGCACTGGCTGCTGCCAGGGCTCGAGGAAGGGCGGCTGTTGACCGGCCTGCAAACCCCGGCGGACATCGCCGCGTTCTACCTCGACCGTGGTGTCGAGCACGTAGTCATCAAGCTGGGCGGTGAGGGTGCCTACTACCGCAATGCCCAGTGTCAAGGGCAGGTCGCCCCTGTGCCGGTGGCCAAGGTGGTGGACACCGTCGGTGCCGGCGACGCCTTTGCCGTTGGCGTGGTCAGCGGCCTGCTCGAAGGCCGCCCGCTCGCCGAGGCGGTGGTTCGCGGCAACTGGTGCGGCAGCCGCGCCGTGCAATCGCGCGGCGACATGGAAGGCTTGCCACTGCGCCGGGAGCTGGAAGCGTACGCATTACCCAAGAGTGCCTGAAACTTTGATCGCCGGTACGCCGGCCGGTTGCTACAAAAACAACAAGCTCAGGAGCCGCATCATGCAATCGACAAGCCTCGCCCCACGCCGTTGGTGGTACATCATCCCGATCGTCTTCGTCACTTACAGCCTGGCCTACCTCGACCGTGCCAACTACGGCTTCGCCGCCGCCTCGGGCATGGCCGATGACCTGAAGATCACCCCGGCGCTGTCGTCCCTGCTGGGGGCGCTGTTTTTCCTCGGGTACTTCTTCTTCCAGGTGCCTGGCGCCATCTACGCGCAAAAACGCAGCGTCAAAAAGCTGATTTTCGTCAGCCTGATCCTCTGGGGCAGCCTGGCGACCCTGACCGGCATGGTCAGCAATGTCTACCTGCTGATCGGCATCCGCTTCCTGCTCGGGGTGGTCGAGGCGGCGGTGATGCCGGCGATGCTGGTGTACCTGTGCCACTGGTTCACCCGCGCCGAACGCTCGCGCGCCAATACTTTCCTGATGCTGGGCAACCCGGTGACCATCCTGTGGATGTCGGTGGTCTCGGGGTACCTGATCAAGCATTTCGACTGGCGCTGGATGTTCATCATCGAGGGCCTGCCTGCAGTGCTCTGGGCGTTCATCTGGTGGCGCCTGGTGGACGACCGGCCAGCCCAGGTGGGCTGGCTGAGCGAGCAGGAAAAAGCGGCGCTCGAACAGGCCCTGGCCGCTGAACAGCAAGGTATCAAACCGGTGAAGAACTACCGCGAGGCGTTTCGCTCGCCGCAGGTCATCGTGCTGTCACTGCAGTACTTCTGCTGGAGCATCGGGGTGTACGGCTTCGTGCTGTGGCTGCCCTCGATCCTCAAGCAGGCGGCGAACGTCGACATCGTCGAGGCCGGTTGGCTGGCCTCGGTGCCCTACCTGGCGGCGGTCGTGGCCATGGTCGGGGTGTCGTGGGCCTCTGACAAACTGCAGAAGCGCAAGCGTTTCGTCTGGCCACCCTTGCTGATCGCCGCGCTGGCCTTCTATGGCTCCTACGCCTTGGGCACCGAGCATTTCTGGGCGTCCTATGCGCTGCTGGTGCTTGCCGGGGCTTGCATGTACGCCCCCTATGGCCCGTTCTTCGCCATCGTGCCGGAGATCCTGCCCAGCAACGTGGCCGGTGGGGCCATGGCCCTGATCAACAGCATGGGCGCGCTGGGTTCGTTCGGTGGCTCGTGGCTGGTCGGCTATCTCAATGGCGCCACCGGTGGCCCTGGCGCTTCTTACCTGTTCATGTGCGGTGCGCTGCTGACGGCAGTGGCGCTCACGGCTGCGCTGAAAACCTCACATACTTCCGGCCAGGCCAAGCCCCGCAGCCAGCGCCTGGCAATGAGCCAATAGGAAACGGCTATGAAAAAGCGAATCGTCCTTTACAAGCGCCTGCCCGAGGCCCTGCTGGCGCGCCTGCAACAGCAGGTCGAGGTGACCTGGGTGGATACCTCCGGCAGTGATGGCCTGGCCCGGCTGCGCGATGCCTTGCCCGGTGCCCATGGCCTGCTGGGCGCCAGTTTGCGGCTGGACAGCAGCCTGCTGGACCTGGCGCCACAGCTTGAAGTGGTGGCCAGTGTGTCGGTTGGCGTCGACAACTACGACATTGCCGAGCTGACCCGCCGTGGCGTGATGCTGACCAACACCCCTGATGTATTGACCGAGACCACCGCCGACACGGGCTTTGCCTTGATCCTGGCCACTGCCCGGCGGGTGGTGGAGCTGGCCGGCTGGGTACGTGACGGCCACTGGCAGGCCAACCTTGGGCCGGCGCATTTTGGCAGTGATGTGCATGGCAAGACCTTGGGCATCGTCGGCATGGGGCGCATTGGTGAGGCCTTGGCAAGGCGCGGTGTGGCCGGGTTCGGCATGCGCGTGCTGTACCACAGTTCGCGGGCCAAACCAGAGGTGGAGGCCCGCTATGGTGCCCGGTATCGCACCCTGGACGAGCTGCTGAGCGAGGCGGATTTTGTCTGTTTGACGGTGCCCTTGAGTGCCAGCACCGAAGGCCTGATCGGCGCACGGGAGCTTTCGCTGATGAAGCCCGAGGCGATCCTGGTGAACATTGCCCGCGGGCGTGTGGTGGATGAACAGGCACTGCTTGCGGCGTTGCAGGCCAAGCGCATCCGCGGCGCCGGGCTGGATGTGTTCGTACAGGAACCACTGCCGGCCCACTCACCACTGTTGCAACTGGACAACGTGGTGGCCACGCCGCACATCGGCTCGGCGACCCACGAAACCCGTGAGGCCATGGCGCGCTGTGCGGTAGAGAATCTGTTGAGCGCGTTGGCGGGCGAGCGGCCGGCGAACCTGGTGAACGAGGGCGCGTGGCGAGCGCCAAGCCCCTCTAGGTCGCAACCCTGACGCAATCGCTGTAGCAGCGGTTCAGCGGCAAGGCCGGTGCCGTGCACTGCAACGCCCCAGGTCAGGCGCGCAGTGCCTCATTGCGACGCAGGCGCCAGAAGTGCGCCTGCGGCCAGCGTGTCTGGGCCTGGTAGTAGTAACGCACACGGCGCAGGTAATGCTCGCGCACCTGGTGCAGTTGGCCAGAATACGCTTGCGCGCCCAGTTGATCGCCGCGATGGTGAGCCACCACGGCTTGCGCACCGCGCAGCGCTGTGTACAGCGCGTTGAAAATACCCTGCGAAGACAGCGGGTCGAAGGCCAGCGCCGCATCGCCCACCGCCAGCCAGTCAGGGCCTTGCGCCGTGCACAATGCGCCACCGCCTGCACCGGTAGCGCTCAGCGGGCTCCAGCCCTCGCTGGCCCGGCACCAGTGCTGCAGGTACCGGGTACCGGCAAGCCCCTGATGCCATAGCGACGGCGTGTGAATCAGTCGCGAGGCGTTCCCGGCATCGGTATGCAACACGGCAATACGCCGGCCGCCAGGCAGGCAGGCGCTGTACCACCAGCCCTCGGGCGTGGCTTCCAATACCGTACGGTGATCCTCATGGGCGTCGCGCGCGCTGGCATACACCGCCACCAGCGGCGTATCGCAGATGCGTGCAAGCCCCAGCCGGCGACGCAATACACCGTGTCGGCCACTGGCATCGACGACGAAGCCTGCACTGAAGTCCCCCGCTTGAGTGCCAACGCGCCAGCCTTCGGACAGACGCTGCACGCGGTTGACCTGGGCCTCTATATGCAGCACGCCATCACTGCGCGCCGCCTCAAGCAAACAGGCGTCGAAACGTGGCCGGTCCAGGTGCCAACCCAGGCCGTGGGGGTCTTGAATGAAATCGGTGGGTTGTAGGGTGTCGCTGTCCCAGCTCACCAGGTTGCCCAGATTAGGCAGCGCTGCGCTGTGGTCCAGGACACTCAGCAGGCCCAGGTCGCGCAACAGCGGGCGGGCCGCGCCAGGCAGGCTTTCGCCAGGCCGCAAGCCTGCCCCTGGTCGGCCCACCAGCAGCGTAGCCAGGCCGGCGCGGTGCAGTTGCCGCGCGATGACGGCGCCGGCAGTACCGGCGCCTATCACCAGCACATCGACCCTCAATGCCGGAACCGGCTCAGGGCCTGGCGGTAATGCTCCAGGCTTTCCCAGCCTGCTTCGCGCAGCGAGCGGTCCAGCGCCGGGTTGCCGGTGGAAACCGCTGCGCGCAGGCGCGGGGTGCGGGTCAATGCCGCGTTGCGGGTTTCCACTTGCATCAGCGCGGGCAGTTCAGGGTCGTCGGGTACGCCGGGGCGCTCGCCGACAATGCCGATGTCGCCGAAATGCTCGGCCATGCACTGGGCCTTGTCGGCAAAGGTATCGCCTGCGAGGTTGCGGTCCCAGTGCGCGCGGCGGTTGAATGCGGCCAGCCGTTCTTCGCGGGGCTGGTTGCTGTCGATGGCGACACGATAGTCCTCTTCGGTCAGCACCTGGTTCGGTACCCGCGCTGGCCAGAACGTTGGCAGGTAAGGGTCGTACTGATGGTCGTAGCCCGACCGGCAACCGGCGGCATCGACCTGCCACGGCAATGCCATCCAGCGGCTGATGCCGCCAGGGCGCTGGCCGTTCAGCGGCCCCGTAGGGGAAAGCACCTGGGCCTGGGACAGGTGCGGGCCGTAATCGGGCTCGCCAGCCTCCCCATCGTCATGCTTGATCCGCCAAGGCGCGCTGTACAACGACAGGTTGCGCATGGGCCAGCTCATCTCGATACCCGGGTGGAAGGCATCGGCCACACAATGGTCCAGCGCAGCCTGGTCGAGCATCGCGGGCTGCTCGCTGACCTTTACCTTATCGAACGGCAGGTGCGAGGGCAGCTTGCGGTCCCAGTCGTCGACGAAATCGCCTGCCACCCAGCGCGCGAGCATCTGGTCGCGCACGCCGGAAGCGCTGAGCATATCGGTGGGCGAGGGGACCTCCTCGCCAAAGGTGTCGCCGTAGATCCATGGCCAGGTACGCGGGTCGTACACTGGGTTGTCGCTGGCACGAAAGGCGTTGTACACCGTACGGCGCAGTTGCCCGTAGGCATCCTGGGTTTCACTGTCGGGGACGGCGGCCAGTTTGCCGAGCAACGCCGGGTCGTTGAAATCGAAAGGGCCGCCACTGCCGAACATCGCCGCGAAGCCCTTGTTGACCCACTGCAGGCCACTCATGCGCAGCAATACAGGCAGCACGTGCTTGCGGAACGACACCTGTTCCGGTGCCTGGAGCCAGCCGTACTGCACGTAGGTATCGAACAGCAGGTCGTACATGGTCCGCCAGCTGAGGGTGTTTGGCGAGTAGTTGGGCTGCGCGCAGACCACCCAGGCACCTTCGACTTGCAGCTCGCTGCCATTGATGCTGACCGTTGCGGTCACCGGACCGTCCGCTGTGTCGTCGTGCCAGCCCGGCGCGTTGGCAAAGGTCGAGGGGTTTGCCGGGTCGAAGATGGGCGTACCTTGCGGCGACCCTGAGCGGCCAAAGCCGCCGAGCACCAGCAGGCGCCCGGCTTCGTCGGTGCGCAGTTCACCGAGCGGCACGGGGGTGCCGAGGAACTGCCCGGAGTCGAAGTGGTACTGTTCACCTTGCTGCTCGAAACCGCTGATACTGCGCGGACCGGGGTCGATGGCAAGTTGCTCGCGCTGTTCGCCGAGCACTTGCGGGTTGCGCAAGGGCACTTGCAGGTCGCGGGCGGCGGGCACGTCCAGTGCCAGCACGAAGGCGTACCACTGCGCCTTGCGGTTGGCCAGATGCACATTCCACTTGATGGTGGCGTTTTCTGCCGTGAGTTCGGCCACCACCTCGCCTGCGGCATTGTAGCCATACACCCTGAAACGTGCGGCCTGGCGCTTGATAGCACCGTTTTGGTCGCGCATCGACTGCGCGTCGATGGCTGTGGGCCCGGTGGTTTCGGGGCCGATGAAATAGCCGTCTGGGCGTTGGCTGTTGCCCAACCGGGCGATGCCGATGGCCGGGTGAATGGCGGCTCGCACGATGCTGTCGAGGGCGGCAGCGTGGTAGGTGTCGGTCATGTGTGCGCTCCTTGCGGTGGGTGGGTGTCAGCGTGCGCTCGGCACAGGGGGGGTGACCGGTAGTTCGGTAGGGCGCGGGACCTGAGGCTCGCCGACAGTCTGGCCGTTGACGTTGCGGCGCAGGTCCGCCGAGACCCGGTAGATGTGCCGGCGTGCTTCAGCGATGCTGCCCACTGCTTCAAACCCTTTGAGCGTGCGGGCCGGGTTGAACGCCAGTGCTTCACCGTAATCGGCCTGGGTATGGGTGGTGATGTCCTGGGCTGGAATCACCAGGGTAGCCACGTGCAAGGGCACGGAAAGCTGCTCGTCCCAACGTGCGGTGGCGCGGTCCAGCGGCATGTCATCGCCGCCCACGCGGCGTTGCATGAGCAGCCGGTAGCGGAACGGCTGAGCGGCGAGGCGTTGCTCAAGGTCCTTGGCCAGGTAGTTGGGGTCGTTGTAGTCGGGGTTGCCGGGTGTGGGCGCCTGCTCCGGTTCAAGGATGTATTTGCACCAGGTATCGCTGTACTTGAAGGGAATCACGCTCCAGACTTTTTCGCCCAGGGCGGTGGGGACGGTCTTTTCCATCTCGTCTAGCAGTTGGCCGGTCAGCGGATGTTTGGCGATGTAGGCCTCGGAGTCTTGCAGGAAACTGCAGAAACCGGCGGCGTCATCGACGAAGAACACCGGGAAATTCTGGAACAGAAAGTCCAGTGTCGGTGCCTGACCGTCGGGTTCGAGGCTTTTTTCACCGGGCACGTCGAACAGCTTGAACGAGACGCCTACGGTGCTTTTGAGGTCGGGGCGGTCATCAGGGATATCACTGGAGAAACGCACCCATGCCGGGTAGCTGGCGGGTCTGGCGAACAGCCCTGCGGGCGTCACGCCTGCCGGGGTAGGCAACACTTCAAGCGTGGCATGCGCCACGCCATGCAGCCGAAGGAAGACGGGACGGCGTGCCGGGCACTGGCCGGCAGCGATGCGTTTTTTCTGCACCTGGTCGATGAAAACGTTTTCGATGCAGGCTATGGCCGAATCACAGTCGGTACGGTTCATGGCAACATTCCTTGTCTTGTTTTCGGGGGCTGCATCCTGGGCCCGCAAGTGCTGCCCGGGGGAGGCCTTTCACTTGAGATTTGGAGTCTAGCCGAGCGGGGCGGTTGGCAAGCACCGGTCGTCGGCAGTGCTGCCGAAGGTTTGTTGGGAAGGGGCATTACCAGGGGGCTACCGGGCATTGCGCGCCAGTAGCCCGGTTTGGCGGGGGCTGCGACCGAGAGGCTTAGTGGCCGCCCTTCATGCGCCGTGCTAGCAGGTAAATCCCTAGCCCGACCAGCGCCGCAGCGGCGCCGATATAGCCGGTGCTGGTCCAGCCCAGCCCGGCACTGATGGCCATGCCGCCAAACCAAGGCCCCAGGGCATTGGCCAGGTTGAAGGCTGCATGGTTGGAAGCCGCTGCCAGGCTCGGCGCTTCGTGGGCAATGTCCATCAGGCGGATCTGCAAGGGGGCGGCCAGGGCGATCATGGTGCCGACCAGGCCGATGCCCAGCAGCAGTGTCCACAGCGAATGGGCAGCGATGGTGAAGAACAACAGCACGGCGGTCGACCACACCAGCACGATGCCCACGGCGCGGAACTGCAGCCGGTCGAACAGCTTGCCGCCGGCAATGTTGCCGATGATGCCGCCAATACCGAAGGCGGCCAGGCCGAAGGGGATCCACTGGGGAGCGACCTGAGTCACCTCCAGCATGGTCGGCGCGAGGTAGCTGAACACACAGAACATGCCGGCAAAACCGATCGAGGCGATGGCCAGCGCCATCCACACCTGCGGCAGGGTGAACGCTTGCAGCTCCTTGCGTGGGTCGCTGCGTGCTTCATCGCGCCGCTGCGGCACGTACTGCCAGACCAGCGCGATGGTGCACACAGCGATCAGGCCCACCAGCAAAAACGCCGAGCGCCAGCCGAAGTACTGCCCCAGCAAGGTCGCCACAGGGTTGCCCAGCAACATGGCCAGCGTGAGGCCCATCATGACCCGGGCCACGGCACCGGCGCGCTGGTTGCTCGGCACCATGCTCGAGGCAACCACCGCGGCGATGCCGAAGTACGCCCCATGGGGCAAGCCGCTGATGAAGCGGAAGGCCACCAGGCCTGCGAACGACGGGGCGAACGCGGTGGCCAGGTTGCCGACGGCATACAGCGCCATCAACAAAAGCAGCATGTGCTTGCGCAGCAGCTTGGCGCCGAGAATGGCCAGCGCCGGTGCACCCACCACCACGCCCAGTGCGTAGGCGCTGATCGCATGGCCTACCTGCGGTTCGCTCAGTTGCAGGTTGCCGGCGATGTCCGGCATCAGCCCCATGATCGCGAATTCGCCGGTGCCAATGGCAAAACTGCCCAAGGCCATGGCGGCTTCCATCTTGCCGATTTCGCCTTTGGAGAGGGCGACCGGCGGTATTTCCTGAACTGACATTAGGGTCCCTATTGAAACATGCTGAAACGTTCAAGTCGGGATCATAGTCAATTCGCGCCCTGAGCGTCGAGGATGACGGCTTGCCGGATCAGTCTGTCATCTGCAGGTCGGGCAGCTTCACCCGGAAGGCGCGGGTCAGCCCCAGCAGGCAGACGAAGCCTGCGGCCATCCAGCACAGGCCGATGGTGAACGACATGCTCGACAGGCTGCTCCACAGCCACAGTGTGCTCAAAAAGCCCAGCGCCGGCAGCGCGCCATACAGCAGACAGTTGCGTGTGCCACGCAGCTTCTGGTCGACCAGGTAATGCTTGACCACCGCCAGGTTGACTGCAGAGAAGGCGAACAGCGCGCCGAAGCTGATCATGTTGGCGACGGTGTCCAGGGTGATGAACAGGGCGACCAGCGACAAGGTGCTGACCAGCATGATCGCCGTGGCCGGCACGCGCTTTTTCGTCACCAGGCGGCCAAAGGCCCGCGGCAATGCACCGTCGCGGCCCATGGCGAACAGCACGCGGGACACGCTGGCCTGGGACACCATGGCCGAGGCGAAGCAGCCGGCCACGTAGGTGGCGGTAAAGCCGGTCACCAGCAGTTCGCCACCGACATGGCGCATCACATCCACCGAGGCGGAGTCCGGGTCAGCGAAAGATGTCCAATCGGGGAAGACCATCTGGGCGCAGTACGACACCAGCAGAAACAGCAGGCCACCGATCACCGACACTGCCATGATGGCTTGCGGGATACGCCGGGTCGGGTCGCTGGTTTCCTCGGCCATGGTCGACACTGCGTCGAAACCCAGAAACGACAGGCACAGCACCGCAGCGCCGGCCATGACCAGCGCAACGCTGAAGCCCTCATGGTGGAACGGTGCCAGCAATGACACCGGCGCGCTCTGGTCGCTGAGGTTGCGCACCGACAGCGCGACGAAGACGACGATGAACACCAGTTGCGCTACCACCAGTATCCAGTTGACCCGTGTGATGGACTCGATGCCGATCAGGTTGAGGAAGGTGACCAGGGCGATCGAGCCGAGCACCCACACCCACGCAGGTACCGCAGGGAAGTACTCGGACATGTAGATGCCGATCAGCAGGTAGCTGAGCAAGGGCAGGAAGATGTAGTCGAGCAGCAGGGTCCAGCCGGCGATGAAACCAAAGTGGCTGCCGAAAGCCTTGCGGGTGTAGGTGTAGACCGAGCCGGAGTAGGGGTGGGCCTGGACCATGCGGCCGTAACTGTAGGCGGTGAGCAACATGGCGGCGAGGGTCAGCAGGTAGGCGGTGGGCAGGTGCCCTTTGGTCATCTGGGTGACCAGCCCGTAGGTGGTGAACACGGCCAGGGGGACCATGTAGGCGAGGCCGAACAGCACCAGCGCGGTCATGCCCATGGATTTTCTGAAGCGGCCTGAAGCGGTGGGGTGCGACGCAGGGTGGGGCGGATGGGCTGTATTTGTTGTTGTATGCATTGCTGACTCCTGGTTCTGGATGCAGGACGCCGCAATATGCGAGCAGGCTCGATACTGTTGATGGCGTTGGATCAGGGGCAGAGCTTGAGGTGGGACGTGGGAATGCTCCCACACTCGCGGCGCACCCGAAATCACCCTTTGGGGGGAGCCTGTACGGTACCCACACGCAGGTGACGCGCTAGGCCAGCAGGCTTTCCAGGTTGTGCAGGATCGAGGCTGCGTCGTAGGGCTTGCGCACCACCGGCACATGCTTCAAATGGTCGGGGATGTTCATGCTGTCGCCATAGCCGGTGGCGAACAGGAAGGGGATGCCCAGGCTTGTGAGCGCTTCGGCCACGGCAATGGAGGTGCCGGTGCCCAGGTTTATGTCCAGCACTGCGACATCCGGCGTGTGGCTGGCAAGCAGCTTCAGGGCTTCGGCTTCGGAGCTTGCGGTGAGCACATCCTGCACCTGCGCATCGGCCAGAATCTGCTCAAGGCCAACCGCAATCACCAACTGGTCTTCGAGTATGAGCACACGCGCATTGACCAGGCTGCTGCAGTCTACCTGTGGCTGCTGTGCAACCGCCGGGGTATCGCTGGCGAGCTCTTCGACCAGCGTCAGGTGCTTTGCCGGAATCCGGAAGAACCCTTGCAGGCCCTCTGGTCGGTATTCAAGGGTGCTGCTGCCACCGAGGTCGAACGGGATGCTTCGTTCGATCAGAACCGAGCCGAAGCCGCTGCGCGTCGGTGCCCGTACGGTTGGCCCGCCGCTCTCGCGCCACGTGATGTCACAGGCCCCGCCCGTGTCGACAACCCAGTTGACGGTCAACTTGCCGCCCGCCCTGGACAGGGCCCCGTACTTTGCCGCATTGGTCGCCAGCTCGTGAAGCACCAGAGCCATCACCGAATAGGCGCGGGCATCGAGCAGCAGCCCCGGGCCCTTGATCACCAGTGCATCGGCGCTGGTGCGGTACGGCGACAGCTCAGCCTCCAGCAAGCTGGCAAAACGGCCGCCACCGTCACCCCGGACCACCTGATCATGTGCCAGGGACAACGCCTGGATACGCCCCTTGAGCGTCGCCACATAACCACTGAGCGTCTGGTTTTCCGAGGTGGGGTGGGCCACCAGCGCACCGATGAGCGCAAGAATGTTCTTCACCCGGTGGTTGAGCTCCTCGTTGAGCATCCGCTGGCGAACATCCGCCCTGGAACGCTCATCGGCCAGCAGCTCACTGTTATGCAGCGCGACCTCGACCACCGCCGCACGGATGGCTTCGCCAAACTGGCGGTCTTGCTCGGACCAGGGCAGGCAGTGGTGGTGGACTGTCTGCTTCCACACGGCGAAGCTCTTGCGGGGGGTGAGGCGGTCACCCAGGGGGCCGTTCTCGTAGGTCTTGTTGGGGTCGCCGGCCCAATCCAGGGTTTCGATCACCTCCTTGCGAAACAGCATGAGGTAGTCCCGTGGGTGCTGCGACATCGGGATGATCAGTACCCCCGAGACCTCCGTGGCATAGTCCTGGGCTGCAGGGTGCGCCAGCGACAGGCAGTTCGACGCCCAAGTGCGGCCTTCGGCGACACCCTCGGCGAAGCTGAGCAGCCCGGGCACCGCCTGCCTTGGCGGCGTCAGCCCGGCCACGGTCCATTGCCCTTGCAACGACATGCCAATGCCATCGCAGGGGATGAGGGCATGGAAGTCGCTCAAGCGAGCGCGCAGCAGTTCATCGATGGCCGTTGTGCGGTGGGCATCGTGCAGCAGGTTGTCCAGCACCTGCCGGGCGTGGGCGGCGGCCTCCAGGGTTTGCCTGGCCTGCAGTGTCTGGATATGCAGGGAAAAGAACTCGCCGAACATTTCTGCGGCCACCCGTTGGCCCATGCTCAGCGTGCGTGGTGCGTAATGGTGGCAGGCGATCAGCCCCCAAAGGGCACCGTCGACGATCACTGAAATGGACATGGATGCGCCCACGCCCATGTTGTTCAGGTATTCGCAGTGAATCGGCGAAACGCTGCGCAGGTGCGCGTAGGACAGGTCGAGCGGCTCGCCAGACAAATCCAGCACCGGCTCGAGCGGCACGGTCTTGAAGTTGGCGTCGGCAATCACCCTCACAGGGTTGCGCAAATACAGTGCACGGGCCTGCTGGGGAATATCCGATGCCGGAAAGTATTGCCCCAGAAAGCTTTCAAGCCCACTACGCCGGGCTTCGGCTACAACCTTGCCCGCGCCGTCGGCGCCGAGCTGATAGATCATCACGCGGTCGTAACCCAGCAGTGCACGAACACGCTTGGCGGTATCGGCCACAAGCCTGTCGGAGCGGTCGATCTCGCGCAACTGGGCGATGACCGTGCGCACCAGTTCGATCGGTTCGGCGATGCTCTGGCTGGCGGGCTCGAACTCGAGGATGACAGTGCCCTTGAACAGGTGGGCAGACACATCGAACGCCTGGCCTGAAGCCAGCGGCACGCCGAACGACAGCGCTGGCCTGGAAGCTTCCTTCACACGTGCCAGGGAGTTGCGAACCGTGTGGGCTGCCTCGATACCGATGATCGCCTCCAGTCGTTGACCATTCACGCCGCCGGCCACGCCGAGCATGTGGGGCGTATTTGCAGAGTGGCGCAGGACCAGGCGGGCTGAGGCGTCGCAAGCGAGCAGGCAGCCGTGTGGCTGAATGCTGCCCGGTATCTGGATCGGTTCGCGATCACAATTGGTCAAGTTGACGTGAGGTTGCAAGGTCATGGGTTCCCGCCGGCAGTGCAAAGGCCGGCTGCCTGTGTGACCGCCGAGCATGTTCAAGCAAACGCAGTGTTTACAGTCGCATTCATGGGCGAGTCTAGCCTGCGCCTATGGCTTAGTCACCTTGGCGTCGTAGAGGTTTCGCGGGCTTTTGCCCAAATGGCCATCATCGGGCCCCGGTGTGTTGGCGTGGATGTGCAGGCTTGAGCCAAGCACGCCGGGGCGGGCCTACCTATGCCAGAAAGTCCGGTTCGTTGGGCGCATCATTGTGTGCATCCTGGCGGATGTCGAGGTAAACGGCAGCTCCACATACGCCGACCAGGCCTACCGTGGCGATCACGATGTCACCCAGCAACATGCCAGCGAGCAGGGTCAACAAACTCAGCCTACAGAACAGCGCCATGGCCATCTCCTTGGCAGTTGGGTTGCGCAATGCCCCGTACCTTACCGCCCAGGGCTCAGGGATGCAGCCTGGCCTGGCTGCCGTGGCACTCCTTGCGCCTGCTTTGGCAGAACAAGCGCCTTCGGGGCACAGCAGTGATGCTCCCGTGTGATCCGGTATCCGGGTGGCCAACACGCCGATGCACATCATCACCGGGTGCTGCAGTTTTGCCATGAACCTTTGGTTCAGAAACCTTCCAGCACGATCTTTCCGCGGGCCTTACCGCTTTCGAGCAGGGCATGGGCGCGCCTGAGGTTGTCAGCGTTGATCGCGCCGAAGTGCTCGCCTACGGTGGTTTTGAGCACACCCTCGTCGACCAGGGCCGATACGCGCTCGAGCAACTGATGCTGCTTGATCATGTCTTCGGTGGTGTAAAGCGAACGCGTGAACATCAGCTCCCAGTGCAGGGACAGTGACTTGCGTTTGAGCGGCACGACGTCCAGTTGTGCGGGGTCATCGATCAGCGCAAGCTTGCCTTGCGGCCGCAGCACTTCCACCAATTGCGCCAGGTAAGTGTCGGTGTGCGTCAGGCTGATCACGTAATCCACTGGCTCCAGCTTGAGTGCCGCCAGCTGTTGTGGAATCGAAACCGAGTGATCGATGACGTGGTGGGCGCCCAGTTCGCTGACCCATTGCTGGGTTTGCGGGCGGGAGGCCGTGCCGATCACGGTCAGTTGGGTGAGCTGCCTGGCCAGTTGCACCAGGATCGAGCCGACGCCGCCAGCGGCGCCAATGATCAGCAGGCTTTGCCCCTTGCCACCGTGCTGCTCGACGCTCAGCCGGTCGAACAGCAACTCCCAGGCGGTGATGGACGTCAGCGGCAAGGCTGCAGCGCTGGCATTGTCCAGGCTGCGGGGTTTGCGCCCGACGATGCGCTCATCCACCAGATGATACTCGCTGTAGCTGCCAGGGCGGTCGATGGCGCCGGCATAGAACACCTCGTCACCGGGCTGGAACAGTGTCACGGCGTTGCCCACCTCGCGCACGATACCTACCGCATCCCAGCCCAGCACCTGGGGTTGGTCGGCGCTGCGTGACGCGCGCACTTTGGTATCGACCGGGTTTACCGCAATGGCCTTGATTTCGACCAACAGATCACGGGCACCCGGAGTTGGGTTGGGCAGGTCTGCCTCATACAGCGACTGCGGGTCTTGAATCGGCAAACCGGGTTGGGTGAAAACAATGGCCTTCATTGCCATTACCTCGATAGTGGAAGGAGTGCTGGTCAGGCTATCTGCATTGTGTTGAGTCAAAAACAGGGGGAATTGGATAAGACTTTCACTTTTGCAGTGAAAGTCAGGCGGGCCCCGCATGTTTCGCTTGGTGCGGATCAAAGCCTCTGCAGTGCCGGCGTTGGCTCACCGCAGAGTGACAGCATCCCTCGTTCTGGCGAGTTGAACATCGACTTGAGGTTGCTTTCGATATTGCGGCAAAAGTCTTCGGTGCGGATGCGGTGCTGGCTGTTGCCGAAAGGCGCCTGAAGGTCCGTGCCGATGCGCTCCATGGCCAGCAGCATGCAGCCCACAACCGTCGACACCACCGGTGTGAACCAGCCCAGGGAAGGGACGAGGCTCAGCGGCATGATGATGCAGAACAGCGTGCCGAACAGCCTTGGGAAATACACATAAGGGTATGGCAGCGGTGTATTGGCGATACGCTCCATGCCACCTTGCCAGTTTGAAAGGTCTACCAGCGTCGACTCGATGCGCGCCAGCCTGATGCTGTCCAGCCGGCCTTCGTTGAACTCGCGCGTGATCAGTTCTGCCGAACCGCTGAGAATGTCGTTGGGCAAATTGCTGGTTCCCGCCAGGCGGGCCCGTTCACTTTCAGTGAGCAAAGCGGCCAGCGCTTCAGGGTTCCTGTCGCCGCCAAGGTGCATGCGCAGGGCATGCAGGTAGGCCACATGCCGCCGCATGAGTTGGGCTTTTACCGGGTTCAGGCCATGGGTATCGTCGATGAGGGTAAGCACCTGCCGGCCCAGGCTGCGGGAGCTGTTGACCATCGAACCCCACAGTGTCCTGGCCTCCCACCAGCGATTGTACGCACTGGAGTTGCGAAAGCTGATGAGCACCACCAGCGCGGAGCACAAGAGCGTCAGGGGCATCAGGGGAAGCTCGAGCTCGTAGCCTGTGACCAGCATGGCGTCCAGGGTGACGACCACGTCCCATAGCAATAACCAGAACAGTGACCAACCGACGTATGTGATCGTTTTGGCCAGGCATTTCCATTTCCTATCCAGTGCATGGGTCATGGCAGAACTCCGTGTAAGCCCAAAAAGGCGGGCGAAAGCGCCTTTGCTGGAGACAGGTTAAGGTGCCAGACTTAATCGCAGCTTAATCTTGAACCTGAGCATGGTGGCGCCTTCCGGCGCCTGACGCAGATATGCGACCATGGCCCACATTGCCATCAAGAGACAGGGTATGGATCGCGAGAGTCCTGGTATTTCCTGCCGTACTGGCGCACCTGCAATGCAGGGCCAGGAACATGCGTTTCCAACCAATGCTGCAGAGCGTTTGCAACTGGCCCTCGATGCAGGCGCGATCATCGGCACCTGGGTATGGGACATCCCCAGTGACCAGGTCACAGCGGACGAACGCTTCTCACGAACCTTCGGGCTGGCGGCAGACCGGTGCATCGCGGGCATACCGATCGAGGATGCCTTTGCCTCGATTCACCCGCACGACCGTGAGCGTGTCTGGGCCGATATACAGCAAGCGGTGGGCCGCGGTGGTGCATTCAGGTGCGAATACCGGGTTCGCCACGATGATGGCGGTTATCGATGGGTCGAGGCCAACGGCCGTGCACAGCTCGACCCGCAAGGCGTGGCTGTTCGGTTCCCAGGCATACTCATGGACATCGAGTCACGCCGCTCGGCAGAAGCTGAACGCGACAGGATGTCGGCCTTGCTGCGGACATTCGCGGCAGCGGTGCCAGGGGTTGTCTATGCCAAGGACCTGGCAGGCCGCATGCTGGTGGCCAACGATGGTGCCACGCGATTGATCGGCAAGCCGCCGGGGTTCTATCTGGGCAAGACCGATCTTGAATTCCTGGAAGACAAAGCACAGGCGCGCCAGGTGATGGAGACCGATCAGCGCATCATGCGCGGCGCTTTAGCCGAGCAGATCGAGGAGCGGGTCGACATGCCGGATGGCTCGGCCACGTACTGGCTTTCCATCAAGGCCCCCCTGTTCAATGATGCTGGTGAGGTCATCGGACTGATCGGGTCGTCGATCGATGTAACTGCCCGGAAAAACGCAGAAGCCAAGTTGCTCGAGCTGAACCGCACGCTGGAAGCACGGGTCAACGAAGCTGTTGCCGAGCGTGAAGCGGCCCAGGCGGCGCTTCGTCAATCGCAGAAGATGGAAGCAGTCGGGCAACTTACCGGCGGCATCGCTCACGACTTCAACAACCTGCTGGCGGGTATCACCGGCAGCCTGGACCTGATCAAGCTGCGCCTGAAGCAGGGGCATGTCGCGGACGTGGAGCGCTACTTGTCGGTGGCTCAGGGGGCTGCCCAACGGGCTGCCTCACTGACACACCGCCTGCTGGCATTCTCCCGCCGCCAGACCTTGCTGCCTGAGCATACCGACGTGAATACCTTGATCAGCGACATGGAAGAGCTGATTCGTCGAACGGTCGGCCCCTCGATCAAGCTGCAGGTGCAGCTCGATGCGCAGGCCAGCACCTGCCTGGTCGACCCGACGCAAGTCGAAAATGCGCTGCTCAATTTATGTATCAACGCCCGTGACGCGGGTGGCGGTGAGATATCGGTCAGTACGTTCAACCAGGTGCTCGAGCCGGGCCCGGGCCTGGATCCGGAACTGCCCCCCGGAACTTATCTGACAGTTTGCGTGGCCGACAATGGCATCGGCATGAATGCCGAGACACTCAGCCGCGCATTCGAGCCCTTTTTCACGACCAAGCCGGTTGGTGCAGGCACCGGGCTGGGCTTGTCGATGATCTACGGGTTCGCCAAACAGTCAGGTGGGCAGGTGAAGATAGAATCGCAGGAGGGCGCAGGCACCCGCGTCTACCTGCAGTTGCCAAGCCAGGCCGCCCGAGCCGACCGGGATGTGCCTGTGCAAACACCGGTCAAGTTACCGCCTGCGCTATCCGGTGCGACGGTATTGGTGGTCGACGATGAGCACTCGGTACGGATGTTTGTCAGCGAAACCCTGGGCAGCTGTGGTTACGTCGTGATCGAAGCCGCTGACAGCTTGGCGGGCCTGCAACTGCTGCGCTCGGATATCCGCATCGATCTGCTGGTGACGGACATCGGCCTGCCAGGCGGCATCGACGGCCGGCAAATGGCGCAGACGGCGCGCCTTTGCAGGCCAGGGTTGCCGGTGTTGTTCATGACCGGCTATGCGCAGCCGCATGTGCTGAGCGACACGCCGATGGAGGCGAATACGGCGGTGCTCACAAAACCCTTCGCCCTCGACGCGCTGACACTGAACGTCAATGTTTTGCTGAAACAGACAGGCCGTTAGTTCTGCACTCGGGCAAAACCAGGCTGAGTTATTTCCCCGTGCCAACTTTTATTGCCCGGGTTGTGCGCTAGGCTGATCACGCAGAAGTAGGCGAACAGGATGTCACAAGAGTTCAAGGGGTAACACCAGTCTGCCAAGCGATTTGGCGCCGCTCTGCGGCCCATCGCTGGCAAGCCAGCTTCTACAGGTATAACGCAGACCTCAAGAACTGCGCGGCCCTTGTGGGAGCTGGCTTGCCAGCGATGGGCTGCGTAGCCGCCCTGATAACCCTGACTGACTGGCATTGCGCCCAACGGGCCGTTTTGAGCATTGACCGTGGAGCTTAAGGATGGGGCGTTGCAACGAAGGGAAAGGCGCGTTTTGGCATTTTGGTATTGGCTGGTGCCTGGCTGTTGTGATCACGTTGTTGCTCGGCCCGAACGCGATAGCGTTTGCCGCTGAAAGCCCTGGCCAGTTGCCGGGGCCTGCAAAGGAAACCGAAGGCTATGTGGCGACCGCTACTTGCCTTGGCTGCCACACCACGCAGGCCCAGGCCTGGAAAGATTCGGACCACGGCTGGGCCATGCGCGAGGCTACCGAGACCAACGTGCTGGGCAATTTCAAGGACGCCGCCTTCGATGAGGCTGGAGTAAAGGCCCGCTTCTTTCGCAAAGCAGACGGTTTTTTCGTCAATACCGAGGGTGAGGATGGGCAGCCGGCAGACTTCCAGATCCTCTACACCTTCGGCCACTACCCGTTGCAACAGTACCTTGTGGCACTGCCCAGAGGGCGCCTGCAGGCTCTGACCATCGCCTGGGACAGCCGGGCACAGGGCGAGGGCGGTCAGCGCTGGTTCTCACTCTATCCAGGGCAACGTTTTGCCCCCGACGACCCCTTGCACTGGACCGGCCGCTATCAGAACTGGAACGGCATGTGCGCTGATTGCCATTCCACGCGGCTGCTCAAGCAATACGACGATCGTCAGGACAGCTTCGCCACCACCTGGAAAGAGCAGAATGTCGGCTGCCAGGGCTGTCACGGGCCGGGGCAGGCGCATGTCGACTGGGCGAAGCAGGCCGCGCCGGGCGACCATGCTCCAGCGTCGGCCAAGGACATGGGCCTTGCGGTGGACTACAAGGCATTGGGCAGCCAAGGCCAGGTCGAACAGTGCGCATTCTGTCATAGCCGCCGGCAAACGCTGGGCGTTGGCCAGCTGCCCGGCCACCCACAGCTTGACCAGAGCTTACCGGCCACCTTGCGCACCGGCCTCTATCATGCCGATGGGCAGATTGACGGTGAGGTATACGAGTTCGGCTCGTTCACCCAAAGCAAGATGTACGGCGCCGGGGTGGGGTGCACCGATTGCCACAACCCGCACACCAACAAGGTGAAGGTCGAAGGCAACGGCCTGTGCCTGCAATGCCACAACGGCAATCCACCGGTGGCGCGCTTCGCCTCCCTGCAAGCCAAGGACTACGATACGCCGGCTCACCATCATCACGCGCCAGGCAGCCCTGGCGCACAGTGCGTGAGCTGCCACATGCCGACCAAGACCTACATGGTGGTCGACCCACGGCGCGACCACAGCCTGCGCATCCCGCGGCCGGACCTGGCAAGCAAGGTCGACAGCCCCGATGCCTGCACCGCCTGCCACACGGACCAGCAACCGGCCTGGGCGGCCAAGGCCATCGAGGGGTGGTTTGGCGAGCCGCGTCGGCCGGTGCTGTTTGGCGAGGCTTTCCAGGCGGTACGTAATGGCGACGGCATCCCGTTGAGCCTGTTGGGCACGGTGCTGGCCGACAAGGGCAAGCCAGCCATCGTGCGCGCCACTGCTGCCGAACAGATGGCCGACCTTGGCCCACAGGCCCTCATCAGTCTGGGCTGGGCGTTGAAAGACCCGAGCCCGCTGGTGCGTGCCTACGCGGTGTCGGGGTTTGTCAGCGTGCCTGCGGAGCAGCGCCTCAAGCCGCTGTTGCCATTGCTTGAAGACCCCGCCCTGGCGGTACGCGATGAGGCCGTCCGGGCGTTGGCCGATGTGCCTAAGGCGCAGGTGCCTGCCCAGTCTCTGGACGCGTTCAGCACTGCTCTGGCCGACTATGAGACGCGCCTGCGTGGCAATGCGGACCTGCCCGGCGGGCGCTTGAACCTGGCGGTGCTGCTGAGCAGGCAGGGGCGGCAGGGCGAAGCCATGGACCAATACCGGCAGGCTTTGAGGCTGGACCCGTACTTTGTGCCTGCGCGCGTCAACCTGGCCAACCTTGCAAGGGGCGAAAATCAGCTGGATGAAGCGGAAAAGGTCCTGCGCGCAGGCGTGGCACTGGACAAGATGCCGGCCACCGATCGGGGCAACCTGGCTTACATGCTGGCCTTGCTGTTGGTGGAGCGACGCCAGCCCGAAGAGGCGCTGGGCTGGATGGAAACCGCGGCTGTCGCGCTGCCGGGCAACACGCGCATTCGCTACAACCAAGGCCTGTTGCTGTCACGCATGAACCGTCGGGATGAAGCGTTGGTGGCTTTGGAACGGGGCCTTGAGCAGGCACCGGACAACGCCGACCTGCTGTACTCGCTGATCTACCTGCATGCCTTGGCCGGTGAGCGCAGTGAGGCCTACGCCTATGTGCAGCGCATGCGCAAAGTGGCCCCCGATGACCCGCGCCTGCAAGGCATCGAGCCCTATTGGCAGAAGTACGAAACTACCAACTGAGCTGGCGTTGGCGAGGCGAGCGTCTAGATTTACCTCGTCGCCTACAGCAGTTGCGAACATCCAGGGGCCTCCTGCCGAGGCCTCGACTGACTAGGATCGGATCAGTGGATATACGCGAGCAGATAGCAGCGCTTGAAGCCGGTGTGGCGCAAAGCGTACTGGGCCAGGCAGATACCATCCGCCATGTGATCCTCGGCTTGCTGGCCAACGGTCACGTATTGTTGGAGAGCCTGCCGGGGCTGGCCAAGACGCGCACGGTCAAGGCCTTGGCCACGCATCTGGAAGCCAGCTTGCGGCGCATCCAGTTCACCCCCGACCTGCTGCCATCGGACATCACCGGAGGCGAAATTCTGCAGCAGACCGCGCAGGGCAACGAAATCAAGTTTCAGCCCGGGCCGTTGTTCGGCAACGTGATTCTTGCCGACGAAATCAACCGCGCACCGGCCAAAGTCCAGGCTGCCTTGCTGGAGGCCATGGAAGAGCGGCAGATCACCGTGGCCGGGCAGAGCTACCCGATGTCCGGGCTGTTCATGGTGCTGGCAACCCAGAACCCGATCGAGCAAGAGGGCACGTACCCGTTGCCCGAGGCGCAGATGGACCGGTTTCTGATGAAGCTGCAACTGGACTATCCCAAAGTCGAGGATGAGACCCAGGTGCTGCGCCTGGTGCGCAACGAGGAACAGCAGGCCGGCCGCCCGCAGCAGGCACCTGAGCGCCTGGCCCAGGAGGTGGTGTTCGCAGCGCGCAGCGCTATTGCTGGCATACAGGTAGCGCCTGCGCTCGACCGTTACCTGATCGACCTGATCAATGCCACACGCCACCCCACTGAGCATGACCCTGACCTGGCGCGCTGGATCAAGATCGGCGCCAGCCCGCGTGGCGGCATCAGCCTGGACCGGGTGGCCCGGGCCCATGCCTGGCTGGCAGGGCAGGACTTCGTCACCCCTGATGACGTGCGTGCAGTGGTGCACCCGGTGTTGCGCCACCGCCTGCAACTTTCTTACGACGCGGTGGCCGATGGTATTGGCCCCGACCAAGTGATCGACCGGTTGCTGGACACAGTGGCGATCCCGTCCTGAACGGAGCAAGCCGATGCAATCGACCCAGGACGGCTTCGTCCATGCCTCGCTCAGCCAGTTGATGGCGTTCGAACACCACGCGCGCGGCTTGAGTTTCGTTGCCCGCCAACCGCTGGCAAGCATCCTGGCGGGCAACCATGCTTCGCGCCTGCGTGGCCGGGGCTTGAGCTTCGACGAGCTGCGCCGGTATATCCCGGGTGACGACCTGCGCCATCTGGACTGGCGTGCGTCGTTGCGTTACGGCAAGCCGTTCGTGCGCACCTTCACCGAAGAGCGCGATCGGCCAACGCTGCTGCTGGTCGATCAACGCATGAGCATGTATTTCGGCTCACAGCGCAGCTTCAAGTCGGTCACCGCCGCAGAGCTTGCGGCGTTGTCGGCATGGATTGCCCTGCAGGCCGGTGACCGGGTAGGCGGGCTGGTGTTCGATGACCAGCAGGTGGTGCACATCAAACCGTTGCGCAGCCGCGCACGGGTACAAGCGCTTTGCGCGGCCGTGGTGCGCAGCAACAACCGCCTTAGCGCAGATGGCCCGGACAGCGAGCATGAGGGGCAACTCGACAACATGCTGCGCACGGCCATCGGCATCGCTGGGCATGATGCCCTGGTCTGTATCATCAGTGACTTTGCCGGGGTGTCGGAGCAGACCTTGAAGCTGCTGCGACAGTTGAGTGCGCACAATGATGTGATCGCCATGCAGGTGTACGACCCTATCGCGCTCGACGTGCCGGACAAGGGGCGGTTGAGCGTGACCCAGGGTGAAATGCAAGTCGAGCTTGAAGTCGGGCGCCGCCAGGTGCACCGGCCATTGGGCGATTTCCTCTCCGGGCGCTTGCAGGCAGTGGCCCAGTTGTTGCGCCGCAGCCAGATCCCCCTGATGATGATCAGTACCGGCGAAGAGGTGCTGGGCCAGGTGCGACGCGAACTGGGGCGGCTGTCCGGAGGTGCCCGATGAGTGTCCGGCCGCCGCCTCCCGCCATCGACCAGCTCAAGGAGCTGCCACTGCCGGTGCCGCCGTTCAGTTATACCCCGCAAACCTGGGGCTGGGCGGTAGTGCTGGCGATCGTGTTGGTGGCTGGGCTGGCCTATGCCGCCTATGCCTGGCGACGCTGGCAGCGCAACCGTTATCGGCGTGAAGCGTTGCTGCGGCTGGACGCGCTCGTGGCGGCACTCAACACCCCCGAACAGCGCTTGCCGGCCCTGCGTGAGTTGCCGGAACTGCTTAAGCGGGTTGCGCTTTCCATGCCTGATGCGCCGCCGGTGCAAAGCCTGTCGGGCCAGCATTGGCAGGGCTTTCTTCAGCAAAGGGCACGCTTTGCCTTGCCGATGCAGTTTGCCGCGCAACTGCACACCTTGGCCTATGCACCTGACCTGCAGGTGCAAGCGATTGACGATCAAGAACTCAGCACCTTGGTGCACACCTGCAGGCGCTGGATCGAGGTGCATCATGTGGCAGTTTGACTACCTCTGGGTGTTTTTGCTGCTGCCCTTGCCTTGGCTGGCCTACCGCTTCATGCGGCCTTATCGCGAAGCGCACAGCGCACTGCGGGTGCCGTTTTTCTTCGCCATGAGCCGTGCAGTGAACCAGTTGCCGGGCACCTCGCAAAGGTCCGGCGGGCGCTGGCAGGCGTTCATGAACCTGTTGGTATGGGGGCTCCTGGTGGCCGCCTGCGCGCGGCCGGTGTTGGTGGAAAAGGCTATCGAGCACAACCAGCCGATTCGCGACATGCTGCTGGCGATCGATATTTCCCAATCCATGCATGCCAAGGACTTCACCGATGCCAATGGCCGGCAAGTGGACCGTTTGACGGCAGTCAAAGCGGTGGTGCGCGACTTCATCACCCAGCGCAAGCAAGACCGCATTAGCCTGATCGTCTTTGGCACCGGTGCCTACCCGCAGGCACCCTTGACCCTGGACCACGCCAGCCTGTCGCTGCTGCTGGATGAGGTCGGGGTCGGCATGGCCGGGCCGAATACCGCGATCGGTGACGCCATTGGCCTTGCCATCAAGCTGCTCGACCAGGCCAAGGAGCAGGAAAAGGTGATGGTGCTGCTCAGCGATGGCAATGACACCGGCAGCGCGATCACGCCCGAACACGCAGCGGCCTTGGCCCGAGAACGGGGTATCGTGGTACATACCATCGGTATCGGCGATCCGCAGGCCAGCGGTGAGGACAAAGTCGACCTGCAGGCGCTTGAAGGTATCGCGCGCACCACCGCTGGCAGGTTCTTCCGTGCCGATGACCGGGGCGCGCTGGCCCAGGTATATGCCACGCTCGACCGGATCACCCCGCACACGGTCAAGACCTTCAGCCATCAGCCCAAGCGTGACCTGTTCTGGTGGCCGCTGGGCGCCGCCCTGCTGTTGCTGGCCCTGAGCCACAGCCTGGCTGCGATAGCCAGCACTGTGCGGGCGCGGCCTGCGCAGGGGAGGCTGTGACATGGACATCGACCTCAGTGCATTGCATCTGCTGCGGCCATACTGGTTGTTGCTGTGGGTTCCGGCGGCGCTGTTGCCCTGGGCCTGGCGGCGGCGCCATGACCTGAAACGGCAATTGCAAGGCGTCATCGCCCCGCACCTGGTGCAGCATTTGATCATCACGCCTGAACAACGCCAGCGCGTGCGGCCTGTGCATTTGCTGGCAGCACTGCTTGGCCTGGGCGCCTTGGCCGCTGCCGGGCCGACCTGGCAGCGGGATATCCCGGCGTTCGTCGACAACCGTGCGCCGTTGATTCTTGCGCTGGACCTGTCGCCGTCGATGGACGCCGACGATGTCCCGCCGAGCCGCCTGCAAGCGGCCAAGCACACCCTGCACGACCTGGTGATGCGCAGGGCGGGTGCGCGCACGGCGCTGATCGCCTATGCCGGCAGCGCGCACCTGGTACTGCCGGCTACCGAAGACCCGCACTTGCTCGACACGTTCTTGCAGGCGCTGAGCACTGATTTGATTGCCAAGCCCGGCAAGGACGTGGCGGGGGTGATCGAAGTGGCCAAACGCTTGCTGGCGGCCGAGCAGGTGCCCGGCACGCTGGTATTGCTCACCGATGGCGCTGATGCAGGGCAATTGCCAGTGCTTGCGGACGCGCTCAAGGGCAGCGACCTGCAGGTGATGGTGTTGGCAGTCGGCAGCCACGACAGCGGTGTGCTGCACGACGCCCAGGGACGTGCCCGAATTGCCGCCGACGGGCGCCCGCTGCAGGCCGATTTCGACCAGGATGGCTTGCGCCAGTTGGCCAAGGCCGTCAATGCCCCGTTGGGCAGCCTGACCTTGAACGACGATGACCTGGACTGGATCGAACTGCATGCGCAGCAGCATTTTCAGGCGGCCCAGGGCGACCCGCAGCAGGTGCACTGGAAGGACGCAGGGTACTGGCTGTGCTGGCCACTGGCACTGATTGCACTGTTGTGCCTGCGCCGTGGCTGGCAGGTGCACTGGATGGCCACTGTGCTGCTGGCGCTGTTGTTGGGCATGCAGCCGCAAATGGCGCGGGCCGGGCCTGTTGCCGATGCGTTCTTCACCCCTGACCAGCAGGGGCGCTGGGCCTTTGAGCATGGCCATTACTCACAGGCCGCCGCGCACTTCAGCGACCCTTACTGGAAAGGCCTGGCCGCCTACAGCGCCGCCGACTATGACGTTGCCTTGGCCAGTCTGGGCAAGCTCGACACCGCACAGGCGTTTTTCTACCGGGGCAACATCTACGTGCGCCAGTTCAAGTTTCCCCAAGCGGTCCAGGCGTATGAGCAGGCATTGAAACGGCAGCCGACGTTTGCCGAGGCCAGTGCCAATCTTGCGTTGGCACAGGCGCTGCTCAAGGACTACGAAGATCAGCAAAAGGCGGGCACGCCGGACGAAAAAGCCGACAAGGTGGTGGAGGACCAGACGCCGTCCACAGGCGCCAAGCAGAAGCAGCAACTTACCCCGCAGGCGGCGTCAGATCAGGTTTGGCTGAATAACCTGACCACCTCGCCGGCACAGTTCCTGCGACGCAAGTTCCTGCTTCAGGATGCCTCGCGGCAAACCGCGGAGGGCACACCATGAGGCGCTTGCTGTTGCTGCTCCCACTCTGCCTGCCATTGCTCGCGGTGGCAGCACCCGAGGCGCGGGTGCAGGCTCGCCTGGTGCCGGCCGGCGACACGGTGGTGGGCGCCACGCTCGAGTTGCAGGTCGACCTGCTGGTCGACACCTGGTTCACCCAGCCGGCGGTGCTGCCGGCCATTGGGTTGCCGGGTGCGGCGGTCAGCGCTCCCAGCGGCGAAGCGCAGCATTTGAACGAACAACTCGATGGCAAGACCTTCTTCGGCCTGCGTTATACCTACCAGATCACCCCGCAAACGGCCCAAGCCTTCACACTGCCTGCTCAAACTTTTCAGGTATTCCCGGGCCAGTCGGACACGCCGGTCACGCTCACCAGCGAGCCGCTGGCATTCGTTGCCAAGGCCTTGTCCGGTGACGCTACCGTGCACCGCCTGGTCGCGCGCAAGGTCAGCCTTGAGCAACAGACGCAGCTGTCGCATTCACCGTTGCGTGCAGGTGACAGCATTACCCGCCGAGTGCTGACGCGTGCCGAGGGCGCCCAGGCGATGCTGATACCGCCGCCGCCATTGGTGGAGATCGAGGGCCTCAAACGCTACGTGCAAACCCCCCGTATTGCGCCGCTCAGTGATGGCAGAGGGGGCTCGAACGGTGGCCAGCGCGAGGACAGTGTGAGCTATGTGGTAGCCGCCGCCGGTGACTACCAGCTGCCCGCGATCGAGCTGCAGTGGTGGGACGCTGCGACCGGTGAGGCCAGGCGAGCGACGCTGCCCGCGATCGATGTCACCGTCATTGACGGCGGCTACAAAGCACCATTTTCCATCGACCAGGACCTGCGCGCGCTCGGCCGCCAGGCACAGTTGCGCCTGCCCGGCCACTGGCTGTGGGCGGCGGGTTTGCTGGTACTTGGCGTGGGGCTGAGCTATTTCGCACGGCCTTGGCTGCAGGTGGCATGGCGGCATTTCAAAGGCTGGCAAGCCGCGCGGGGAGAGGCGCGGTTGCAGTCGGCGGATTACGCCTGGCAACTGGCCCGCGAGCAGCTTGCGGAAAATCCACCTCAGCTCGGCGCCCTGTACTTGTGGATCCGGCGCGTTACCGGCCAGCGCACGGTGTCAGAATTTTCCTCGACTTTGCCGTCCTCAATGCGAATACGTCTACTAGACTGGCTCCAGAACCGCTACGGCAAGGTCAGTGAAGGCCACCAGGCCACGCCATTGCTGAGCCCGGCTCTGCCAGCGCTGCGGCGCGTGGTCGTGAGGGAACGGCAAGTCCGTCATCGCAAGGGTTTGAAACCACTCAACCCGTGAGCCTTTGGGCTAAGCAGGGTAGGCAGCACCGAGGAGGGATACTTCATGCTCGACCTGCAACGCACACGCTGGTGGATTACGCTGTTGCTCCTGCTGCCCTTGGCGGTGCAGGCCGCGAACCCGTTGCCCTCCTGGCGCGAAGGCACTTCACGCCAGGCCATCGAAGCCTTCGTCACCGCCGTGACCACCGAGGGCAGCAAGGATTATGTGCCTGAGGCCGAGCGCATTGCCGTCTTCGACAATGACGGTACCCTGTGGAGCGAACAGCCGCTGTATTTCGAAGTGCTGTTCGCCCTCGATGAGGTCAAAAGGCTGGCCCCGCAACACCCGGAGTGGGCCACCCAGCAACCGTTCAAGGCGGTGCTGGAGGGCGACCAGAAGGCCCTCACTGACAGCGGTATGGACGGCATTCTGAAGATCGTTGCTGCTACCCATGCCGGGGTCAGTACCGAGGACTTCATCGCCAACTCCCGGCGTTGGCTGGCAACGGCCGTGCACCCTCGCAGCCATAAGCCGTACACCGAAATGGTCTTCCAACCCATGCTCGAACTTCTGCAGTACCTGCGGGCGAATGGCTTCAGGACGTATATCGTGTCGGGCGGCGAAGTGGCCTTCATGCGCGCTTTCGCTCAAGAGGTCTACGGCGTGCCGCCCGAGCAGGTGATCGGCACCACACTCGATGCCCGCTTCATCGATGACAACGGCAAGCTGTCCATTGAACGGCTGCCCAAGCTGCTGCACAACGACGATGGCCCGGGCAAACCGGTGAGCATTGACGCCCGCATCGGCCGCCGCCCGATCTTGGCCTTCGGCAATTCCGACGGCGACCTGCAGATGCTGCAGTGGACCATGGCCGGTGACGGCAAGCGCTTTGCCGGCCTGGTTCACCACACCGACGCAACACGCGAATGGGCCTATGACCGTGACAGCCAGATAGGGCGCCTGGACAAGGCCCTTGACGCTGCCAGGGCCGGTAACTGGACCGTGGTCGACATGGCCCGGGAATGGCAGCGCATTTACCCATTCGATAGCAACCAGGCTCAGTGACAAAGAAACCGCAGGGGCACAGGGACCAGCCGAGCAGTAGGTCGAACGTGCACGTAGTCGTGGCACATGCCAGCAAACGTGATACGGAGAGATCGCCTAATGAAGTCCAGCAGAAGATGGATAACCACGTTCGCACTAGCCGCCACAGCGGCGATGGGCGTGTGTACGGCCAATGCCGCGGAAAAACCCAACATCCTGGTGATATTCGGTGACGACATCGGCCAGACCAACATCAGCGCCTATGGCAAAGGGGTAGTCGGTTACCAGACGCCGAACATCGACCGCATCGGTAAAGAAGGCATGATGTTTACCGACTATTACGCAGAGAACAGCTGCACCGCCGGCCGGTCGAGCTTCATTACCGGCCAGACGCCTTTGCGCACCGGGCTGTCCAAGGTGGGCATGCCGGGCGTGCCGGTGGGCCTGCAGGACCGTGATGTGACTATCGCTCAGGCGTTGAAGGCACAAGGTTATGCCACTGGCCAGTTCGGCAAGAACCACCTGGGCGACCGCGACGAATACTTGCCTACCAACCACGGTTTCGATGAGTTCTTTGGCAATCTCTACCACCTCAATGCGGAGGAGGAGCCTGAACGGCCATACTGGCCGAAGGATGATCCGGACTTCATCAAGGCCGCCTCACCTCGAGGGGTAATCAAATCCAGTGCCGATGGCAAGATCGAGGACACCGGTGCCTTGACCCGCAAACGCATGGAAACCATCGACGATGAAACCACCCAGGCGGCGATCAATTTCATCGATAAGCAGGTCAAGGCCGACAAACCGTTCTTTGTCTGGATGAACACCACACGCATGCATGCTTTCACCCATGTGCGTGAATCGATGAAAGGCCAGAGCGGGATGATCGGCAATGAATACGCCGACGGCATGCTCGAGCACGATGGCGATGTGGGCAAACTGTTGAAGACCCTGGACGACCTGAAGGTTACCGACAACACCATCGTGGTCTACACCACCGACAACGGGCCAAACCAGTGGTCGTGGCCGGACGCGGCAACCACGCCGTTCCGCAACGAGAAGAACTCCAACTGGGAGGGCGCCTATCGCGTGCCGGCGATGATTCGCTGGCCAGGCAAGGTCCAACCCGGCACCATCTCCACCCAGATGTTCTCCGGGCTGGACTGGTTCCCGACACTGCTGGCAGCAGCAGGCGATACAGGCATCAAGGACCGCCTGCTCAAGGGCACCGATGTGGGAGGCAAGAACTTCAAGGTTCACCTCGACGGCTACAACCAGCTCGATTATCTGACGGGCAAAACCGACAAGAGCGCGCGTAAAGAGTTCTACTACTTCAACGATGACGGTGTACTGGTTTCCATGCGCTTTGCAGACTGGAAACTGGTGTTCTGCGAGCAGCGGGCACCCGGTGGGCTGCAGGTCTGGAGCGAACCGTTCACCTGTCTGCGTGTGCCCAAGATGTTCAACCTGCGTATGGACCCTTACGAGCGCGCGGATATCGTTTCGGACCAGTACTACGATTGGCTGACCAAGAACGACTATCTGGTATTTCAGGGTACCCGCAAGGCTGCAGCGTTCCTGCAGACGTTCGTGGAATACCCGCCTAGCCAGCGTCCGGCGAGCTTCAGCATCGACCAGATCCGTGCTGACGTGGACAAGAAAATCGAAGAGAAAATGAAGAAGTAACGGCAATGCCCCGCGCCCGCCCTTGGCGGGCGCATTCTTTCCTATCCATTGCGGACCGGGTTTCAGGTCCGCTAAGGCTTATCGATGCCAGCAGCTGTGAACTCCGCTCGCGCTCATGCCCCTGAAACCACGGTAAAACAGACGCCGCTACAGCTGATGCTGCCAGCGGCGCTGTTGTTCGTCTCTGGCGGCGCGGCGCTTATCTACCAGGTACTGTGGGTCAAGCAGCTGTCACTGGTGGTGGGGGTTGAGGTGTATGCCATCACCGCTGGTATCAGTGCATTTTTCACCGGGCTGGCCCTGGGCGGCCTGGTGTTCGGGCGCTGGGCCGACCGGTTGCGTCGCCCGGTCAAGCTCTATGCTGGCCTTGAATTGGCGGTGGCAGTGCTGGGAGTAGGGGCAACCCTGGCCCTGGCGCACAGCGCCGCGACGTTTGCCCGCCTGGAGGCAAGCGCAGGCCTGCTGGCCTGGTTGTTGCCCTTCACTTTGGTAGGGCTGCCGGCCTTCTTGATGGGCGGTACCTTGCCGGTGCTGGTGCGTGCGCTGACCCCCACCGAGGGGCAGATGGGCGAGGCGGGCGGTTGGCTGTACGCCGCCAATACCGCCGGGGCAATCTGCGGCACCTTGTTAGCAGCGTTCGTCCTGCTGCCGCTGGTGGGGGTTACCGGGGCCGCGTGCGTGGCCGCCGTGCTGAACCTGTTGGCCGCACTGGGCGCCTGGCTTGGGCGGGCGAAGGATGAGCGTGACCTGGCCCCTGGCGCAGCGGCATTGCAACCGCGCACGCCCAAGGCCAGGCTGGCCATCGCCCTGTATTGCGTGGCAGGCGGCGTGGCGCTGGGGTACGAGGTGGTGTGGACACAATCGATCGTGCAGTTCATGAGTACCCGGGCTTTTGCATTTTCCGTGGTGTTGGCCACTTACTTGACCGGGCTGGTACTGGGAAGCGCCGTGTACGCCCGGCGAGCGGACCGTATCCGCGACCCTTGGGGGTTGTTCGGGCTGCTGATCGCCGCCGCAGGCCTGCTGGCGTTGCTGCAGGTCGCCGGGCTCGGGCGTTGGCTGATCGTGCTGCAGACCGCCCTGGAAGCACAGGTCGTGCAACTGACTGGCAACCAACTGGCAGGCATGTGCGCGCGCTTTGCCGCGGCGGCGCTGTGCGTGGTGTTCGTGCCTACCACGCTACTTGGTGCGGCATTCCCCCTGGCCTTGCGCCTGGCCGTGGACAGTGGCCAAGTGGGGCGGGACGTGGGCACGGTCGTGGCGCTCAACACGCTGGGCGGTATTGCCGGGGTCATGCTCACCGGGTTTGTGCTGGTGCCTGAAGTTGGGCTGGTACGCACGCTGTTCGTGCTCGCCGTTGTTGCGGCAGCCGTCGGCATGGTGGCGGTATGGCGTGGCCAGGCCGTGGGCAAGGGCATGCGGGTGGCCGTGCTGGTGGTCGGTGCAGCAACCGTGCTCACTGGCGTGCTGACCCCGCCACAGCGGTTGGCGCAGCTGTTGCCCGGAGCCCGCAGTGGCGAGTTGGTGTTCTACGAAGAGGGCCGGGGAGGCACGGTAGCGGTGGTCAACCAGCAGCGCCAGGGCCAGGCCTTCAACCGCTTGTACATCCAGGGGGTGTCCAATACCGGTGATGCCATGCCGTCACTGCGCTACATGCGCCTGCAGGCATTGCTGCCGCTGCTGATACACCGCGGCGAACCCCGCTCGGCGCTGGTGATCGGTTTTGGCACTGGCATCACCGCCGGGGCAATGCTGCGCTACCCGGGCCTGGAGCACCCGGTGGTGGCCGAACTGTTGCCGCAGGTGCTGGCAGCGGCGCCGTTGTTTTCCGGCAATTACGATGCGGTCAACGACCCGCGCCTGGATATCCGCCTGCGCGATGGGCGCCGCGAACTGCTGCGCAGCGCGCAGCGCTACGACCTGATCACCCTGGAGCCGCCACCGCCGTCCGCAGCCGGGGTGGTGAACCTGTACTCGCGTGACTTCTATCAGTTGGCGGCCTCGCGCCTGGAGCAGTACGGCCTGGTCGCCCAATGGCTGCCGTTGCCTACCCAGAACGACGAGGATAGCCGCTCGCTGGTGCGCAGCTTCCTTGATGTGTTCCCCCATGCGTCGTTGTGGACCACCGAGTTTCACGAAATGCTGCTGATCGGCTCGGCATCGCCGATGGCACTGGATGTGCCGCGTATCCGTCAGCGTTTCGAACAGCCTGAAGTTGCCGCTGCACTGGCGCAGGTTGGTGTGGGGTCGGTCGATGCGTTGCTGGCCACCTGGGTGACCAACCGAGAGGGCCTGGAACGCTACGCGGGTGATGCCCAGCCGGTTACCGATGACCGGCCGCGCATCGAATATGCACCGTGGGTCCGTCCGCGGGAGATCACGCGGGTGCTCCCGGCGTTGCTTGCACTGCGCGTACCGCCGCCTTTGGAAAATGCCGGCCGCGCCCAGCAGGGTGCGGTGGAAGACGAGTGGCAGCTGCTTCGGCGGTTCTACGGCTTGTCATTGCTGGCCTATAACGGTAACCGCCAGGCCTGGATGCGTGAGGCGCGGGCATTGGCGCCGATGACCGCGCAGAACCCCTACATGCGCTGGTTCACCGGCGGTGAGCGTTAACGCACCGCCTTTGACTCAATGGCTATCAGCGTGAGGCGGGGCAGCCAGCGTTTGGCGACATGGCCGCCTGGCTGATCATGGCCACCAAGCGCTTCACGTTGGCTTGCTGGGCGATCACCACCTCATCGATGCTGCCACCAGATGCGGTTTGCAGGGTGCTGCGACAGGTCAGCTGGATATTGGCCTCCCGGGCCCGCAGGCGCCACCGGGCGTCCAGCAGCGCATACTGCCCAGGCACCGAATCGAAGCGCTGTACATCCACGCGCAAGGACAGCTTGTGTGCGGCGCGCACAGTGCTCAGCTGGTCGACCAGGGCGCTGCGCAACTCATCCACCAGGGTGGCGCCCCACCATTGGGTTTCCAGAATGGCCAGGCTGCTGTCGCCTTGACGGATGACCAGTTGGGGCCGGTCAACCTGCGGCGGTACGCTGACACCTTCGATGAGGATCTCGTCTGGGGCCGTGTGAGAGGAGGGTGCCGGCTGTGCCGGCGTGAGGGTGTGGAACTGGATAGGGTCGCTGCGGCAGGCGCCCAGCGCCATCAGCGCGACCAGCAGGGTAATCCTTGGCAACGGGGTCATGCTCAACACTCCTGTGGTCATTTGCGTGGCGGCCCTTGCAGGTCCATTGGCGCGGCGTTGTCCGGGCGGCCACGGATCAGCGACTCGGGGTTGCGGCCCAGGTAGTCGGCGAGTTCGCGCAGCGAGCGCGACATACGGCCGAGCTCGTCGAGGGTTTGCGTCAGTTGCTCCCGTTGCGGCGAATCTTCGGCCAGGGTCGAGTTGGCCGATTTGAGGGTAGTGCTGACTTCGGCCAAGGTGCTCTGTACCCCCGGCAATGTCTTGCCATTGAACTGTGTCAGGCTCTTGCGCAGCTCGACCAGGTTGGCGTCCAGGTTGCTGGCGATACGTTCCAGTGGCAGCCGGTTGACCTTGTCGACCATGGTCTGCAACTGCTCCTGCAGCAGCTCCAGGCTGCCTGGAACGGTAGGGATCATCACAGGTCGGGCAGTCGGGTCGAAGGCCACTTTCTCCGCTTTGGGGAAGAAGTCCAGGGCGATGTACAGCTGGCCCGTGAGCAGGTTGCCACTGCGTGCCTGGGCGCGCAGGCCGTTGTCGATGAACGTCCCCATCAGTTTGGCGGCGGACGCTTCGTCATTGGGATCGTGCTGCAGGGCCTTAAGCATCTTCTCGTGCGCCCGGCCCAGGCGCTGGGGGTAGATCACGATGCCGACATTGACCGGGAAGCTGCGCTGCTTCGCATCGAAGTCCAGGTTCACCGATACGACGCGGCCAATCTCTATGCCCAGAAACTCTACCGGTGCCCCCACTTTAAGGCCGCGCATCGCCTGGTCGAAACGCAGTGCCAGGTACTGCGCCTTGCCAGCAGGCGGTGCCAGCGCACTGCTCTGGTCGGCGAACAGCTCGAAGCGCTGGTCTTCGCTGGCGACGGTGTCGTTGGGGTTGAAGTCCGGTGCGCGGAAGGCGATGCCGCCGACCAGAATGGAAGACAGCGATTCGGTCTTGAGTGCGAAGCCGTTGGCGCCGACCTCTACGTCAATCCCACTGGCGTTCCAGAAGCGGGTATTGGCGGTCACGAAGGCGTCGTTGGGTGCGTGGATGAAGACCTCTACGTCAACCCCTTTTCCGTCCTTGTCCAGGGCGTAGGCGACCACCTGGCCGACCGGGATCTTGCGGAAATACACAGGGGAGCCGATGTCCAGTGAGCCCAGGTCTTGGGTATGCAGGGTGAAATGCTTGCCGGGCTCGCCGTAGGTGATGGGCGGTGGGTTTTCAAGGCCGATAAAGTGCTTTACGCGGGTGTGCGACTGACCGATATCGGCCCCGATATAGTCGCCTGAGAGCAAGGTGTCTATGCCCGACACGCCACCTGCACCGATGCGTGGGCGGACCACCCAGAACTTGGAGTCCTCACGGGTGAAACCCTCAGCCTCTTTATCGAGCTTGACGGTAGCATTGACGTTCTTCTGGTCACTGCTCAGGGCCACCTCGGTAACATGGCCGATCACCACATTGCGGTAGCGGACCTCGGTTTTATTGGCCGCCAGTCCGGCGCCGGTCTTGAAGGTGAGGGTGATGGTCGGGCCTTCCTGCATGACGTTGTGCACCACCAGCGAGAGGCCGACAAGCACCGCCACGATCGGCACGATCCACACCAGTGAGAAGCTGAACCGACGGGTTTTAACGGGTGCCTTGCCCGGCACGGCTGGGCTGTCATTGCTGGATGGATTCATCCATGAGCTCCTTTTCAGGTGGCGTGTCCCAGATCAGGCGGGGGTCGAAACTCATCGCTGAAAGCATGGTGAACACCACCACCATGCCAAAGAACAGAATGCCGGGGCGCGGCTCGATATCGCCCAAAGCCTGGAATTTCACCAGTGCCGCAACCAGCGCCACCACCAGCACATCGAGCATCGACCAATAGCCGATCAGTTCAACGAACCGGTAGAGCTTCGAGCGCTGCTGTTGCGCCCAGGTGCTGCCACGCTGGACCGTGATCAACAACATCGTCAATGCCATGAACTTCACCCCTGGCACGGCGATGCTGGCAATGAAAATGATCAGCGCGATGTCCCAGGCGCCATGCCCCCAGAACTCGATTACACCACTCATGATGGTGCTGTCGGCGCCGCTGCCGAGCATCGTGGTGTTCATCACTGGCAGTACGTTGGCCGGTATGTAGAAGACCAGCGCTGCGAACAGGTAGGCCCAGGTACGGCCCAGCGAGTTGGTCTTGCGCCGATGCAACGGGGCATCGCAGCGTGGGCACTGATGCGGTTCGTCGCGCATGTCGCAGGCCAGGCCACAACTGTGGCACAGGCACAGGTTGAGCTCGGTGGCGGTTGGCGGCCGGTTCATGGCGTGTCCCACAGGTCGCGAATGTCACGCCCGGCAATGCGGATCATCAGCAGGCTCAGTGCGGCCAGTGCAAGCAGGCCGATGCCCGGCAGCACATCGAGCATGCCGGCGAGCTTGAACACGGCCACCATCGCGCCCAGCAGGCATACTTCGAGCATGCTCCATGGGCGCAGCGTTTCCAGCCAGCGCATGCACAGCTTGAAGGCCGGTGAGCGGCGGGCGGTGAGGGCGTAACCCAGGACCCAGATGAGCAAAAGCAGTTGGAATGCCGGGGCGATGATGATCGAGATGGCCGCGACCATTGCCATGAACGTGATCGGCCCCTGGCTCAATGCCAATACCGAATCCCACAACGTGGCGCTGTTCTTCAGCCCCTTCAGGCTGATGCTCATCACTGGGTAGAAGTTGGCGAACAGCCACAGCACTGCCGCCGTGAGCGTGAGCGCCAGGCGTTGCTCCACCGTCAGGCCGTTGTGCCGCTGCAGCACACCGCCACAGCGCGAACACAAGGTCTTCTGATGCTTGGCGAGCAAGGCTTTTTCATACACGCAGTCGCAGTGCTCGCAGATGATCAATTGCTCGGGTGGGGGCATCATGACGCTCTGGTCAACTTGAAATCAGGCCTTTGTGAATATAGAAGCGCTCCTGTATTAGGCAAATGTTCAGCGAACAATCTGTAAATCTGTCGGCCAGTTCATTGCGCCGGGTCTATAACTACCCTTGCTTGATTGCACTGCATCAGTGGTAGGAAGTGGCCACTGCCACGTTACATTTTCATGTCTGTCACGGCTTGCGCACGTGCGGCCATACAGGAGTTTCGGGAATGAGATTAGCGTTTTTGGCAAGTACGCTGTGTGTCGCTTCGCTTACGCTTGTGGGGTGCTCCAGCAAGTTGACCCAGCCGGATGAATATTCAGGTTTTCTAAAGGACTACAGTCGCTTGAAAGAAGCGGAATCACCTTCAGGCGCGCCGGTGATGCGCTGGGTCGATCCTCAGCTTGATATCAACAAGTACACCGCCTTCTATGTCGAGCCCAGCCAGCTGTATCCCAAGCCGCAACCAACCGAGAAAATCCCCCAGAGCACGCTGCAAGGCATCACCAGCTACTACGACACGGCGCTCAAACGTGAACTGGGCAAATCATTGCCGCTGGCCACTTCACCGGGTGCCGGCACCATTATCGTGCGCCCGGCCATTACCGGGGTAAGCAGCAAGACCAAGGGGTTGCGGCCCTACGAAGTGATTCCGATCGCCCTTGTGGCGGCGGGGGTCAGCGCCGCTACCGGTATTCGCGACCAGGACACGACCATTGCCACGGAGGTGGCTTTCATTGACGCTCAGACCAACAAGGTCATCGCCCAAGGGGTGCGCAAGGGGGCTGGGCAGCAACTGGACAACAGCAGCCAGGTCATGCAGGCCTCGGATGCCAAGAAAGTACTCGACAGCTGGGCATCCGACGTCCATCAGTACTATCTGCAGATGAAGGCCAAGGCTAAATAGCCCGCTGTTTGCAGTGTACCCAGGCCTGCACTTGGACGCCGTCACTGGGTGTTGGAGTGCAGGCCTTTGTGCTTCCAGGGAGGTGCGGCAATGATCGAGTTCATACTTCACGCCTTGCGTGCAAACCCGGAAATTGCCGTGTTCCTGGCCATTGCCCTGGGTGTGCTGATAGGCCGGATACGCCTTGGCAGCTTCCATCTGGGCTCGGTGGCCGGCGCGTTGCTCATGGGCCTGGCCATTGGGCAGATCGGACTGGACGTTCCGCATGAGCTCAAATCGGTATTCTTTGCGCTGTTCATCTATGCGGTGGGTTTCAAGAGCGGCCCGGAGTTCTTCGGCAGCCTCAACCGCGGCACCTTGAAGCTGGTGCTGCTGTCTGTGGTGTTGTGCGGCACGGCACTGGCCACCATCCTTGCCGCGCACAGCCTTTATGGTTTCGATGCCGGCTTTACTGCCGGGCTTGGCGCTGGCGCGCTGACCGACACGGCGATCATGGGCACAGCCAGCAGTGCCATTGCCCAGCTCGCGCTCGACGAAGCCGCCAAGGCACAACTGAACAGCCACATGGCGGTGGCGTATGCCATCACCTATGTATTCGGCACCATTGGGCTGGTGGTATTCGTGGGCAGCATCGCACCGCGCCTGCTGCGCGTAGACCTTGCCGCCTCAGCCCGTGAGCTTGAGCGCTGGCTGGGTATCGACCAGGAGGACGCTGCTTTGGGCGTGCCCTACACGCGGATCGTGGTGCGGGCCCACAAACTGGCGGTGGCTGAGGCCGAGGGTATGAGCATTGCCGATATCGAGGCCTTGCACCGCAACCTCAGTGTCGAGCGGGTGGTGCGCGACGGTCGGGTGCTTGAGCGCGAAGCACACGTGCGCCTGCAGCGTGGCGATGTGCTGGGCGTTTACGCATTGCGGGAGGCCGTGCCAGCGCTCAGTGAGTGGATAGGCCCGGAGGTGGATGACCCGCTATCGATGTCCTTCGCCACCCGTACGGCGCAGATTGTGCTCACTTCGCGCACCTTTGCCGGCAAAACCCTGCGCCAGATCAAGCAAGAACTGGTCGGCGCCACGCGAATGGGCTGTTACATCGTAGACATCACGCGCCAGGGCCTGGAACTGCCGCTGTTGCCCGACACGGTGCTGCGCCGGGGCGATGTGATTACCCTGACCGGGCGCACCAGTAGTGTCGAAGCGCTGGCGGGGCAGGTAGGCCGGGTGCGCCAGAACCTCTACAAGAGCGATATCGCCATTCATGCGCTGGGCCTGGTGGTGGGGTCATTGCTCGGCATGCTGTCCACGCACATCGGCATCATCCCTGTCGAACTCGGTGTGGGTGGCGGGGTATTGCTGGTGGGCCTGCTGATTGGCTGGTACAACTCGCGCCACCCTGACTTCGGTGCATTGCCGCCGGCGGCGCAATGGGCATTTTCGGAGTTCGGCCTGACCGCGTTCGGCGCCGTGGTAGGGTTGCTGGCTGGCCCGGCCGCACTGGCCGCGATCGAAACGCAAGGCCTGGCGTTGCTGGTTTCGGGTGCGGCGGTAACCTTGATCCCTCCGTTGGTGACCTTGTACTTCGGTTATTACGTGCTTCGTTTGCACCCGCTGATCCTGTTCGGGGCCTTGGCCGGGGCGCAAACCGAAGCGGCGTCGATGAACAAGATCCTCGAGCAGTCCGGCAGCAACACACCCGTCATCGGGTTCACTGTCTGCTATGCCATTTCCAATGTACTGCTGGCGGTCTGCGGGCCGGTAATCATTGCGCTGACGGTCAGCTGACCGGACCCTCACCAGGGATTTGGGGATTGGCCGGGGCGGTATGCCACTGCTCTTTGGGTACCCACTTGGCCTGTTCCGGGTCGCCCAGGTAATGCGGTGACATGATCTGCACGCCATATTCGTTGAACACGTCCTGAATGTTGGCGTGCAGCAGGCTCAGCAGCAGGGCGCGCGGCCTGGGTTCAGAGGGAATGGCCTGGGCGACCAGGCGGTACTCGGGGTAGAAATCCGACAGTGCAGTCTGGAATACCTGTGGTTTGGGCTCCTGCAGAACGCCTTCGGTGCGCCGTGCGGCTTCCAACAACATGGCCTCTACCTGGCGCCAAGGCGTGTCGTAGCCGATGGTGACAACCGTGTCCACCACATAACCTTGCCCTTGCACGATACGTGAGTAGTTCTTGGTCACCGCGCCTGTAATCATGGAGTTGGGCAGCGTCAGCACCTCACCAAGCCCGGTTCTGATCGTGGTGGTGAACATGCCCACTTCGGTCACTGTCCCTTCGTACTCGCCCACCCGGACGAACTCGCCGGCCCGAAGCGTACGGGTGTAGGTCAGGATCAAGCCGGCTGCACCCTGGCCAATGACGCTGGTCGCGCCCAGTGAAATCATCAAACCGATCAACACCGACAGCCCTTTGAAGGCATCGGTGCCCGAGCCGGGCAAGTACGGGTAGGCCATCACCAGCGCGAACAGCCAGATGGCCAGCGAGGTCAGGCGCATGGTGGGTTGCAGGGTTTCGGCTGTGAGCCACGACAAGGTACCCGGGCGGGCCATGCGCCGTAGTACGCGCTTGGAGAAGGCGCTGATGCCGCGGGCGATGAAGAAGATCGAGATGGCCACGGCAAGGCCCGGCATGGCGCGCAGAATGCCGCTGACCAGGTAATTGAACAGCTCCATCAAGTGGACATTGAGGCTTTCGCCCCAGGAACGGGTGTACGGGAACTGCGACAGCACGAAACCCAGCCACTGGTAGCAGAGCAACAGCACAACCAACCAGTACAGCAGCCACAGTGAGCGGTCGATCAGGTAGTAGAGGTTTTGCATGTCGAACAGCTGGGTATGGCCGACCTTGAGGCGTTCGGAGTGCTTGCCCATCAGCTTGGGCAACAGCCCCAGGAGCTTGCGGCGACTAAGCCCTGCGGCCTTGAGCAACAGGAAGAACACCAAGGTGGCGGCCGCCGAGTAGCCAAGGGCCGTCAACAGGAACTTCAGGCTGCGTGCCTGGCGCGTTTCCTCTACCACCAGGCGCAGGTTCTCGGCAGCGCGTTCGGCAGCCTCCCTTGGCGTTATGTCGTCGGCAGCGGCATCGAGCGGTGTAACGATGAATGCGCGACGGCCGCCCAGCAGCACCAGATAGCTGTTCAGGATAGGGTCGGTCCTGACCTTGAGATCGTCGTTCTCCTGCAGGGTTTCTTCGATCAGGCTCTTGGCACGCTGGGCGCGCGCCTTGGGGGTTTCACCCAGCAGGGTAGAACGAAAGACGAACACCGTGCGGTTGATGACCGTGAGTGCGGCTGGTTCGGCGATGACGCCCTCGACGCCTGTGGCGGGCTGAGCGCTGTCGGCATGGAGGAGGGGAGAAACCATCATGTGCAACCCCAGAATCAGCCAAGCCGCCCATCCTGAACAACGCTTGATCCCCATGCTCCACTCCCGGCGCCTGCGTGCGAATTGCTTCCAGCATAGCCGGATTCGCGCAACCTTCAGTGGTGTTGCAAAGGGGCGGTTTTATTGACTGATGCGCACGTCACCGCGCTATAGAATGTTCTCCACTGTCTTACGTGAAGGAATCAAGATGCCGTTGCACGATATGCCCCCTGCAAGCGCTGCTTGTCATGCGTTGTGTGAAGCATGAGCCGTTCGCTGTTCATTTCCATGGACGGGCCCAAGGGCACCGGGAAGACCACACTGCTGGAATCTGTTACCCAAGCACTGAGGGCTGACGGCCTGAAGGTCATCCGTATCTGTGAGCGCAAGAGTGACCCCTTCAGGGCGCAAACCATGGCCCTGGTCAACCAGTTCGTCAGAAACCCCAGCCCGGAGCTTGAGCTGGCGGTTTGTGAGCGCTTTGCCCAGAGCCGTGCCTGGATATCCCAGCACGTGCTGCCCAGACAACCGTCGGGCAGCATCATCCTGATCGACCGCTGGTACCCGTCGGAAGCCGCGTTTCGCCGGCTGATCCCGTTCCCTGAGATCCTGCGCCTGAACATCGCCAGTAATGTGCGTGTACCCGACCTGAGTGTGGGGGTGGTCACCGCCCCGGATATTTCATGGGCGAGGGCGACGGCACGCACGCGCGGGTTGAGCAGCACGGTGATGCACAGGTTCGAAGAGCATGTGGCCTGTACCCGGGCCTTCGAGCAAGCCGTTGCAGAGAACGGCTGGCTGATGTGCCGCAATGAAGGGACGATCGAAGACGCTACGCTGCAGGTGGTTTCAGCGATTCAACGCGTGCTTCGATGCCCTTAGAGCGTGCCTGCTTTCAGGCGTCCAGCACCAGGCGCGCACTGCGCGACGCCGAGACGCACGGCGTGATCCATTCCCCGCTGCTGCGTTGAGCTTCAGTCAGGCACTCGTCCCGGTGCTCTGGCTCGCCCTCGATAACCCGGCACATGCACGCACCGCAAATGCCCATGCCGCACGAGATGGGCAGGTCCACCCCGACCCGCGCAGCGGCCTGCAGCAGGCTTTCGCCCGTTTGTACCTGGACTTCCCGCCCGCTGCGCTGCAACACCAGTGTGCAGCTGGAGTCGGCCTGGGCTGCGGGTTCGGCAGGCTTGAAGTGCTCACGGTACAGGGCCGACGCTGGCCAGCCATGGGTCAGAGCGGCCTGTTCCACACTGTCCATGAACCCTGCGGGCCCGCAGCAATACAAGCTGGCGTGGGGCTGCCAAACGGGCAACAGTTCGCTCAAGGCTTGCTTGATCTGCACAGCGCGCAAACCGCTGAAGACTTCGATGGGCAGGTCCTGGCGCTGGACCAGCGGCAGCTGTCGCGCGTCTTTGGTGAAATACAGCAGGCGCACCGCCCGCCCTTGCGCCAGGCATTGGCGGTACATCGGCAGCAGGGGCGTGATGCCGATCCCGGCCGCCAGCAATGTCACTGGGCCCGCCCCCGGTTGCAGGGCAAACAGGTTGCGCGGGGTGCCGACCTCGATCCGTGCGCCCAGGCGCAGGTGCTCGTGCAGCCACTGTGAACCGCCGCGAGAAGCAGGCTCACGTTTGATGCCCAGGTACAGATGGCCCTCTTCGGGCAGGCTGACCACGGAGTATTGGCGGACCAGGCCGTTGCCCAGGCGCAGGTCGACATGGGCGCCGGCCGCCCAGCTCAGCGGCAGCGGTGCGCCGCCCGGTGTGCCAAGTTCGACACCCAGTACGTCGTCAGCTTCCAGCCGCAAGGCGCGTACTTGCAAGGAGGTCCAACTCATGCGCGCCCCCCCGCAGCCCGCTGCAGGCGCAGCACGGCTTCACGGGCCTGGCTACCCAGTTCGGCGAGGTCCAGGCCAGGGATCGTGTCGTTGTCCACGCTCAGGCGCCCACCTACCAACAAGGCGCGCAAGGTCGGCCGGCCACCGCCCACCACTGGCGCAATTCCCGGGTCGTGCAAGCCGAAGTAGCGGGGCTGGTCCAGGCGGTACACTGCCAGGTCCGCTGCCATGCCAACCTCCAGCGTGCCAAGCGCGTTCAGCCCCAGCACCTGCGCGCCACCGGCGGTTCCCCACCGCACCACGTCTTCCACGCTGGCGGCATGGGCGCCGCCTTCCAGTTCGCCGCCTGCATAGTCGGGCAAAGCCCGCTCGCCGGCCTTGGCCCGTTGCATCAGCCAGGCGGCGTGGGTTTCGCTGATCATGTCGCAGGCTTCGTTGGAGGCTGCGCCGTCCACACCGATCGAGATCGGCATGCCTGCCGCTTCCATGGCAAGGATATCGGCAATGCCGCTGCCCAAGCGCCCGTTGCTCTGCGGGCAGTGGGCAATGCCGGTGCCGGTGGCGCCCAGTAGCCGGATTTCCTCGGGGCTGAGCTTGACCAGATGGGCGAACCACACGTCTGCGCCGAGCCACTCGTGCTCCGCGCAGAACGCCACGGGTGACAGGTTGTAGCGGCGCTGGATTTCGTTCTGGTACTCCACCGTTTCGCTCAGGTGGCTGTGCAGGCGGATGCCCAGCTTGCGTGCGGCGCGGGCGGTTTCGCGCAGGTGCTCTGGCGGCATCGAGTAAGGCGGGCTGGTGGGCGCCATCACCACCCGGCGCCAGGCGTCGGGGGCGGGGTCGTGGTAACTGCGCACCAGCCGCCCGACGTCATCAAGGTATTGTTCGAGGGTTTCTGGGCCGGCACTGGCGGCGCCTTCGGCCTGGCGCACCTGGGTTGCGCCGCCCCGGCACAGCACGAAGCGCAGGCCCAGCCGTTCTGCCTCCTCGAACAGAATCTGCGCACTGTCGAAGGCCATGCCTGGCAGGTACAGGTAATGGTGGTCGGCGACCGTGCTGCAGCCGGAGCGGGCAAGCTCTACCAGGCCGATACGCGCGGCCAGGCGGAAACTGTGCTCATCGAACAGGCCACGGTAGCGATAGGGTACCGCGCCCAACCACGCCCCAAGGCTTTGATCGATGCCCGCCGGGACCCCCTTGAGCAGCGACTGGAACAGGTGGTGGTGAGTATTCACCCAACCTGGGTAGACCACGCAGTCGGTGGCATCGAGCACCTGCTCACCCGCCAGCGGTTGCAGGGGACCGAGGGCAGCGATGCGCCCTTGGCTGATACGGATGTCCGGCCCGGCGTGGCGGGCGGCTGGCCCGCGCAGGCCGGTGAGGATGGCACTGGCGTTGCGGATCAGCCAGCTGTCGGAATGCTTCATAGGGGGCTCCAAGGGCTTAACCCAGTTCACTTTCGTGCCAGTGGCGCAGGCTCAAGCGAGCCAGCAGGGCCATCAGGCTGAACAATGCGACGCCGGTCAGGGCGATCAGCACCAGGGCGGCGAACAGCCGCGGAATGTTGAGCTGAAAGCCCGCTTGCAGGATCTGGTACGCCAGCCCGGCGCCGGTGCCCCCGGTGCCGGCCACGAACTCGGCCACCACGGCGCCGATCAATGCCAGGCCACTGGCGATCCGCAGGCCGGCGAAGAAGCACGGCAAGGCACTGGGAATACGCAGGCGCAGCAGCACCTGCCAGCGGCTTGCGCGATTGAGGCGGAACAGGTTGAGCAGCCCCGGGTTGACGCTGCGCAGGCCCAGCACGGTGTTGGCGATGATCGGAAATACCGCGACCAGGGTGGCGCAGATCACCAGCGCCAGGGTGGTGTCGCTGCACCAGATGATGATCAGCGGTGCGATCGCCACCACGGGCGTCACCTGCAGCAATATCGCGTAGGGGAACAGGCTGGCTTCCACCAGCCGGCTCTGCACGAACACGAATGCGGCCAGTGTGCCGATGACGACTGCGAGGGCGAACGAGAGGAAGGTGATCTTCAGGGTCATCCACAGCGCACCGAGCAACATGGGGCCGTCGCTGATCAGCGTGCGGCCAATGTCGGCGGGTGACGGCACCAGGTAGACCGGTACTTGCCAGGCGATGCAGGCCAGCTGCCAGAGGCCCAGCAGCACCGCGCCGACCAGCAGCGGCGAAGCGATGCGCAGTACCGTGGGGTTGTGTAGCCAGGGGGTAGAAGGTCGACTCATGTCAGGGCTCTCAGGTTGTGCTCTGAAGTTGGGCGCTCAAGCAGGTTCGCCGTTGGCCTGGGCCAGCAGCCGGGACAGGTGGGCGCACTGCGCGATGAAGGCCGGGGAGGTGCGGTAGGCCTCGTCCCGCTCCAGCGGGCCGTCGATGGGCACATCGGCGATCACCCGCCCGGGCCGCGCGCCCATCACCACCACCCGCGATGACAGGTACACCGCCTCGAAGATGCTGTGGGTGACGAATACCACGGTCAGGTCGCGTTGGGCCCAGAGCTGGCGCAGGTCGCTGTCGAGTTTGTTGCGGGTGAACTCGTCCAGGGCACCGAACGGCTCATCCATCAGCAGCAGGTTAGGTTCGGTGGCCAGCGCCCGGGCGATCGATGCGCGCATCTGCATGCCGCCAGACAACTCGCGCGGGTAGGCCTGGCCGAACGCGCCCAGGCCTACCAGTTCCAGCGCAGCCTGTACCTTGGGCTGGCTGTGGGCTTTGGGCGTGCCCGCCAGGTCCAGCGGCAGGCGCACGTTGTCCTGCACCCTGGCCCAGGGCATCAAGGTCGCCTCCTGGAACACCATCGCCAGGCTGCGGCCAGCACCGCTGGCCTGTGGATCGCTGTCTGGGGCATCCTTGCCCCACCAGCGCACATGGCCGGCCGAGGGTTGTTCGAGGCCGGCGAACATTTTCAACAAGGTGCTTTTGCCGCAGCCGGAGGGGCCCAGCAACGACACGAACTCGCCGCGCTGGATCGCCAGCTTGACGCGGTGCAAAGCGACGGTGCCATTGCTGTAGGTCTTCTCGACCTGGTTGGCGAACAGCGGCGTGTCGCTACCCAAGGCGTCGGCGTTGGGTGGTGCCTGCAGCTGGGCGCAGGTTTCGGACAGGGTCTGCATCAACATGGCGCTCTCCCCAAAGGTCATGAGCGGTTGTGTATGCCCCGGTACACCGGGGCGCGGAACAGGCGGTCAGTGGCTTGCGAACACTTCGCTTTCGCCATGGGCTTCGAGCAGGCCCAGCAGCTGCCGGCGGATTACCAGGCCTGGCTTGTCCGAGGGCATGTGCAGCTCGACACGCCGCCGGGTATCGACGCAGGCGTCCGGGTCAGTGGCCTCGAGGATGTCACGGTCTTCGGCGGTGATCGCTGCGTCCCAGTCGATCAGCGCCTGGGTCGGGCAGTCAGCCTCGCTGTCGTTGCGATAGAGCCACTGCACCAGCATCAGCCGGCCGTCATCGATCGGTGTAGCGCAGTTGTAGATGATGTGGTGGATACCGCTGTCCGGGTACATGCAGCCAAAGCGTCGGGAGAACGGCAGGTAGTAGCGATTGACCAGGTGACGCTCGGTGATCGGCGCGCGGGTGCCGGTAATGGCGAAGCTTTCTTCAGGGTTGCGGATGGGGACGCGGGTTTCGGCTTCAAAGCCATAATCGGTTTCGCGAAACTCATAGCTGGCCGGTTGCGGCTGGTCGAACAGGCCGAAGTTGGCCTTGTGCACGAAGGAGAAATGCGAGTTGTCGAAAGAGTTTTCCATCACCCGCAGCGGGCTGGTTTTCCACTCTTCGTAGAACTGGAAGATGCGCCGGTAGCCGGGGGCGCCGTCTTCCGGGAAGTCGGGGATCGGCTGCAGCGGATCGTCCAGCGCGACCCAGGCGTAGCCATACTTTTCCTGGCAATGGTAGGCCTTGACGGCCGCGCCCGGCGGTATCGCCCCAGTCGGGTTCTGCGGGATCTTCACGCAGGTGCCGCTGCAGTCGTATTCCCAGCCGTGGTAGCCGCAGGCGATATTGCCGTCTTCGCTGACAAAGCCCTTGGACAATTTGGCGGTGCGGTGGCAGCAACGGTCGCGCATCGCTACCGGGGTGCCATCGGGGCGCTTCCAAAGGACCAGGGCTTCACCGAGCAAGGTGAAGGGTTTTGGCCCGTCGTCCAGGGCTGTCATGGGCAGCAGGGCGTACCAGAAGCGTCGCAATACAGGTTGTTTGGTGACCAGCATGTCCAGTTTCCTCACGGTATTAAGTGTTGTTGTAAGGCTCAGCGGCTGGCGGCCTGGACGGTGTCGGGCTGCACGTTCAGGCCTTGCACGAAGCGGGTGGTATAGGCCTTTTGCCAAGGGGCGGCGGCGCCGAGCAGGCCGGCCTGGACCATGAAGTCGCGGGTGGCTTGCCAGCGGGCGTCGTTCATCGTGCCGATGCCGTGGCTGGCAGCGTCGCCCCCTGTGACCAGCTGGTATTGCTTGAGCGTCGATACGCCCCACGCCAGCAGCTCATCACTCATGTTGGGGTTGTCGCGCTTGATCAGCGCATTGCCCGCAGCGGGGTTGGCCAGGTAGCGTTTCCAGCCTTCGAGCGAGGCGCGGACAAACCCGGCGACGCGCTCGGGATGCTGGTCGATGACGTCCTGGCGGGTGACCACGGTGGAGCCGTAGGGCGGGTAACCTGCATCGGCGAACAGGAAGAAGTTGGGTTTCTGGCCTGCCTTGATGGCCTGGAACAGTTCCGAACTGGCGTAGGCCTGCTGGGTGGTGTCGGCGCCGGCGAGGAAGGGCTGCAGGTTGAAGGTGTAAGGCCGTGCCTGGCTGTCCTGAAGCTGGTACTTGCCTTTGAGCCAAGGCCACCAGGTTTGCTGGCCGGACGTGGACACCAGCACCTGCTTGTTTTGCAGGCCGTCCAGGCCGTTGACATCGGCGTGCGTCATCAAGCCCTGCGGGTCACCCTGGAAGGGCGCAGCCACCGCGACCACCGGCAGCCCTTGCTCCACGCTCTTGAGGATCTGCAGGTCGTAGTTGACGATGAAGTCGGCTTGCTTGCTGACCAGCAACTGCATGCCATTGACCTGCGGGCCGCCCATGCGGATGGACACATCCAGGCCTTCTTTCTCATACAAGCCATCGGCCACGGCCTGGTAAAAGCCGCCCTGTTCTGCCTGGGCGTACCAGGAGGTGAGCAACACGACCTTGTCGTTGGCCATGGCCAGGGAGGCGCTGCTCAGCACTGCTGCGCCAAGCAGCGAGCGAAGCGGGAAAGTCAAAGCAAAGCGGTTCTTCATGATTGTTCTCCACCTCGATTCGAAATGCGCCAGGTGTTGGGGAACACGCCAGCGAAAACCGAGCGCAGAGAGAACGCAGCAAGAGGAGGGTGCACACAGCATGCAGCAGCCACGGCCGACATTTCTCTACTTGCCCAGGGCCGTGAGGCCGCGCGCAAATCATCCGCTCGGATGTACGCCCAATTCAAGGCGCAAGAGCAATGCCCCATGCCATTTCTGGCACTGACCGCTTCTACTCGAAGGCAGATGTAGCGAGAAGCGTGCCAATGTGCGCAAACCGCCAAAGCCGGGCTGTTCAGGGCCGGGGGGGTATTGCAAGGGCAGAGCAGTGATCCGGGAAGGTGCAAGGCAGGAGCGCTCGGCGCCATTAAAGTGCGCAATGCTGAGCCGGCTTGGTGCTCACTAATTCATTAAATTGGCCACAATCACTGAGCTAGACTGTATTCGATCAGTTGGCACGCCCCCTGCTAGGGCACAGTCGAGTAGAAGCGGTCAGTGCCGAAATGGCATGGGACATTGCTCTGGCGGCATCACGCCGCACACCCGGCAAGGGTGGCGCCACGGTTTGCAACGTGGCCAGAGGAGAGGTCTGTCCGCTGAATCCCTTGCTGGTGAACCTCACCGACCTCGACCCAAGGGATGCACATGAAACTCAACCCTCTTGCCTGCCTAAGCTACTGCTTCCTGCCCCTCTGCGCCCTGGCCAGTTCCGGCGCGCAGGCCGGCCCGCTGATGTGGTACGACAACAGCCTGAGCTACCTGTACGGCCACAACTACAAAGTCGACGGCACCGGCAACGACATTCAGCAAACCGTCACCTTCGAACACGCCAGCGGCTGGACTTGGGGGGATGTATTTCTGTTCGTCGACAACAAGTGGTCCAACGGCTTGTCGGGCAATGACGGGCACAGCTACTACGGTGAGTTCTCCCCGCGATTGTCGCTGGGTAAGGTCAGCGGACAGAACCTGCGCTTTGGCATCGTCAAGGATGTACTGATTGCCGCTACCTACGAGCGCGGCGAGGGGCGCACTCGCAGATACCTGTTGGGGCCTGCCGTGGACTTGACTATCCCGGGGTTCGATCGCTTCTCGCTCAATACCTATTACCGCAAGCCTGACGGAATTACCGGCAAGGCATCGGGGCAATGGCAGATCAACCCGACCTGGGCAATGACCCTACCGCTAGGGCGATCGGACATCCTGTTTGACGGATACCTGGAGTGGTATGTGAATGACGTTGGCAGCAAGGGCACGTCGGATTACGTGGCCAAGAGTTTCCACTTCAATCCGCAGTTCAAGTACGACGTGGGCAAGGCCCTCGGGCACACGCCGAAGCGGCTTTATGCGGGGCTGGAGTGGGATTATTGGTCGGACAAGTACGGGATCGAGGATAGCCACGGATTCCCGACAGATCAGAATGCGGTGAGTGTGTTGGTCAAGGCGCATTTCTAAGCAATTACATCAGAACGTTACCGTATATCACTGTTTTTATTGGATATGAAGATCGAGCGTCGTCCGTGCGGCGCTCGATGCCTGCCACCGCAAAACCAATAATGTTCGATTATCGGGCGCTAACTCCCTTCAAGCACTCAACATTGGCCTCTGCATGCCGAACGTAATGGGTAGTACATCCCACTGCCACCCGGATATGTCCTCATGCGCTTGCGCCATCTCAACATCGCTACCCGCTCTTACCTGAGTTTCAGCCTGATCGCCGCCCTGGTCGTGGTGCTCGGGCTGTTTTCCATCAACAAGATCTCCAGCATGCGCGAAGCCGTGGTGTACACCGAGCAGGTGACCAATGTCGGCACCCGCTACCTGGGTGAAGTCCGCAGCCACATGCTGGGCCTGCGCATCATCACCCTGCGCATGGCCATTGCCCGCGAGCCCGCACAGCTGACGCCGACCCTGGCGCGCCTGGAGGTGCTCAAGGGCCTGCTCGACAAGGGCGTCGAGGGCTACGGTGCGGTAGTGCCGGCGGCGGGCAAGCCGGCGTTTGCCGAGATGCAGCGGTTGATCGACCAGTACCGTGTGCTGCTCGACCAGTACAAGGGGTTGTCCGAGCAAAACCAGGTACCGCAGATGCAGGCGATGCTCAGCGGCGCCATGCAGGACATTTCCAACCGTATCGGCGAGCTGTACGACAACCTGGTCAAGTTCAGCAGCGACACCGCCGAACAGCACACCGCCCATGCCCGCGCCGAGTACCAGCGTGCCCTGTACCTGACCTTCAGTGTGATCGGCCTGGTGCTGGTGCTGACCATCGGCCTTGCCTGGTTGCTGACCCGCAGCATCGTCAGCCCGCTGCGTGAAGCCATTGGAGTGGCGCAGAACATTGCCGACGGCGATCTATCCCATACCGTAAATGCCACCGGCCGCGACGAGGCGACCCAGTTGATGCATGCCCTGGCAGCCATGCAGGCCAGCCTGAAGGATGCCTTGCGGCTGATCGGGGATTCTTCTCATCAGCTGGCCGCGGCCAGCGAGCAGATGTCGGCAATTACCCAGCAAACCTCCCGCGACCTCAACCGCCAGAACGACGAGATCCAGCAAGCCGCTACCGCCGTCACGCAGATGAGCGTCGCGGTGGAAGAAGTGGCGCGCAACACCGTCAGCACCTCCGAAATCTCGCGTCAGTCCGAAGACGCGGCGCGTCGCGGCCGTCAGCGGGTCGGCGAGGCGATCAGTTCGATCGGCAAGATGAGCCAGGATGTGCATGAGGCGTCGCGGCAGATCGAAGCGCTGTCGGTGCAGTCCCAGGAAGTGGGTAAGGTGCTGGATGTGATCGGTGCAATTGCCGGGCAGACCAACCTGCTGGCGCTCAACGCAGCGATCGAGGCGGCGAGGGCGGGTGAAGCGGGCCGCGGCTTTGCTGTGGTGGCGGATGAAGTCCGCGCGCTGGCGGCGCGTACCCAGAGCTCGACGCTGGAGATCGAGGAAATGATCAATGCCATTCGCAGCGGTACGGCGCGGGTGGTGGAGTCGATGCACAGCAATAGCCAGCAGGTGGGGCATACCCTGCAGGTGGCTGAGTTGGCCGGGCAGGCACTGGATGAGATCACCGATGGTGCGACAACGATTCACGAGCGCAATCTGGTGGTGGCCAGCGCCACTGAAGAACAGGCACAAGTGGCTCGAGAAGTCGATCGTAACCTGTTGAATATTCGGGATCTTGCGGTGCAGACCTCCGAGGGTGCGGGCCAGATCAGCACGGCGAGCCAGGAGTTGGCCAGCTTGTCGATTGGCTTGAACGGGATGATGAAGCGGTTTCGGCTGTGACTACTGCGCAATGATGTCGGCCTGAGTCGAACCATATGCTGACCCTCTGGTCAGGATACTTAACTATCCAGCATCATTGAGGTCAGCATGCACACGTACAACCTGACGTACCTTTTCAAGGGCGAACCGCGTGACCACTCGTTCGAGCTCAAGCAGAGCGGGCTCCCCGTTCACGAAGCAGCGTTGCACTTGATCGTGCTGCATTACGGGGATGGTGAGAATAGCCTCGTGATGCCTGCCGCGCACGCCTCCCCGACGGAGATTCTGCAGCAGGCCAAGGCGCTGGAAATTACCAAGGTCGAAGTACATCCTGGCAAGTAGGCCTTGTGAGCGGGTTACGGGAGAGCAGGGTGGTCAGCCTGCCTTCAACCCGGCCAGCTGCTGCTGTAGCTCGGCCAGCAACCGTCGACCCGCTGCTTCCAACAGGTCACCATACTGGGCGATGGCATTGCATTCCCTGCAGGTGATAATCGACTTTCTGTGGAGCCTGCCCGGCTTTACCAGATCTTGCCCATCGCACTCGAGGCATTTCAGGGTGACACTCATGATCTTCCTCTCCATGGAACACGCGCAGGATCCTTCATCGCGCTTTTGAGTCGGCCGGCAATGATGGCGCGGTACATGGAGTGGTCAAGTGGGTAAAACGTTCATTCCGGGGGCAACTAAAACAGGGCGGGGTCTTCAAAGGTTGTCAGCGAACGCCTTGCACGTCCCCAAGCCCCTACAGAATCGGAGATCGCGAAGTGATTGACCATCTGGACCACCTGGTGCTGACCACTGTCGATGTCGACGCTTGTAAAGACTTCTATATCCGCGTGCTGGGCATGCGCCTGGAGACCTTCGGCCAAGGACGTCTCGCGTTCTGTTACGGCAATCAGAAGATCAATGTTCATGTGCGGGGGCATGAGTTCGAGCCAAAAGCCCATCTGCCTGTTCCTGGAGCATTGGATTTGTGCTTCATCGCCAGTGTCAGCCTCGAAGAGGTTATCGAGCACCTTGAGGGTCAGCATTGGCCAATTATTGAGGGCCCGATTCAGCGAACCGGTGCGACAGGCCCTATCCGTTCCGTGTACGTACGCGACCCGGATCTCAACCTGATCGAGATTTCCGAGCAGTTGTGACTGGACGTGGCAGTGGTTGAGGACGGCCTCACCAAGCAGGATGAGACCAACGCCCGGCAAGGGCTAAAAGAGGTTTGAAAGGATCGCTGGAATAGCCTGGTAGAAAGCCGCCCTGGCGGCCATGGGCATTTTCGGCCCCTTCGCCGCCAGGCGGATGCAGACAGTTTGCGTGGCTTACTTGATCAGCGGTACACCACTGAGCTTTTGCAACTCGTCGAAGTCGATGTCAGCGCAGATCTCTACCACTTTCAGGCCGTCGGACGTCACTTCCAGCACGGCCAGGTCGGTGTAGATGCGGCTGACGCAACCGATGCCGGTCAGCGGATAAGTGCACTCAGGCACGATCTTGCTTTCGCCGGACTTGGTCAGGTGGTCCATCATCACGAACACCTGGCGCGCGCCGGTGGCCAGGTCCATCGCGCCGCCTACGGCCGGGATCGAACCTTCGGCGCCGGTGTGCCAGTTGGCGAGGTCGCCCTTGACCGACACCTGGAAGGCGCCCAGTACGGCGATGTCCAGGTGGCCGCCACGCATCATCGAGAAGGAGTCGGCGTGGTGGAAGAAAGCACCACCGGTGAGCAGGGTCACGTGCTGCTTGCCGGCGTTGATCAGGTCATCGTCTTCCTCGCCCGGCGCGGGGCTCGGGCCCATGCCCAGCAAGCCGTTCTCGCTGTGCAGAAACACTTCCTTGTCACCCAGGAAATTGGCCACCAACGTAGGCGCGCCGATGCCCAGGTTCACGTATGCGCCTTCCTGGATGTCTGCGGCCACGCGCTGGGCCATCTGGGTGCGGGAAAGTTTTGTGGTAATGGTCATGGCAGGCCTCAGACAGCGTTGGCGATCGAAGAAGCAGCAGCGCCGGTAACGGCGACCACGCGCTGCACGAAGATGCCCGGGGTGATGATGTGTTCCGGGTCCAGTTCGCCGAGTTCGACGATCTGGTCGACCTGAGCGATGGCGGTCTTGGCGGCCATGGCCATGATCGGGCCGAAGTTACGCGCGGCCTTGCGGTAGATCAGGTTGCCCCAGCGGTCACCCTTGTACGCCTTGATCAGCGCGAAGTCGGCGTGCAGCGGCATTTCCAGCACGTACTGGCGGCCATCGATCTCACGGGTTTCCTTGCCCTCGGAGAGCAGAGTGCCGTAGCCGGTCGGCGAGAAGAATGCACCGATACCCGAGCCCGCTGCGCGGATGCGTTCGGCCAGGTTGCCTTGCGGCACCACTTCCAGCTCGATTTTGCCGGCCCGGTACAGTTCGTCGAAGACGTAGGAGTCGGACTGGCGCGGGAAGGAGCAGACCACCTTGCGCACGCTGCCTGCCTTGAGCAGGGCGGCCAGGCCAATCTCGCCATTGCCAGCGTTGTTGCTGATGATGGTCAGGTCGCGGGTACCGGTATCGATCAGAGCATCGATCAGCTCGGACGGCATGCCGGCAGTGCCAAAACCACCGACCATGATGGTCGACCCGTCGGTGATGCCTTCCACCGCGCTGGCGATGGACTCATAGGTTTTATTGATCAAAGCGAGCTCCTGGTTGTTCCTGGAGTATGGGTTGTGGGCCTGCCTGGCGCGCCCTTTGACATGGGGGCCAGTCAGCGCTTGGGAAATGTTTGCTGACTGTGCTAAGCGTGCCGCAAGATCGGGCACAAGTAGAGAGGGGGGAAGCGGATGGTGTGCGATTATCGAACTATTGTGCGATCTACGAGCGGTTGTTTGCATCGCGTAGTGGACGGTTTCCTGAGCGCTGGGCTCAGGGCACGCTGGGTGTGGAGGCAGCTGATCTTTCCGCGCTCAGGCGCAGTTCTGCGATATCGCGCTTTGGCGGTGTGCCGAACTGGCGCCCGTACTCGCGGCTGAACTGCGAGGGGCTTTCATAGCCGACCTTGAAGGCCGCGGTGGCGGCATCCAGATGCTCGTTTAGCATCAACCGTTTCGCTTCGTTCAACCTCAGCCACTTCTGGTACTGCAGGGGGCTCATAGCGGTCAGCTGACGAAAATGCTGGTGGAAGGTCGAGAGTCCCATCTGCACCTGGGAAGCCAGCTCGTCCACCCGCAGCGGCGCGGCGTAGTTCAGCTTCATCCAGTCGATGGCCTTGGCGATCCGGTGGCCCTTGCTGCCCACGGAGGCGATGTAGCGCAGGAGGGGGGCCTGGTCACTCAGCAGCAAACGATAGTGGATTTCCCGCTGAATGAGCGGCCAGAGCACAGGTATCGCGTCAGGCTCCTCGAGCAGCTCGATCAGGCGGCTGAAGCTCTCCAGTAACTTCGGGCCTAATTCACCCACTCCAGCGCTGGTGTGAAAGGACTGACCACTCACCGCCAAACGACCATCTTGTGCGATCAATTCCGCCAGTGTGCGCAGGTCGAGCTTGAATACCAGGCCGAGGCAAGGGGCTTGCTCGCTGGCCATCGTCACCGCCGAGTTAGCGGGGATGTTCAGCGAGGTGACTAGAAAGCGGCTCGTGTCGTAGGGGAAGACCTCGCTACCGATGACCATTTCCTTGGCGCCCTGTACCACCAGCACGACACTCGGCTCGACGATACAGGTAATCGGTGGGGCCGGTGCGTTACGTCGGTAGACGCTGAGATCTGCGATGTGTGTCGTGAAATCGCCAGCCGTGGGCGCGTGTGCGCCGATTACCTCGCACAGCGTGGCCATGGGGTTTGTAGGGAGGGGCGGTTGTGTGGTGGCAGGCATGGGAAGCTTCCGATGATCTTGTGGAAAACATTACGGTCGCGTTGCGTCATCTGTCCATGCCCAGCCGGTACGAACTGGAGATTTAGGCAATAAAACTACCCGTTTGCTCTACTGATGAAGCGGTTTGTGCGACGAAGATGGCTATAGGCGAGGTGGCCAGTGTGCTCAGCAGAGCCTGCCCCTCGCACCATTTCCATTTCGAGCAGACAGGAATGAGTGCATGAAGTCTTTGTTCGTAGCGTTTGCCTTGATGGCCTGTTCACTCACTGCAGGAGCCGCCGATATGTCCCATGGAGCCGACAATTTCTATAAGAGTGACCAGGTATCACTCGAACGGGTTTCCTTCAAAAACCAGTTTCAGATGAATACGGTTGGCAACCTGTTCGTTCCTGAAAACCTGAAACCCAATACCCGTTACCCTGCCATCATCGTCGGCCATCCGACGGGGGCGGTTAAGGAACAAAGCGCGAATCTCTATGCCCAGAAGCTGGCAGAGCAGGGCTTCGTCACCCTGGCCATCGATCTATCGTTCTGGGGTGAAAGTGAGGGGCGTCCGCGTAACCTGGTATCGCCGGACATCTATGCCGAAGACTTCAGTGCGGCGGTCGACTATCTCGGCGCTCAGGGTTTCGTTGATCGCAACCGGATCGGCGTGCTGGGCATCTGCGGCAGTGGCAGCTTTGCCATCAGTGCGGCGAAGATTGATCCGCGAATGAAAGCCATTGCCACGGTCAGCATGTACGACATGGGCGCCGCCAATCGCAACGGCCTCAAGCACGCGGTCACGGTCGAGCAACGCAAGAAGGCCATAGCTGAAGCAGCAGCTCAGCGTGATGTCGAGTTTGCCGGCGGTGACACCCTGTACACCAGTGGCACGGTCGACAAGCTGACCGAGCACGCCAATGCCATCGAACGCGAGTTTTACGACTTCTACCGCACGCCCCGGGGGGAGTTCACCCCCAAAGGGTTGTCGCCGCTTCTGACGACGCATCCCACGCTGACCAGTAATGTCCGTTTCATGAACTTCTACCCGTTCAATGACATCGAGACGATCTCGCCACGCCCAATGCTGTTCATCGCGGGAGAAGACGCACACTCCCGTGAGTTCAGTGAAGAGGCGTATCGCCTTGCCGGCGAACCCAAGGAACTGGTGATCGTACCGGACGCTGGCCACGTCGATCTCTATGACCGCGTCGCATTGATTCCCTTCGGCAAGCTGACGTCTTTCTTTCGCGAACACCTCAAGTAACTGACGCCATCGCCAGGCCCAGCCTCTGCCCTGGGCCTGGGCACCTGCGTCTTTGAAATTGTTAAACCGAGATCCGTTATGAGCAGCCCTGCAATACACCTTCAACATACAAGCCGTCAGGTCTGGAGCGCTGTCCTGGCGATGTCGCTCTGTGCCTTCGCCCTGGTGGCTTCGGAGTTCCTGCCAGTGAGCTTGCTCACTCCGATAGCGTCCGATTTGTCACTGACCGAAGGCCAGGCTGGGCAGGCCATTTCCATCTCGGGGTTCTTTGCCGTCGTCACTAGCCTGATGCTGGCGTCCATGACCCAGGGGATCGACCGTAAGCCTGTCCTGTTGGCCACGACCGCCCTGATGCTGATTTCCGGGGGGATGGTGGCATTCGCCCCGAACTACCTGACATTGATGGTGGGGCGCGCCGTACTAGGAATCGCGATCGGTGGGTACTGGTCGATGTCCACAGCGGTGATGATGCGTATCGCACCCGAACGGCTCGTTCCCAAGGCTATTGCCGTAATGCAGGGCGGTACCGCGTTGGCTACGGCAATCGCGGCGCCGGTCGGAAGCTACCTGGGCGGCATGATTGGCTGGAGAGGGGCGTTCTTTTGCGTTCTGCCGTTGGCCGCCTTGGCGTTGATGTGGCAAGCCTTCACGCTGCCAGCGATGCCAAGCGAGCGCAACGCGGCGTCAGCAACCGGATCCCTGCGTTTGCTGGCAGACTCCAGGGTCGCCCTCGGCATGGCGGCAGTTGCATTCCTGTTCATGGGGCAGTTCACACTGTTCACCTATCTGCGGCCCTTCCTGGAAACGGTCACGCATGTGGACGTGCCCACGCTCTCGCTTCTGCTGCTGATAATCGGCGCCGCAGGGCTGGTCGGTACGATGGTAGTTGGCACGCTCGTTGGTCGACACCTGAACCGCGTTCTTCTGGGAGTACCGTTGATCATGACTGCCATCGCTTTTGCCGTGATCACGGTCGGTAGCTGGGTCGTTCCAGTCGCTGTTTTGCTCGGTATCTGGGGGCTGGTCTCGACCTGCGCTCCCGTGGGCTGGTTCACCTGGTTGGCCAAGGCATTGCCGCACCAGGCAGAGGCTGGAGGTGGCTTGATGGTCGCCGTGATTCAGTTGGCCATCACGGCGGGCGCAACTGTGGGCGGAGTGCTGTACGACGGATTCGGCCATCAAGCCACATTCCTGGCCAGCGGTGTGTTTTTGCTGGCGGCAACCGCGCTAAGCGTTGTTACTAATCGAGCGTTGCCTGGTACAAGCCGTATACCCAATGGCACAAGCCAGTGAGACGCCCCCCCGGAAGACGGCATGTGCATGGGGTAAACCCTGCCTGCTGATCAAGCAGGCCGAGAGTGGGCTCCTTGCGTCCTCTTTGACGCAATTTTGTTCTTCCGCCAGCCCCTAAGGTTCATGAGGCACAGCACGACCTGCAGCACGATCAAAGCCCACGCTTGAGCGTGCAAACCCCAGACCGACCACAGCAGGTTGCTGGCGATGAAGCAGCAGAACCCCACTTTACGCCGGCCGGGACGGCGCGAGCCTATACACCAGGCTGCCAATACCGTGACAGCCATGGCAGGCCATTCCAACAAATCGATCCAGTCTTCCATCAGGCACAATCCCAATCGTTTCGCTGCTGTTCACACTCTGCGCAGATACGCGAAACTCAGCCTGCCAACGCTTTGATCAACTGTTCATTGAAGGCGGGGATATCGTCCGGCTGGCGGCTGCTGATCAGGTTGCCATCCACCACTACCTGTTCATCCACCCACGTGCCGCCGGCGTTGCGAATATCATCCTGCAAGGTCTTGTAGCTGGTCATCCGCTTGCCTTTGGCCAACCCGCTCGATACCAGCAGCCAGGAACCGTGGCAGATGACAGCCAGCGGTCTGCCTGCTGCGTCGTGGCTTTTAACCAGCTTTTGCGCGCCGGGAATCAAGCGAATCGTGTCGGAGTTCTGAACGCCGCCGGGCAGCACCAAGGCATCGTAAAGATCGAGATGGGCACCCTCGAAAGTCGCGTCCACGGCGAATTCGTCGGCGGGCTTGTCATGGTTCCAGCCACGGACCGTACCTTCCTTATCCCCCAGGATGTCGACCACCGCACCGCTGTTTTCCAACGCCTCACGAGGGCCGGTCAGTTCCACCTGCTCGAAGCCGTCGGTGACCAGAAAGGCCACGCGCTTACCGTTCAGTTGTGCACTCATCATTCATCTCCTTTACCGATAGACCTTAAATAGGGGCCCGCAATGGCGAGCAAAGTTCCTGCTCGTTGCTCGGTGGTGTGCTTAACGGCGCCTGCGTTGCGAGCGGGTGACGGCCAGCCCGGCGATGACCCCGAGGGCTGCCGCCACGACCCACAACGGCATGTTGCCTTTGCTGGATTTCCAGCCACCGTCCACACTGCGTCGGCCACTCGGTGGCTCGAACAGGTTGCCGGAAGAAATCTCTGCGTTGGGGCTGCGGCTCAAGGCCTTGCGTGTGAGCCACCCTGAAACCAGCGCCAGGCGCGGGACGACGTAGCTTGCCAGGTGGGCAAGGCGAGCGGCAGCGCCCACCGTGGTGTTTGCGCGTGGGGAAATAGCGCTGGCTACCATGGCCTTGGCTACCCGCTCCGGATCGTAGATCGGCCCGGGTGGTGTGAGCGCATGGCCGGTGTAATTGCCGCCATCCCTGAAGCCTGGGGTGTCCATGACCGCTGGATAAATGTCGCAGACGTGGATGTCGGGGAACTCCGTCAGTTCTCCGCGCAGCGCCTCGGTCAGGCCGCGCAGGCCGAACTTGCTGGCCGAATAGGCGGCCGCGTAGGGCTGGGCAACCCAGCTTCCCAGTGAGAGTGTGTTGATGAGGATGCCGCTGCGTTGGGCCTTGAAATAGGGCAGGGCCACGTGGGCGCCGCGCAGGTAACCGATCAGGTCGGTCTGAATGACCTGTTCATGTGCCTCCAGGGGCGTTTGCTCGAAGTTGCCCACCGCGCCAACGCCTGCGTTGTTGACCCAGATATCGATCCGGCCATGGCCAAATTCGGCCGCCTGGGTGGCCAGCGCTTGCACCTGGTCGCTACGGGTGACGTCGGTAATGATTGCCACGGCGTCTGTTCCACAGTCGGTGCATTCGTCCAGCACGTCGAACAACGCCTGCTCATCGCGTGCGGCGAGCACCAGCCGCGCGCCTTTGCAAGCGAAGGCATGCGCGGCAGCCCTGCCTATACCACTCGATGCGCCAGTGATGACCACGACCTTGCCGCGCAACGGGCCCTTTACCGGTGCTGGAGCTTCAGGTTCGTCAGATTGTGAGGCTTGCTCGATGTTGCCAGCCGTAGGTAGGAGGGTATCACTGGCTGATATCTTCGAGAGCTGCAGTGCAGTGCCGTCGACCAGCACCAGCTTCATGCCCTCAATGGTGCCCGCCACCCGCTCCGGGAAGACTGGTTCACCTTGCGCATCCAGACTGTCATAGATGAACTTCGTCCCTTCAAGCCATCCGACTGCCGTGAGCAGCTCGGGGCCAAGGTAATACTTGCCGTCCTGAAAGAAGCCAGGGAACTGATGAGCGCGCTCGACGTTCTCCACGCAGTAGCGTTCGCCTGGTTTCATGCCTGTCGCTTGATCGATCATGGTACAAACCCCTTCGCATGAATGCCTGCAATATGCTGTGTGCCTAAGCAGCTGAATGCTGCAGAGGCAGCAAAGTTCAGAGGAGAGGGCAGGCGGTATCAGCTAACGGTTGCGCACCGTATGCAGTGCTGGAGACCAGACAGCATGGCCGCAGCGTTCACATGCGATCGAATCGTGCGAATCATGGTAGCTAGGGGAGCCACAGCCCACGCAGCAATAGACGCCAGCCTGGGGCGGCGATGTGTATTCCGGCCGATGCTCGAATGGAAGGACTGACAGGCCGGCCCTTGTGTCCTCCGGCCCATAGAAATACACGCTGAGTTCACCGTCGGTTTCCAACAAGCCTAAACGTACCTGGCCCAAGTGCTCGACACCTCGCTGGCGTAGCTCCATGAAGAGCTCATTCGACGAAATGTTCATATTGCGCAGCGAGTGGATTTCGTAAATGCCGTCCTTCACTACTGTAATCGGCAATCCATCGATCCAGGCTTCGCAAGCCTTGCTTCGTTTCATGAGGTAGACGATACCCCGATACAGCAGCAGGAGCGTCAGGAACACCAGTGCCACCGGGAGCAGGGGGACGTCCTCGTAGAAGGTCACATCGCCGGCAGCGGAGCCAAGGGTCAGAATGACGACCAGCTCGAAGCGGGAGAGCTGTTTGATCCCGCGTCGGCCACTGAATTTGAGAAAGAAGAATACGGCCGTAAAAGCCGCCAAGACCCTGAAGGCGACTTCGAGAAGAAAGGCGAGAGGCAGCTCGCCGAGGAGCATCCGTTGAAGGTCGAACGGTACCATTCGAGTTCCTTTCCTGCAGGCTGGTGGGTCAAAGGTTTACGGTAAGGGCATCATCACCCATCCCTACCTGAGACACTTCAATGAGGATCAAGATCCCCACCGGGGTTCCAGCGAAGAACTGTAGAACTTTCGGAAAACTATACAAAGTATTGAGATTGTATAGTTTTTCTGCCGATAGTCAGATTCAGTTCTCAATTCACGGACTTTCGATTGTCTGCCTGAACAGGTTCGCTATTTTAAGTATCTAGTAAGAAGGACAGGCCGAATACCGAGGGAGGCTTTATGAGAACTCGAGGACATGTGTACTGGGACTGGGCAGATCCCAGTCTTCACAATCGCAGCCATGACGAAATTCTTGACGATGGAACTCACATCGACGTGCAAGTCCGGTTATCCCGCACCGGAAACACGCAGATGTTCATAGGCGTCTACGCACCCTCTGGGGCCGCGCTGCACGAAGAAGCTTTCGACTCTCGGCCTGGAGAGTCGATGACCCGGGCATTGGCCTGGGGTGTGGGACGTGCCCGCAAATTTGCTTGCGAACCATCGCTTCTCAAACCTGAGTCAGCTTCGGCGAGTGGACGATGAACTACCCGCTGCCAATCCACGCGCGGGATTTTCGATTCAATTGCTGACGCGCGATTTCATTTTGCAGTCTGACTGTAGTGCTCGCCCTGATACGGACAGAGTTTTGAACGTACCGAATATTCAGGTAGTCCACCGTTACTCAAGAATGGGTAAAGGAGGTGACCATGCCTAAACAAGGCGAGCTTCGAGCAAGAGCTACAGTGCTTTGCTTTCGCAGCGGCAGGCTATTGCTGGTGCGCCGCAAATCGCGCAAATGGAATTTCCCGGGGGGCGGCGTCAAACTGCACGAGCCTCCCCACAATGCGGCCATACGCGAACTCCAGGAGGAAACAGGTATTCGCCGCCGGCGTCTGGTAGCACTGTGCACTGTCCGTGCGGGTCGTATTGTCCATCACATCTTCACATTGCAGATCGATGAACAAGACCACCCTGTGCCGGGAAACGAAATCGTGGCGTGCAAGTGGGTGCCCCGCGACAAGTTGGCACCGTCCCGCCTCAAGCCTTCAGCTGCCGAACTGCTTGCACGCCAGCTTCCGGCCTTGATCGCCTGACCCGATTCATGGGCTTGAACGACTGTTCGAATCGTTGGCTGTCGGGCGGGCAGCCGGGGCATGATCGTGCTGGCCGGTCGGGTCGGTGATCTGGATGATATTGCCATGCTGCCAGCCATCGGCTGCGGGATCGGCTGGAGGGATGGGTATGTCGGCGCGTAGGGCCTTGCTTTTGCGCATATCCAGCCGCAATCGTTGATTGCGTTGGCGAACCATGGCGGGGTCGGACTGCCCATCTGCAGTGAACCCCATCATCAACTGCGGCACCCCAAGGGGCAGCCGCTTGCCCTGATCGGTGTGCCAGGTATGCCACGTCTTGCCATAGGTATGGGCCAAGCGCTTCATCAAGGCATGCTCGGCGCTCGCGGGTATCGCCGGTGCGCTCAACTGGCCGGAGGAGACCTCATAGCCATGGCTGTGCCACATGGGCTTTTCAGCGGCAGGCAGTTTGGCGAACAGGCTGGCGTCAATGATGTATTCGACGCCCATGATCTTGGCAGCCTGGGTATTGCCGTCGTAAATCACGCATTGAATGACGTCTTCGTTGAGAATCGCGCAGTAGTGATGAGCCTCCATTTGGGCGTCTGGCTGACCGTTATAAAAATGAAACCCGTTGAGGTAGGCGTTGAGCGCATCAATCGGGGGCTTGGCCTGAAGCACCGCAGCGCCTGCTTCGAGCAATTGAGTGCCAGTCGTTGCAGGCCTACCAGGTGCCTCTACGGGGGATTTGGTAGTGGCAGCGCTGCAGCCCCATAAACCAAGGCTGCAAGCAACCGGTAACACAGCGTAAAAGGCTCTGAGTGCGCGCATGGAACATTTCCCAGGGGACAGGTGATCAGCCATCAGATTGCTCTTCAGGTGGTACCTGATCATCAGGCCAATCAGGCGCCTCATCGTCCGGGCCAGGCTTGGGAGCTGGCTCCCCCGGGTTCTGAGGGACTTCATCGACATACGGGTCGGGTTGGTTGGAAGCTGCCATGTCGTGGCTCCTGTGCGGTGGGGTTGCCTCTGGTTAGGCAGCGATACCCCAGGCCTGTTCCATTTGATTGACGGCAGATCCAGGGCCAACGACGCGCAGGCCACCGGTTGTCACTTCGCGATGATCCAGTGACCCTGCGATTCGATAGAGGGACACCAACCCTACGATCAGCACCAGCATCAGCAGCCCGGAAAACACACCAGTATCAACTGTCGAACCACATGGCTGCGCGTCGACAGAACCCACGGATTGGCAGTGTTTTTTGCGCCGATCATTTAAGCCTTGGGATATGTTGCTCGAATATTTTGTGTCCAGTTTCTTCAAGCGTTTCGTCAGCAATTGCGAAATTTCTTTCACCGTCTGGCCATGCCTTCATGTCTTTAGTGAACACAGAACGTCCTGTGTTAACGACATGAGGTGAAAGATCATGGCTAACAACCAAGACAACAATCGCAGCAACCAAGGTGGCAACGCCAATACCAATCCTGGCAACTTCGCCAATGACCGTGACAAAGCCGCAGAGGCAGGCCGTAAGGGTGGCCAGCATAGCCATAGCGGCGACAACGAACGCTGATCACCGTTGAACCGACCGGGGTGGCTCTGGCCACCCCGGTACGCTGATGAGGACTATGCCAATGTTCATGCACAACAAGCGACTGCAATATACCGTGCGGGTTGCCGAGCCTAACCCTGGCCTTGCCAATTTGCTGTTGGAACAGTTTGGAGGCCCCCAGGGCGAGCTGGCTGCGGCAATGCGCTACTTTACCCAGGCGGTGACCGAGGACGATCCAGGCCGCAAGGACATGCTGTTCGACATTGCCACGGAAGAGCTGAGCCACTTGGAGATCATTGGTTCGATCGTGGTAATGCTCAACAAGGGTGCCAAGGGACGCCTGGCTGAAGGAACTGAAGCTGAAGGGGAACTGTATCGTTCACTGACCGGCGCCGGTAACGACTCGCACATCACCAGCCTATTGTATGGCGGGGGCGCGGCGCTGGTGAATTCCGGCGGCATTCCCTGGACGGCAGCCTATATCGACACCATCGGCGAACCCACGGCCGACTTGCGGTCCAATATTGCGGCCGAGGCCAGGGCGAAGATCGTCTACGAACGACTGATCAACGTCACTGACGATCCCGGTATCAAGGATGCTTTGGGATTTTTGATGAGCCGAGAAATCGCACACCAGATGTCGTTCGAAAAGGCCCTGCACTCGATTCAACCCAACTTTCCACAAGGCAAGCTGCCGGGTGATACGGCACTCAACCGCACATACTTCAATATGTCTCAAGGGGCAGAGGTGCGGGGGGCTTGGAACGAGGGGCAGGACTGGAACTACGTTGACCAGCCCGAGCCTGCCGTGGATGGCGGCGACGGCATGGCAAGTGTGCAGCTCGACCCAGCCTCGGCTGCAGCCGCCGAAGCCATGAAGGTTAGAACCCTTTCCAATCCAGACGCTCAACCACTGACCGGCGCCGAATTGGGCAAAGTCAACGGCGATCAGCCGGCGTAGCAAAACCTGCAGCGCAACGGCGTTGCGCTGCGGTTGCCATCTCCACCGTGTCCTTCTTCACCCGTTACCTCGGAGAATTGAAGCGATGGCCAAGTACCTTTATTTGATCAGCTATATCCTCGACAACCAGCCTGGCACTTGCGAGTGTCGCAGCGACGAAGAAGACCTGAGCAGGGAGGCCGCCCGTGAGTACCTGCAGGGGCTTCATCGCAACGAAGCGTCTTCGTTCTCTGATGTGCAGGTACAGCGCCTGGAGCATGACCATGAGCCCGGCACGTCGCCGGGCCATTACCAACAGCCTTGAACCGAACCAGCTTCCCGCAGCAGGCCCAGGCATCAGCGCGTGCACCAGCACGCCTGCTGGAGTATCTGCTGCGGCCCGGTCAGTCCTGAGGGATTATCGAAATCTTGCCGTTGCGTTCGACGATGGCAAATTTGATCTTGGCTACAGTTTCTATACCCTGGCTGTCGCGAGCAGACTCAAGTATGTCGTCTTCTGTCAGCCGCGCTTTGCGCATGCGGTGATGAAGAAAGCGTCCTTGTTCGACCACCAGCGTAGCGTGCCCGTCTAGCAGTCGCGCCAGCCGTTTGGAATTGAGCTTGGCCAGCGACAAGCCGACATCTAGCGCGATCAAGGTGGCGATGACCAGCATGGCGTTGGTGAAGGAGAAGTCATCGCCCAGTAAAGCCTGCTGAGTCGCTTCGCCAATTATCAGCAGCAACACGAAGTCAAAAGTGGTCAAGTCCGCCAGTGAACGCCGGCCAGCCACGCGAAACAGCAACATCAGAGCGAGGTACATGCCTGCCGCGCGAAGAATGGAGTCCATGGTCGCTCCTACGGATAAACGAAGGTGGAGAAATGCACCGCGCTTTGCGGGCCGGCGCTGACGATCCCTTCAAGGGGGCCGACGTGTTCGCTGCGCAAGGTGAGGTAGAGCGTGGCCACTCCATCCTTGCTGGTGCCCAACTGCAGCAGCAGCGACTCGCCGTGCGAGAGCGACTTCTGCGGTTGTGGTTGCAGCATTTCGATACTCGCTTGGCGCAGCAAGTCGCCCCCGAGCAGTATCATCACCGGCTGCCCGGCAATCCCGTGAACAGTGATGCGCACGTTTTCAGATGTACCGCTGCGGCTGAGCCGCTGATACGCCACTGCCACTCGCCCATCTGTACTCACGAGTTGGGCATCACTGAGCGGGCCATTGCCGAACAGCCCCGCAAGCGCCATCAGCACGATCAACACCAGCGCATACCAGCCGACCCGTTCGAAGCGCCACACGCGTTGCTGCATAGGCATGTCTTCCTCGACGGGATGACGCCTGGAAACGCGCTCATCGTCGTTCATGGTGGTGCCCTCACGCGCGCTCACCGCGAAGCCAGCGCTGGTGATAATGCGCCAGACGCGTCAACCCGTAGAGCGCCCCCTCACGCATGACATCGGCGCGCTCACCAAAAAACCGTTGGCTGCGGGTGAACACCGCCAATGGCTCACCCGCAAATGCCCAGGCGAAACAAAGGGTGCCAGGCGCGATACCGTCATGAGGTTCCGGCCCGCTGATGCCGGTGGTGGCGATAGCAACGGTCGCGTCGCTGTGCCCGAGCGCGCCCAAGGCCATTTCCCGAGCGACCGCTTCGCTGGTCAATCCGTAGCGCTCGATGGTTTTCGGGCTCACGCCGAGCAGGCGCTGCTTGGCACTGGGTGAGTAGACTACATAGCCGCTTTCCAGCACCTCTCCGGTCCCCGGTAACGTGGCCAGCAGGGCGATCATCGTGCCAGCCGTACAGGACTCGGCGGTAGTCAGCAGCAATTTGTGCGACTTGAGGTATTCAAGCGTTTCGGACAGGGGAGCGGTAGCCATTGCGCAGCTCTCGTTGCTGTTTTTCGGTGGACGTGCTGGATGCGATGTTGGTTCATTGCCGATGGCCTCCGCTTATCCCGACCGCACAACATCGTCTGAACTTTGCCACGCGCGATGACTTCTTTTGAGTAAGGGCCGTGATGTACGCGAAGACGGTGCGGCCTGTTCCCCAAGCAGAGGAGAGGCGATCATGACCGAGCCTGTGACATATTTCTGGATTGCGGTGGCGGCGATCATCCTGCTGGTTGATCTATGGGCGATCGTCAGCGTGTTTCGTAGCGACAAGCCCGATGTGACGAAGGCAATGTGGGCGTTGCTGCTGCTGGCGCTGCCAATTATCGGCCTGGCTATCTGGGGTGTACTTGGGCCGCGGGGCATCAAGCGCGGTACGGGGCCATCGTCACCCGAACACAGCAAGGGATAGCACCAAGCTTTCCAAACTCATCCAGGTACTTCGATTTTTCACGTAACGAAGTGCACTCGCATTTCACTACCCGCTGGGTAAAAACTGCCGAGCGCTTAGAGCTACTCCGGCCATCGTAAGATGCAGGCAGTTCAGCGGAAGAATGGCTTGAGCGAGTGGTAATTTGCGCACAAAAGAAAGCCCGCTGCTAGGCGGGCAAGGTCTATCACACGTAGGGGTAGCTTCAGGCTCGCTCAAGCCCCGTGAAAATTAAGTGAAAGAAAAGTCCCCGCAATGTGATGCCCGATAAACAACGGTTCGGTTCGCAGGGCAGCTGATGGGGGAGGTGATCAAATCACTGAAAACCTCATCCGGCACGCCAAACACCACTGTCACGCTGCTCTTCTTACAGTCAACTGCAGGCAAAGGCCTTTGCCCCGAAAGGTTTTGATCTCGACCGGCGCGTCCAATGTCTTCAGAAGCTTTCTCAGATAACAAATCTGCACGTCGATGATCTTGGTACCAGGATCGAACTGGTACCCCCAGATTTCTCTGTAAATCGTCGGTCTGCTCACGACATGCCCTTGGTTGCGCAAGAGCAATGTCAAAATCCGGCTGGGCGTAGCTTTGACGGGGAAGTGAAGCTGATTGAAGCTCACCACACGGCGGCTGACGTCCACCGTCAGCATCTTAGCTGGCGCCGTAAAGATTGGCAGACCATCGGCAAATCACGCTTCTTGCCCGAACAGCAGGGGAACATTACATGACGCACTCAGCCGCTGCATGTAACCGAGCACCTGTGCCGGAAATGCTATCTGTTGGACGATGGACAGCGATCGCAACACAGGCCAGAGGGTAATGTCGTTGATTCCGAGTTTCGCTCTATCTGCTACCAATGGCGCCAGGGCATCAAGCAGGGGTTGCATTTCAGCGGCCAGTTTCGGCGTTTGCTCCCGTAGCACCTCCAAGTCACCGAAGGCTTGCTCTTCCCGCCGGCGGTATGCCTCTCTCGCGGTTGGCGTGGCGATCTCCGCAAACTGCCCGTTTACGAACCGCGGAATAAAAAGTTTGAGCGCTGTCGGCCAAGCTTCCTTGACCCATGCGTCGAGTGCGCGATCTTGGGGTGCCTCCAGGGCGGGAGGGCCGATGCCGTCGAGATACCGAACAATGTCCAGGCTCTCGCCGATGTGACTGCCATCCTCCTTCTGCAGGATCGGCACGGCTTTCTTGCCGATCAGGCGGGTAGGTGTCTCAGCATCACCCTCCATGATGACTTCAAGCCTTACCGGAAGACGCTTGAGCCCAACGATCATGCGGGCGCGCGTACAGAAGGGGCAGTGTTCGTAGATATAAAGTTTCATCACGTCGATCCTCGCTCCTAGAGCCAATACCGAGGCGGGCACTCAGAACTGCACTGAGCGCGTCAGGCCGCCATCGACCAGAAGGTTGGTACCGGTTGTGAAACTTGCCGCGGGACTGGCCAGGAACACCACCGCTTTAGCGACCTCTTCCGGAGTAGCCATACGCCCCATCGGGTTTTCGGCCAGGCATTTGGCGAAGGTATCGGGTTGTTCTCGTTCGATATCTCCCCACACGCCTTCCGGGAAATACACATTGCCTGGAGAAACGGAGTTAACGCGGATGCCCTCATGGGCATGGCGCACCGAGAGGGTCTTGCCGTAGTGAAGCAAGGCTGCCTTCAGAACGCCATAGGGTTCAGCGAACATATCGACCTCGCGGCCCGAGACGCTCGAGATGAGCACGACCGCTGCCGCTTGTGATTGACGAAGAGCGGGCAGGGCGGCTTTGACCATCGTTGCACTGCCCAACAGGTCGGTGTCGAAGGCTCGCCGCCAGGTCTCCAGGTCATCACCCCCAGCCAAAGCACTGACGTTGGGCACGACGATATCCAGCCCGCCCATATGCTGCGCTGCTTCATTGACCCAGGCCCGAACATGCTCGGGCTGGGTAACATCCACCGCAGTGCCCCAAGCGCGCTCGCCAAACTCGAGCTGCGCGCTCTGAACGCCTGTTTGCCCCCGAGCACAGAATGCCACTTGGGCGCCTTCCTCGAGAAACAACTTCACGATAGCTCGGCCAATGCCTCGGGAGGCGCCGCTGACCAGCACCCGCTTACCCTGCAAGCCTAAATCCATGTTCAATCTCCTTTAACGATTTTGGCGAAGCGGGGCCTGAACAGGCCCCGCCTTGGCGATTACTTGCGCAGCTTGTATGCGATGATTTCGTCGCTGGTTCCGGTTTCCATGAAGGCATGCCCGGAAGCAGAGACAAGGACATACTGCTCACCGTCGACTTCATAGGAAATCGGGTTTGCCTGGGCACCCACCGTCAGCACATCCTCCCACAGCACCTCACCGGTCGTAGTATCAATGGCACGGAACAGGTTATCGGTTGCCGCCCCGACGAACGTCAATCCACCCGCAGTCACCACAGTTCCGCCGTTGTTCGGCAAGCCGATGTTCAGCGGCAAATGCGATGGGATGCCGAATGGCCCGTTGCGGCGCGCGGTACCCAGCGGCTCGTCCCAAACGGTCTTGCCTGTGTCGAGGCTGATTGCGCGGATTCCACCATAGGGCGGTGCCGAGCATGGGACGCCGGTACCCCAGTTGCGCCAACCCGCATTCACGCTGATCGCGTATGGGGCGTTGACTTGCGGGTAGGTCGAGGCACCGCCTTCGCCTTTGCCTGACTTGCTGCCTGCTTTGTTCAAGGCGGTTTCATCGGGCTTCGGCGCGTAGATGGGTTTGAGCCCCATCTTGTCGGCCTGCTCGCGCGGTATCAGCTGGTTCAGGTTAGGAATGTCGTTGTAGTTGGCAATCAGCAGTCGGCGTACCGGGTCAATGGCTACCGACCCCCAATCCGACCCCCCGTTGTAGCCGGGGTACTGAATCCAGGGACGATCCACTGACGGTGGGGTCAGGTAGCCCTCGTAGTTGGCCTGACGGAACTGGATACGGCACATCAGTTGGTCAAGCGGCGAGAAGCCCCACATGTCCGCTTCTGTTTTCGGTGCCTTGCGCAGGGTGTGCCATTCGGAGGTAGGCTGGGTATCAGCCAAAAACGCCGGCTCCACCGATCCCCCTTTAGGCGCCTTGACCTCACCGATCGGAATCAGCGGCTCGCCGGTGGCACGATCCAGGATGTAGATGTCACCTTGCTTGGTCGGCAGCAACACTGCGGGTACCGGCTTACCGTCTTTGCCCGGGTAATCAAGCATCGTCGGCTGGCTGCCCAGATCGTAATCCCACACATCGTGCCGGATGGTCTGGAAGTGCCAGACGTCCTTGCCGGTCTTCACGTCCACGGCCACCAGCGAGGTCGAATATTTGTTCTCGGCCTCACTGCGGTTGGAGCCGTAATAATCGATCGAGGAGTTGCTGATCGGCAGATAGACATAACCGAGCTGCTCATCGCCCACCGCCGCCGTCCACATGTTCGGCGTGCCGCGGGTGTACGTGCTGCCTTCGGCAGGGCCATGGACATTGTCCGGGTTACCCAGGTCCCACGCCCAAGCCATTTTGCCGGTGACCGCATCGTAGCCACGAATCACGCCCGATGGAGCATCCTCATCCTGACCATCACGGATCTGCGCGCCGGTGACCACAACACCGTTCACGATGGTCGGCGGCGCGGTCACCGCGTACCAGCCAGGAACCTTTTTGCCCAAACCTTCCCAGAGATCGACAGTGCCGTTCTGGCCAAAGTCCTTGCAGGGCTCACCGGTGCCGAGGTCGACTGCTACCAGCCGGGCATCCAGGGTGGCCTCAACCACTCGGCTGCGGCACTGAGCCGTTTCGGGTAGCTGCGGTGCGGTATACACCGCCACGCCCCGGCAGGCTGCCGCGTGAGGAATGGCCTGATCCGGTACGCCCGGATCGTGACGCCAATTCTCTTTACCGGTTGCCGCATTGATCGAAATCAGGATGTTTTTGGCAGAGCACATCAGCAGATCGTTGCCGACCTTAACTGGCGTAGTTTCAGGAGAATAACGGCTCCCAGGGTTCGGTAGATCCCGGGTGTGGTACACGAACGCACGCTCCAGGCGACCGACGTTCTCTGGAGTGATCTGCTTGAGGGGGCTGAAGCGCTGGGCGTTATGATCGCCCCCGTAGAATGGCCAGTCGCTTCCGACCTGGGGAATTTCCTGAGCCTTCGCGAACTGCATCTGGAGCGCGCAAGAAATCGCGAGGGCGAGGGCGCCCCCGTATTTGACGGATGTGAACATTACTAACCTCGTTACGCAGCAGTGCGGGTAGTGCGGCGTAGCGCCGGAGATACGATCAGGATCAAAAACAGGATGACGGTCATGGCCACCAGGCGTGGCACCAGGCCCCACCAGTTGAGGCCGACTTCCCAAAGCGCCCAGATCACCGTCAATACCCATATGAGAGCAAACAGGTAAAGGGCGCTGCGGCGTTGACGCCATATAAGCATGGCGCTCAGTACACAACCTGCACCTGTCAGGCCGTAATACCAGCTGCCACCTAGCGCGATCAGCCAGACCCCACCCCCGAACAGAGCCAGGCCAAATACTCCAAGGGTCAACGCCAGCAGAGCAATTGCCAGGCGCCATTTACTGCCGGTACGTAAGTCAGGCTGCGCCTGGAGCTTGCTGGGGGACACGCTACTACGTTGATTCATGACGCTACTGCTTCCTTCATTTACAAGTAATTCAAGCCATGGCCTGTCGACCAGGCGTGGCTATCCCGATCGGGCGACGGGTACAGAACATCGACAGGACGGCGCCAACAACCAACAGCGCGCCTACCACTACGAAAGCCAGGGCAAAGCTCCCCGAACCCGCCACCACGTAGCCGGTCACGATCGGAGCCAGCAGGCCAAAGAGATTGCCGACGGCAGTGATGAAGCCCGCGGCGGTGCCAACATCGTCTTCCGAGCGCACCAGATCGTTCACCAGTGAGAGGTTCAACGAGATCGCCGATGCGCACGTCGCCAATGACAGCGTGATCACAAAAAGAATTGCCCAGGTGCTGTCGATCGCCGGTACCAGGAAGATCACCGAGGATGCGAGCAACACGCTGGCCACTACCAGGCGGCGTTGGCCCGTCTCGGCAGCGCCGGGGCGCATGGCCTTGTCACTCAGGCGGCCAATGACGATGGCAAGGATGGCCGCGCCCAGGTATGGGATGGCGGTATAAAGGCCACTCGACATAACCGTCAGGCCTTTCTCGGCCTGCAGGTAGCTCGGCAGCCAGGTGAGAAAGAAGTAGGTCGCGTAGACGGCACAGCCGTGCGAGAGCGCGATTGCCCACATGCTGCTCGAACGGGCTAAGCCCTTGAGACCCAGCGATACCGATTTTTCCGGACCATCAGCGGATCGCGTGCCACCCTCGGCGATTTCAGCGCGCTCGACATCGTCCAACCAAGGCGCTTTTGACGGGTGGCTGTACCATTTCAACCAAGCCGCCAACCAGATGAAGCCCAATGCACCGGCAACGACGAAGGCGATGCGCCATCCGAAGGCACTGATCAACCAGCCAAAACCGATGGCGCCGATGGCAGGGCCGACCAGGCTACCGCTATGGAATACAGCGGTGGCCAAACCACGTTCATTGAGCGGCATCCATTCACGAATGACCCGGGCGCCAGCGGGGTAGGTAGTCGCTTCGCCCATACCCATGATGAGCCGGCAACTGAGTAACGAGATGAAACCCGTCGACAATGCCATGCAGGCTGTGGCCACCGACCAGACGCCGATGCCGTAGCCATTGACCTTTTTCGGGCCGAACCTGCCCACGAGATACCCCATGGGAATGAGTGCAAGAAAGTACAGCCAGACGAAGGACGAGAACAGATAGCCCATCGCGACCGGCGAGATATCGAATTCTTCCTTGAGAACTTTGGACGCCACCGAGAGCGAAACGCGGTCGACATAGTTGATCAATGTCAAAGTGAAGAGAAACGCGTAGATCCATACGCGTTTTTTCTTAAGAAAATGGTTGTCTTTTTGCATCGCCATCACCTTGTAGTTATTGGGACGATCCAGGGAAGAAAAGAGTGGTTTCCAGCTCGAAGGGCCACTCACTTCACTCGGGCAGCGTCTATCGCGAAGTGAGCGGGGGTCGCACTACACGAGCGTGCCGTCAGGCCAGCCAACGCTTAATGTTTGCAACCATGACGTCTTTGGAGATGCCGTAGCGGTCATGCAGCGTCGGCAACGCCCCGGCATCGAGGAACTGATCTGGCAGCGCCACATGGCGAACTTCCGGTTGCACACGGGCTTGCAGCAAGGTCATGGCGATGGCTTCACCCAGGCCGCCAATCTGCGTGTGGTTTTCCGCGATCACCACCAACCTGCCTTCACGACGGCATTGTTCAATGATGGCCTGGACATCGAGTGGCTTGATTGTCGGCACGTGCAGGACAGCTGTGCCGATCTTGCTCTTGACCAGTTCATCAGCGACTTCCAGGGCACGCATGGTCATAAGGCCCGAGGAAATGATCAGCACATCATTGCCGTCTCGTAGCAAACGGGCTTTGCCGAGCTCAAATTTGTAGTCGTATTCGTCGAGTATCAGCGGTACGCGCCCGCGGGGGAGGCGCATGTAGACAGGGCCATCGTGCTCGGCTATTGCGGCAACGCACTGTTCAGTTTCCAGCGCATCACATGGGTCAATAACCATCATCTGAGGAATGGCTCGCATCATCGCCAGGTCTTCCGTGGCCTGGTGACTTGGGCCATAACCAGTCGTGAGCCCCGGCAGGGCCGCGCAGATCTTCACGTTCAGATTTTCTTCTGCGATCACCTGGTGGATGAAGTCATAGGCGCGACGGGTGGCAAACACCGCATAAGTGGTGGCGAAAGGTACAAAGCCCTCCTTGGCCATACCGCCCGCAGCAGCCATGAGCAGCTGTTCAGCCATACCCATCTGCAGGAAGCGCTCCGGGTAGCGCTGTGCAAAGATATGCATGTCAGTGTATTTGGCAAGATCTGCTGTCATGCCCACGACGCGTGGATTCTTCTGGCCTGCCTTCACCAAAGCATGGCCGAACGGGGCAGGGGTAGTACGCTGCCCTTCAGTGGCGATGGAGGCGATCATGGACGAGGTGGTGAGTTTCGGTTTTGCAGCGCAAGCGTTGGTCATTGTGGGCTCCGGGTCGCGTAGATCTCGTCGAGGTTGGCAAGTGCTTGCTGCCACTCTTCGGGCTCGACCCGGATGAAGTGGTTCTTGTCACGCTGCTCCAGGAAGGGCACGCCCTTACCCATCAGGGTGTCGAAGAGAATCACCCGAGGTTTATCACCGGGTACCGCCCGTGCGATATCGAAGGCAGAGATCACGGCCCGCAAGTCATTACCGTCGACACGTTGCACGTGCCAACCGAACGCCGCCCATTTGTCGATAAGCGGCTCGAACTGGAGGATGTCGTGGGACGGGCCGTCCGCTTGCTGGCGGTTGATGTCCACCAGGTTGATGAGGTTACCCAGCTTGTGATGCGAGGCCGACATGGCTGCCTCCCATACCGCACCCTCGTCCAGTTCGCCATCGGACATCGAGTTGTAGACGAACGCAGCGTTGCCCTTTAAGCGCAGGCCCAGCGCCTGGCCGACGGCAATGGCCAACCCCTGGCCGAGGGAGCCGCCAGAAATTTCCATGCCGGGTGTGTAGGTGGCCATGCCGGACATTGGCAAGCGGCTGTCGTCGCAGCCATAGGTTTCCAGCTCATCTTCCGGCAGAACCCCGGCTTCCAGCAGGGCGGCATACAGCGCGATCGCGTAGTGCCCATGGGAAAGCAGGAAACGGTCACGGCCTTCCCATTCAGGTTGATCTGCGCGGATGTTCATGGCGTGGCAGTAGGCGACAGCCAGTACGTCGGCCCAGCCCAGCGCCTGGCCGACATAACCTTGGCCCTGTACTTCACCCATGCGCAGGGCGAAGCGTCGGATTCGCCAGGCATGGGTCGACATCCGGGCAAAGTGCTCATTGCGACTCTCGGTCATATTATTCTCCATTGGTGACCAGCGATCCGGGGTTACTGACGCAGCGAATTCATCAGTAACCAGCCGAATTGAGTTACCCCGAGATGATCATGTAAAAATACAGGCTCGACAAAAGGTTTAAATTCGCCAGTCAATGAATTGGATTCATTAATGAAGATCTTTAAAAAGGTACCTCTTTCTACCCTGAGGGTTTTCGAAGCGGCGGGGCGTACCTGCTCTTTCGTGGAGGCAGCGAAAGAGCTGGATCTCTCCTCAAGCGCAGTCAGCCATGCAATACGCAAACTGGAAGTTGCAGCAGGGGTATCGCTGTTCACCCGCAGTACGCGTCACACGGCGCTGACGTCTGAGGGCTCCATGCTGCTGGATCATGTTCAACGGGGCTTCGAGGAGATGAGCCGTGGGTTGGCGATTGCGACCAATGAGCCCGCAGTGCCGCTGCGCCTTCACGTTGCGCCGACGTTCGCCAGTCAGTGGTTGGTGCCTCGCCTGGCGGGCTTCCTGCACGGTCATCCCGGCATCGACCTGCGTATCTCCGCCAGTACTGACTACGCGCGGTTCGACAACGATGATTTCGACCTGGACATCGTTTACGGCGAGCCCAGGCCTTCGTCACACGAAAAGACCCCACTGCGGATCGAAGAGCTGACGCCGCTGTGCAGCCCTGAGGTTGCCAGGCATCTTCGTTCACCGCAGGACTTGTATTCGCTGTTCCTGATCCAGAGCGACGGGCAGTCAGTGCAATGGAAAGGCTGGTTCGCGGCCAACGGCATGCAGCCACCGAAAAGCTACGGCTTGGCGTTCGATCGAAGCTCCATGAGTATTTCAGCGGCGGCTGGCGGCCTGGGGGTGGTGCTCGAATCTGACTTGTTAGCTGAGCAGGAGCTGGCCAGCGGTCAGCTGGTCAGCCCGCTTCGTCATGTCAGCAACAGTGTCCGCTACGTTGGCCACTATCTCGTGCACCCTCGGCGGCATCGACAACCGCATGCAGTGACTCAGTTCAAGCAATGGCTGTTCAAAGAGTTGGCTGTGCAGTGAAGAGGAGGGGCAGGCGAAGTCTTCTTCATCGATATGAAACCTGCGCAGGCTGAAGTAGTGCTGGGCAGCAGGCGGTTCAGAGCTGCATCTGTAGCAGGCAACCAGCATCTGGCGCGCTGGCCAATGCCTCCAACTGCAGCGAGTGCCGGGCACTGGTGATGTAGAGCGTTTTTCCGTCAGTACCGCCTATGCACAGATCTGTAGGAGTGGGCACCGTTAACCCAACCATGCGATCCAGGTTACCGTCTGCATCGAAGTGGGCAAGGCTCCAGCCATCCAGCTGGGTTGTCCAGACCCCGCCCGCACTGTCTACCGCCAACCCGCCAAGCCGGCCCCCACCTCGGGGAAGGGAGGCCAACCTGCGCACGTTGATACTCCCGGTATTGAGCATCAAGATATTCCCCGACCCAGGCGCCAAGGCATACACAGCACGCCCTGAAGCGTCCCAACTGAATGCACTGACCTGCTCCGCAACGGTCCAACCATGGCGCAACTCGCCCTCAGCGCTCAGTTCGCCAATCAGGCAGCCATTGCCCGTTTTGGCGCAGGCCCAGAGTGCACCGCAAGGGTGGCTAGCCAACGCTAGCAGGCGACTGCCCAACAGGTCTTGTCGAGGATGTTCCTGGCCATTCCAATCAATCAATGACCAGCCACCGACTTGTGCCACCAGCAAACCGTCTGGGTGCAGCTCCATACCGCGTATCGGAAGGTCCAGGCGGGCCACCAGGCGGCTGGTGAGGCGAGCAGGGGCGGTCTTGTTGAGCCGCTGTGTGGATGCCCCCTCGGGCTAATGTACCCGCAGGGCCCAGACGCAACGGCGCACAAATGGGCGCTGCGAAAGTGCTTTATTGCAGAAGCCGAGGGGTTGACGGCATATCGTGCAGAGGGCTCAGTCATGCCGGTTTCAAGGCCAATGCTGTTCAGCCGAGCCGGGCCAGGGTGTCGCTGATGGCGGCGCCCACCTGCTGGGTAGAGAGGGTGCCGCCCATGTCAGGGGTGACCGACCCCTGGGCAATTACCCGTTCGATGGCCTTGAGCATATCATCGTGGGCGCGCTGGTAACGGTCATCTCCCTGACCCAGGAATTCCAGCATCAGCGCCCCTGACCAGATCATCGCAATCGGGTTGGCAATGTTCTTGCCGAAGATGTCCGGTGCAGAACCATGTACAGGCTCGAACAGTGACGGGAAGTTGCGTTCAGGGTTGAGGTTGGCCGAGGGCGCAATGCCGATAGTGCCCGCGCAGGCCGGTCCCAGGTCCGACAGGATGTCGCCGAACAGGTTGGACGCCACCACTACATCGAAGCGCTCTGGCTGCAACACGAAACGCGCACAGAGGATGTCGATATGCTGCTTGTCCCAGCTGACTTGCGGGTAGTGAGCAGCCATTGCTTCGGTGCGCCTGTCCCAATAGGGCATGCTGATGGCCATACCGTTGGACTTGGTGGCCGAGGTCACGTGCCTGCGCTCGCGCTTCTCGGCAAGGTCGAAAGCGTACTTGAGGATACGGTCGACGCCGCGGCGGGTGAAGATCGATTCCTGAATGACGAATTCGTTTCCAGTGTTCTCGAACATGATGCCACCGACTGACGAATATTCGCCTTCGGTGTTTTCCCGCACCACCACGAAGTCTATGTCGCCGACCTTGCGGTTGGCCAAGGCGCATGGCACCCCTGGTAACAGGCGCACCGGGCGGATGTTCACGTACTGGTCGAACTCGCGGCGGAATTTGAGCAGAGAGCCCCACAGGGAAATGTGGTCAGGTACCTTGTCAGGCCAACCCACGGCACCGAAGTAGATGGCGTCGTATTGTTTGAGTTGTTCAGCCCAGTCATCTGGCATCATCTTGCCGTGTTGCAAGTAGTAGTCGCAGCTGGCCCATTCGAAGGTGTCGAACTGCAGCGCCAAGCCATGCTTGAGCGCGGCGGCTTCCAATACACGGATACCTTCTGGCAGGACTTCGAGGCCAATGCCGTCCCCAGGGATAGCGGCGATGCGGAAGGAATGTGTGGACATGGCAGGAGCTCTGTTCGATGAAGGAAGCACTAGGCTAATCTTATTCATTTCGGACAAAATCAGCTTTCCTGTTGAAACTTGGATTCCAGATCGTGAAAAATCTGCCCAGTCTCCATGACTTGAAGGTGTTCTTGCTGGTCGCCCGCCGCTTTAGCTTCACTGCCACTGCGGACGAACTGGGTATGTCTCCAGCGTTCGTCAGCAAGCGGATCCGTGCTCTGGAGCAAGATCTGAATCTGCGTTTGCTGCACCGCTCTACTCGCAGTGTGACGTTGACCGACGATGGTGAGCGTGTCAGTCGCTGGGCACAGCAGTTGTTGTATCAAGTCAGCCAGCTGGGTGATGAGATCGATGCCTTGCATGGCGAACCTAAGGGCCTGCTGAAAGTGATAAGCAGCCCAGGCCTTGGGCGCAGGATGGTGGCACCTGCGTTGGCGGAGTTGGCGGTGCAATACCCTAGCCTGGACATTCGCCTCGATGTTCAGGACCGCTTGGTCGACCTGCTAGAAGAGGGCGTCGACCTGGATATTCGGGTTGGTAACGACATTTCGCCCCACGTCATCGCCAAGCCGCTGGCAAAGAACCACCGAGTGTTATGCGCTAGCCCTGAGTACTTGCGAACCCATGGAACACCGGCGTCGTTATCGGACCTGGGGTATCACGATTGCCTGGTGATCAAGGAGCGCGATCACCCCTTTGGTGTGTGGCACATGACGGGAGCAAGAGGCCCAGAGACGGTGAAGGTGACGGGCAGTCTGTCCACCAACAACGGCGAGATCGCTCGGCAATGGTGCCTTGATGGCCGTGGGATATTGCTGCGTTCGATGTGGGACATCAAAGATGACTTGCAGTCTGAACGGCTGGTTCAGGTGCTCGGAGAGTATTGGCAGCCGGCTGACATCTGGGCAGTGCATACGTCGCCGTTGCTCAACTCGGCGAAGGTGAAAGTGACGGTGGAGTTTCTCCGTGAGTATTTTCGGGTGCGCTGCTAGCTAAGTTTTGGCAGGTGCTAGCGGAATATTTCCAAGGGTGCCGGAGCAATCAAGGGCCGGCGCCTACCCAATTCGGACGTTCCGGCGAAATGCAGTAGGCCTTATAAGGTGTCCATCAACCCATGCCATTGACCCGAGAACAGCATGAGCGAGATCCTCACCCAGCAAAAGGCAGGTGTACTTGTCGTTACATTCAACCGCCCAGCCTGCAAGAACGCCTTCACCCACCAGAACTACCAATCATTGACAGCCATTCTCAACAGTGCGGCGCAGTCGTGCGACATCCAGGCTGTGGTGCTGCAAGGGAGCACCTCGGTATTCTCGGCAGGCAACGACCTCAACGATTTTATCGAGCACCCACCTTCGGAGTTACAAGCCCCGGTCTGGAAGTTCCTGCACGCCCTGAACGATTTTCCCAAGCCGCTGATAGCCGCAGTCTGTGGGGTAGCAGTAGGCATCGGCAGCACCTTGCTGTTGCATTGCGACCTGGTCTATGCCGCTACCGATGCTCGTTTCAGCCTGCCTTTCGTCAACCTGGGCGTGTGCCCAGAGGGCGCGTCGAGCCTGCTGTTACCCAGGCTGATGGGCTATCAGGTCGCGGCCGAAGTGTTGCTGACCGGTGAGGCCTTCGATACCGATGTAGCGCTAAGGGCAGGGCTGGTCAACCGCGTGTTGCCTGCGGCCCAGGTGCAGGCCTGGGCGTTGACCCAGGCGCAGAAGATTGCGCAAAAGCCAACGGCTGCCGTCATGCAGAGCAAGCGTCTGCTCAAGTTAGGTATACAGGCCGAGGTCAACGCCCGGATCGACGCAGAGGCACAGGCTTTTGCCACGCTGCTGCAGGAACAGCCGGCGCAAGCCGCCATCGCCGCCTTCGTAGCACGAACGCGCTGAAGCTGTTTCAACAAGAAGCCCGGCCCTCATGATAAGGGCCGTGCTTCTTTAAAGGTGAAGCAGGCGGATCAGACCAGATTTTCCAGCTCTGGAACCGCTTCGAACAGGTCCGCGACCAGGCTGTAATCAGCCACTTGGAAGATCGGCGCCTCTTCATCCTTGTTGATCGCAACGATCACTTTGGAGTCTTTCATGCCGGCCAGGTGCTGGATCGCACCGGAGATGCCGACCGCGATGTACAGCTGCGGTGCGACGATCTTGCCGGTCTGGCCAACCTGCATGTCGTTGGGCACAAAGCCTGCGTCGACTGCGGCGCGCGAGGCACCAACAGCGGCGCCGAGCTTGTCGGCCAGGGCGTACAGGTGCTTGAAGTTGTCACCGTTGCCCATGCCGCGGCCACCGGAAACGACGATCTTGGCAGCGGTCAGCTCTGGACGATCGGACTTGGCCAGCGCTTCGCCGACGAACTTCGATTTACCTGCGTCGTGGGCCGCGCCAACGGCTTCAACCGCGGCCGAACCGCCTTCAGCAGCAACCGGGTCGAAGCCGGTGGTGCGCACGGTGATGACCTTGACTGCAGCGCTCGATTGCACGGTGGCAATGGCGTTACCGGCATAGATCGGGCGCTTGAAGGTGTCAGCCGACTCGACCGCGATGATCTCGGAGATCTGGTCGACATCGAGCAGCGCGGCAACGCGCGGCAGGATGTTCTTGCCATTGGTAGTGGCCGGAGCCAGCACATGGCTGTAGCCCTGAGCCAGCTCGACAATCAGCGGCGCAGCGTTCTCAGGCAGCAGGTGCGCGTAGGCCGCGTTATCAGCAACCAGCACCTTGGCAACGCCGGCGATCTTGGCAGCGGACTCGGCGACGCCGCCAACGTTCTGGCCAGCGACCAGCACGTGTACATCACCACCGATCTTGGCGGCAGCGGCGACAGTGTTCAGGGTGGACGGAGCAACGGCACCGTTTTCCGGACCTTGTAGAAGGTCAGCGACAACCAGGATAGTCATTCAGATCACCTTCGCTTCGTTCTTCAGCTTCTCGACCAGTTCGGCTACCGACTTGACCTTGATACCCGCGCTGCGGGCAGCAGGGGCTTCGACTTTCAAGGTCTTGTTGGTGGAGGCGAGCGA